>JAGAHV010000319.1:0-22300 GCA_017626895.1 Clostridia bacterium | reverse complement strand
CTCCACCGACGGAATGTATGACCAACACCGCAAAAGAGCAATGGAGAAGGAAATACAATCCGAAAAAACGCGGTCGTAAGCCAAACGCTACCAATAAGGTCGGATAATCAATTCTGAGTATAAAAAAACGCAAAATTGGGAAAGGAACATGATGTATTATTTGGTTGAATGGCAAACTGACTGACAGGATTAAAATGTATAATCAACAGATTCGGTCCCCATTCTTTTTTTCGGGAAGCGCCATCATGACATGGATCGAAAGGATGTGAAGTGGAGAACGATATGGAAAACAGTTTATTGTCAATGCGCCTTTGTCGAGATTATCCGGGCCGTCTGGCCATCGTCAGCAATGGTCAAAACTGCACCTATGAGGAGATGCACTGGGGGATCCTTGGTCTTGAAAAAAGGCTCCGGGCAATGGGCGTGAAGCAGGGAAGCCGGGTGGCACTGTGGAGTTACAACTCTGCCAACTGGCTGATCGCCTTCTTCGCCATCGTCCGCGCCGGCGGCACTGCCGTGCTGGTAAATTACAGCATGAGCAGCCAGGACGCCGCCGGACTGCTGACCATGACGGAGACGGGCTTCCTGCTCTGCGGCGACAACGGAGAGACGAAAAAGGATCCGGGTGCCATGGCAAATCTGGCTGCCCTTGCGGACATCCCGGAAAGCCACTGCATGGACATCCGGCCCTCCGCGCTGAACGTGGGAGTCGCTTTCCGCGATGAGGCGGCGGTGCCTGAACGGCCCGACGAATCCGATGAGAATGATACCTCATTCATCATCTTTACCTCCGGAACCACCTCCCAGCCCAAGGCGGTGCAGATTTCCCAGCGGGCGCTGACCTTCGATGCCGATGCCTTCAACACCAACATCGGCGCAGATGCCGGCCGCAGTATTTGCGTCGCCGTTCCGCTGTTTCATATTCTGGGACTGCTGATGAGCTATGCGTATCTCTGCCGCGGCGCGACGGTGTGTCTGCCGGCCAACTACAAGCCGGACACGCTGGTTCGGGAGATCGACGCCTACCGCATTTCCGACATGGCGGCGGTGGGAGCGATTTACCTGAGCCTGGCCGAAGCGGAGGGCTTTGAGGAAAACGTGGTGCCCAACCTGCATCTTTGCATGATCGCGGGCGGCATGTCCACCCCGGTTCAGATGATGCGGCTGGAACTGCAGTACGCCAATGCCACCTTCATCAACATGTACGGTCAGAGCGAAGCGGCGCCGCTGACCATGGTGCGCCCCTCCGACCTGGTGGAAAAGCGGGCGCAGACGGTGGGCAAGGCCATTCAGGGCATGGATATCCGCATCTCCGACGGCAGGGGCGGCTTCCTGCCCCAGGGCGAGATCGGCGAGGTCGTCGCCCGGGGCGGCAACCTGATGAACGGCTATGACAAGCTGCCCACGGAAAAGCAGCCTGTCGACAAAGACGGCTGGCTGCACACCGGCGACCTGGGCTGCTTCGACGAGGACGGCTATCTGCATCTGTCCGGGCGCATCAAGGATGTCATCATCCGGGGCGGCGAAAATATCTCGCCCTCCGAGATCGAAAGCGCCCTGATGCAGATGAACAACATCCGGGAGGCCAAGGTCATGGGTGCGCCCCATCCCATCTACGGCGAGAGCGTGGAGGCCTGCGTCACCATGACCGACGGCGGCGCGAGCTTCGATCAGGAGACACTGAAAAAAGCCCTGAGAAGCGTCATCGCCCGGTACAAGGTACCTTCCCACATCTTCCTGTATGACCGCTTTCCCCTGAACGTGAACGGCAAGCTGGATCAGCGTTCGCTCCACGCGGACGTACTCAACCGCTTATTGCGGCTGTCGGTGGATGAGGAACTGGCAGGCGGTGTGGTCGTGTTCGACGTGGTGGTCCGCAACAGCAGCTATGCCATCGTCCCCGTCACCAGCATGGCCGGCGAGCTGGCTCAGTCCGTTGGCTTCACCCGCCGCCGCGTGATGTCCATCCGACTGGCAGTGGAGGAGATGCTCACCGAGCGCATCATGGACGCCTATTCGGCCGCCGGCAACATCCGGGTGCGGATCACGCTGATGCCCGAATGGCTGCGCATTTCCTTCAGTGACGACGGTGCGGAATACTTCATCGACAAGCGCCGCGACACCTCGATGAGTGCGAAGATCATTCTGAAGGCAGTCAGCGATTTCCACACCGACTATCCAAGCGGAAAGCCCATCTACTGCATGGACTTTCTATACGATAACGAATTCAGCATTCAGGATTTTCTGATGCAGAACAAGGAGGAAAATAACGCATGACAATTTCGCGTCCTGACTTTGAGAAAAAGGAAATGGCCATTTCCAGTTTTCCCTACGTCTATCTGCCGGTAGATATTCCCTGCTATACGGTGGAGATTACCCACCGGGATCCTGTCGACGGCGGGCTGCTCCAGCGTGCCCTGGAACGGACCATTCAGCGGATGCCCTATCTGACTGACACCCTGGTCATCGACCACGGCGCAATCTACTATGCCAAAAACCCGCTGCCCATGGAGGTGGCGCATGTGGCAGGCCTCCGCCATGTGGGCGGCAGTGAAACCAACTATCATATGGTGGATATTACCTGGGATGGCCATAAAACCTGTTTTTCCATGTTCCACGGCTTCTGTGACGGTCAGGGAATCTATACCTTCATGGAATCCATCCTGTATCACTATTACTGCATGAAGGACGGCGTAGAGTACGACCCGTGCGGCATCCGCACCGACAGCACTCAGATGACGGAGGCAGAGATCTTCGAGCCCTATTCGAAGATGTATGAGGTCTCCCCGGGTTTCGCCATGCCCCAGCGCGAGCAGCCCGTGCCCTATCATCTGCCGGAGCTGGTCTTTAATAACTCCAACGACATGCAGGAGTACGGCTTCCGCCTGCCCTCCGAGGAATTCATGCGCCTCGTGAAGGCCAACGGCACCTCCCCCTCCATCATGCTGTCCATGCTGGTGGGCGAGGCCATCCGGCAGCTGCACCCCGATGCCGATGCACCCGTATTTGCCATCGTCCCCATTTCCATCCGGCGGCAGCTTGGATGCGATGAAACCTTCAAAAACTGCTCCAGCCGCATCATGCTGCCCATGAGCGGCACGCCCATGGACGCGCTGCCCTTCGACCAGCGCGCCGTCCAGCTTCGGGGCATGATGAAGCAGCAGATGAACCCGGACATGTTCCGCAGCATCTATAACATGCTTGGCCAGATGAACCGCATGCGCATGGAACAGGCCACGGATTACAATGAGGAGATACGCAAGCCCGCCAAGTTTAATACCATCACCCACGACACTTTCTATATCGATTACATCGGCTCCATGCACAAAACCGCCTATGCCGATCAGATGACGGACATCCGCTTCCTCTGCAAGCCCGCGGGTGGAAATACCCTGCACCTGAATGTGATTGAGCACGGCGGGGAATTCCGTATCACCTTCCTGGCCATGAATGAAATTCCCACCATCATCGAGGCATTGGAGCAGGTGATGCGCGATCGCGGCCTGCCCTTCAAGAGCATTCCCCGGCAGAGCTTCACACTGCCGCTGACCGCCTGGCGGGAAGGCATCATGTGAAAAAAAATGACCGGATGTCATTCAGCCTGAGAGCCAATGAAATCCGGTCATCCACGGGAAGAGGAGATTCTCCATCCTTCCCCCTGGTTCTTCGTTAACGGTACTTTCGGCGGAAAGGCAGAACATGTTCGTTCTGCCTTTCTTTTTTGCATCAATCTATGCACACAACCAATCTGAGCCTTTTTAAAACACGCTGAATCTCACAAATCGTTTTTCAGCTTTCCTTCCGGACATCTGAATTGATTTCCCTTTCCTGAATGCAGGACATGCCGATTCCTGCCGCCCCAAAGAAAAGAATAAGCATAATGGGCTGAGCCACATTTACGAGAAAACTGGGAAGATACAAAAGAAGAGAGAGCAGAATTCCGTCCGCAAAAGAGGTCTTTTCCCGCCTCCTGCATAAAACGCAGACAATGCAGAGATAAAAGCCCGTATAGGCTGCAAATCCCAGCAAACCGCAGGTCAGGAGATAGTGAAGAGGCTGACAGTGTGCATCATCCAGAATATCCCCTTCTTTAAATATCCGCTCCCCGTCAATATACAGGTATGGATCGATCACTGAACGAAGATTATCCACTCCGACTCCGAAGAGCTTCTGATCCCATGAAAAATCGTTGTAACATCTCAGACAGGCATCGTAGATCTGCCCCCGTTTTCCGGCAAATTCCATGATTCGGAATTCTGCTTTCTCCCCGCCCTTAAGGTCAACACCATCATAGTTCATCTTCCCGAAACGAAGGCCGGCAAACAGAATGAGAAGACCGGCCGCAAGAAAAATCAGAAGCAGCACCCAGACTCTGGGCCTCCCCGGCACTTTTCCTTTCCTGTCAAGCAAACCCAGGATCACCCATGCGCAAAAAAGGAGGAGCGCGAGGGGAATAAACACGTACTTCTTTATCATGAACGCCGTCAGACCCGGAAACCGAACAAACAGACGGCTCCAGTAAATCATGGATTTATGAACAGCAGGAATAAGGAGAATGCACATAATGCTGAAAAGAAGGGCACGTCTCATCACCCTGCCGTTTCCCCAGTTCATATAAAGCAGGATTGGACCTGTACACAGCATCCCCAGCAGTGCCGTATCTGTAACCGAACAGCAGATTCCGGCTGCGATGACCAGGGAAAAGCAAAATCCGGGAACCGGGTATTTGCCTGAGATCCACATGGACGCTGCCAGTGAGAGAGAAAAGAGGAGCGCACAGCCATAAAAATTGACATTTCCAATGGTTGACAGAAAAACCACCCGGTGTTCCTCAGGAATCCCGGCGTGCATTCCGAGCGGATCCAGGCCAAGGAGATTCAGATACCCTGTCAGGGCAATAAACGCCCCGGAAAGGACAATAGCGGCCTGAAGAAACCTTTCATGGCATTTTCCGGTTCCGATACAGAAACAGCCAAGGAGACAGCAAAGAAGAAAATACAGACCTGCATCCCGTCCGTTTTCGCCCCAGAGGACGGCGGGGGATAATCCGGACCGCGCGGCAGACAGACAAAAGGCCAGCACCATGAAACCAAGAAAAATCAGCGGCAGTTTCCGTTCCTGTAACCGTCTGTACGGCCACTTGCGGTTCAGCACGCAAAGAAGCAGATACAGTCCTGCCAGCACCGGCATCCACCTGATCAGGATGACGGTCTTGAACGTGCTGATATCCAAATACCCCCTGTTAACCACAAGGGGCAGGATGCAAAGCATAAAAGCGGCTATTCCCGTCGTAAGGATCATCTGCAGGACTTCAGGAATATCCTTTTCTTTGATCGCGTTCATTGATTTTCCCGACATACAGCCACACCAAACTTTCCTGTCTTTCCAAAATCTGCAACAAAAAAGTTCCAGTTTCCCGGAACTTTTCAGTGCAAATGATGATTATTTCTTATTCTTTCTATTTCTGAAAATCATAAGCCCTGCAAATGCAGCACTCAGACAGATAACCCAAATTCCAAGAGACAGACCTTTGTCCCCCGTCTGCGGAACATTCATCGGATTTTCCGGCTTCGTACTGGTTTTCATATAGAACGGGCTGAAACTGCTTACCTCGATTTCAATACCGACCGGAAGCAGGTTAATCAGTTTTCTGTTTGCAATGGTTCCATCATTTGAAAAGATCTCATATTGACCTGTTGCACTGTTGATAACGTGCTCAATCGTAATAAAACGTCCCTGTGCGCTTGACTGAGTCATACCGTCGGGATACGGAAGAACGATTTTTGCCCTTCCTCCCTGTGAGTCCTCGTCCATTAACTTAATCTCCCAGTAAGTGGTAAATCCTCCAATACCACTGGGTGTCGGCAAAGTCTTTGTAGATTCGTATTTAGCCAGTCGTATATCCACTACACTTCCATCATTCATAACGACACACGGGACCGGAACTTTTGTTTGAGGAATTACTTTTGCAGTTTCACTTGGAAGGTCTACCGTCTTTTTAACACTCTCCTGTCCCGGCGTTACTACAGCCGCACAGGCACTGAAAACAAAAAGGAAACAGAATGAAAGAACCAAACCCAGCATGCAAATCTTTTTCATCGTAAATCCCAACCCTCTTTTTATTTTTAATGACTTCCCGTCATTAACCCCCGTTTATGATCTTTCCGGTGTTTCGTGACCTGTCCGTCTCATCCGGAAAATCTGAATCAAACCGATAATCATCAGGGCAATTCCATCTGCCCGGAAGACACCAGATCAATGTTGCATCATTATACAAAATAACTGTATATAAAAAATACATATTTATGGTGTTTTCAACAATAAAGTGTCCGTACACATTAAAAATGTGTACATTCTGAATCCTGTCGACCTCCGGCATGAACCGGTTTCATTCACACAGATGAGACATTCTGCACAATGTGCAGGGGCATTTAATGACCATCAGCCGTATGTCCGGAGACATACGGCTGATGGTATTTCAACTGACTAACAATCTGAAAGAAACTCAGATGGAGGTGGGCGGGAGAGTGCTTTCTACGACCGGCTGACTGCTGGGGACGGGGGTTGCAACCGGTCCGGAGGTGGCGGGATCAAATCCATAACCCGCTGCCGGCGCCCCCGGGATCTGGTCCACAATCAGGATTTCCGGCGTGGGTTCCGGCGTCGGAACCGGTGTTGCCATGGCGGCCGCCGCAGCTGCCGCCTCGGCACGGGCCGCTGCCTCCGCTTCCGCTCTCAGCCGTTCTGCCTCAAGCACGGCTGCCTCGGTCACCGGCTCACGTCCGGATTCCGTCACACCCAGTGCCTTCTGCATAACCTCGTAAGGACAGTCACTTTCAAGCTTTGTATTTCTGTATTTGTTGGAGCTAGTATGGCGGCCTTTCCGCATTTCCACATGCGTATAATGCGAGGTGTTTACATGGCGGATGCCGGCTCTGGCATAACTGACATTGTTCTCATAGCCGGCATAAATGCCTTTTCCGCCTTCCTGTGCAATGATGTCCCCGGCCTTCAACTCCATGCCGCGCTTGACACAGATCTTCTGGCAGTGAAGATACAGAAGGGTAATGTCATATTCCTCGTTGTAAACGCCGACCGTTCCGTTCCGGTCACCTGCACGGGTTACGACGCCATCCAGAATGGAATGAATCGGAAGTCCCTTGAAGCTGACAAAATCAATTCCCTCATGAATGCCGGAGAAGCCGACTTTTCCTTTCTTTCCGCGAATCCGCTCACAGTACTGTCCGTACAGGAGGGCCGTTTCACCGATATCCGCACCGAAAAGACGGACACGCATGGCATCTGTAATATCATTGACAATGGGTGCAACCGCCAGTGTGCCGTTCGCATCTTTGACAAAATACTCCTGGGGAACGGTGGACGCAAAGGGGGTCAGGCCGTATGTGCCGTGATTGTTTGCGTAAACATTGTCATAATAGGACACCTTGACGGTTCTGACGTTTCTGTACTGATTCACAAACCACCGATATTCGGTTGTCACCGGCAGCTCTTCCGTTCCCGCTGACTCCGCCATGCACAGTGAACACATGGTCAGCATCAGCGCGAGAAGAACAACAAAGACATTCTTTTTCATATTCCCTCCATCATCTTTCAGGCAAACCTGAAATGGACTTTTGCCGCATCCGGACAGATCCTTTCCCGGTCTTTTCTGAGCCGAAAAAGCATTTCCGGAATAATTCTGTGTAATTTTATTGCAATTATACCAAATCCACCGGAAAACTCAAGCCTCAACCGGGATTTGATGCCTTATTTTTCCTGCCGGATGAGGGCAGATTCATTTCAAGCCGGTGATGGCGTTTGTTTTCCGGTATCATTTTAAAGGCATGATACTTGTTCTTGACACTTTTCACCTGTTCCTCACTGGCCTGAGAGAAACGCTGGCTGATGACGACCCAGCCTTTCGTGCTTTTTTTGAAATGCATGTTTCCCTGAATGTAACCATGGCTGTGGCACCGGGCGACTGCCTCATACTTTTCCTTTCCCGCGTCAAACCATGGAACGGAAAAATTGGCCCGGCTGCCGCAAACCGGACAGTAAAAATGCGTGACCCTCCTGTCCATGATCGCCTCGGTGAAACTGATATAGGTGGTGGGGAAGGAGACCACTTTTGCCAGGGCAATCCGTTTTTCCTTGTCCAGAATCGTGTCAAGGGCCGCCATCTCATCTGCCTCCAGCTGCCCCAGCTTTTCATCGATCAGCGGCAGCAGCAGGGCCGTCGCCTCCGCGTCATAAATGGCACGGTGCGCCGGGATTTCACTGGTGATCTGCATTTCCTCAAGGGCGGAATGGAGATTGAACTGGCGGCTGCTGTCCTTATAGAACAGATAGCCAAACAGAAGCTGGGCATCGATGGGCGGTTCAAAGGGCATATCCGCCCGGATGAATTCCACGTTCCGCTTGAGCACCGGAAAATCATCCCTGCCCCAGGTCACCAGACGGGCTCCCTCCGTAAAATGGATGAAATCCTGCCAGGCATCCGCAAAGTGCTCCCCCCTGTCCAGTTCCTCCTGCGTAATCCCCGTCACTTTCTGGATATGCCGGTCGATCTGCCGGTAAATTCTGGGTTTCAGTATCCGGCTGAACCTTGCCACAATCTGTCCCTGCGCATCTATCCGGCAGGCACCGATTTCAATGATCTCGTGGGGAATTTTCGGGTTGGTGTAATAGCTTCCCTGATTCCATTCAAGATCCAGAATAACGACAGGTTCACCCTTCGTCAGTCGATCAAACATGTTCTTTTCTGCAGGATTTCCTCTCCCGGACAAGCCTGCATTCCTTTCTCTTTGATTGTCCGCCCTTTCGCTGAACAGACCGGAGTTTATCGAAGCTCCTCCGGCAGCAAAGGTCTTACCTCACCGGTTTTCGCATTGACCAGAAACCGGTTCTCCGCCAGCTCAAGCAGCGGCCGGTCTGCCCGTATGCTGTCCGTATACATGGACCGGATGGAAACATCCCCGTATTTTTCCCGGATCCGGCGGATTTTTTCATCACTTTTGCAGTTCTGTCCAATCAGCTTTCCGGTTTTTTCATCACAGCGGGTGCAGATCAGGTCATCCGCCCCAAGCTCTTTGGCAATCCATCTGAGCTCAAACTCCGGTGAGGCGGAGGCAATAATCACCGGTACATCCACCGGTCTTTTTCTGAACCAGCCGTTGATTTTCTGCTGCGCACCGCTTTCCCGCCAGAACCGTTCCCCCTCTGCAAACAGATCCACCCTCCCGGCAATCTGGTTGAACAGACTGGACTTGAACCGGGTAAGATCCCCCGTGAAAAGCAGACGAACGGCTGCCGGAATCAGAAAGACCGCCCTGAGCAGCAGACTTTTTCGTTTTCCTGCCAGATAGATGAGGAAATCCACCGTGGAATCTCCCCGGTAAATGGTTCCGTCAAAATCATAAACATCCACGCACTGCATGGCCAATGTTCTTCTCCTCCTCACAGCCTGGCCTTTCGGCACCGCGGCTTTTCTGATGCTCCTGTTTGACCAATGCCCGTTCCCTTCTCATCGTTCCCGGGTCACCCGGCAATCTTTCCGGTTCTCCTGTTTGACAAATAGGCATATACAGAAGATTTTTCTAAAAAGTGGTTTTTAAGCGCTGATTTTTTCCTGTTTTTAAATAAAAAATGGAGAAGTAAAGATAAACAATACATAAAAAAGGTTGACATTTGGAGGCAAACAGATAAAATAGAACTGAGAGTCTATGTAAATAAGTGGCCCTGCCGCACAGCGACAGTCTGTCATTTGCCAGGACAGGGATGCTCTGACAGATGTGAGGCCCGGAAAGGAGATCTGAGACGTGAAAGACATCTCCATTCGTTACCTGGGAGGGAGCGGTTTTCTGGTCTGGTACGATGAAACCGGTTTTCTGTTCGATGCCAGCAGCACAGGTGCCGATGATCAGATGATGCCGGATGAGGAAACGCTGCGCGCATTTGACCGGCTGTATGTTTTTGCCAGCCATCATCATGAACATCATTTTGATCCGGAACTCTATTCCATCGTTCCTGAAAATACCCGCTTTTTCCTCGGGTTTGACATTCCGGAATCCTATGAGGGCATCCATATGCAGCCGGGAGATGAGGTCAGCGTCGACAATATGACGGTGACGGCCTACGATTCAACCGATGAGGGCGTTTCCTTTCTGATTTCCATTTCCGGCATCACCCTGTTCCATGCCGGAAACCTCAATCTCTGGCACTGGCGGGATGAATCGACCATCGTGGAAATCGAAGCCGCCGAGCGGGACTTTTACCGCTGTCTTGAGCCCCTCATTCAGAAAAAGACCGTCATTGACATTGCGTTCTTTCCCGTGGATCCCCGTCAGGGCAGGATGCATGATGCCGGCGCCAACTATTTCCTGATGAATCTCAAGCCCCGCATCCTGATTCCCATGCATTTTCAGGGACGGGGGGACGTGGTCCGACGGTTCGCCATCAACAACGAAAACACCGCCACAAAGGTCATCGCCCTGTCTGAAACGGGCGAACAGGTCACCGTCAGCATTCCGGAAACCGAGGAAACCGCCCCGGATCAGAAACTCCTCGACTTTCTCCGGGATCATCCGGCCCCGGAGGATGATGTTCCTGAGGATACGGTTTCTGAGGAAGCAGAGAACACGGAAAATTCAGAGAAATCAGAACAGCCGGACAGTTCTGAATCAGATGCCGACTGAGAGCACCCTGAGGATGTTCCCGTCCACGGTAAAGCGGACGTTCATTCCGGCAAACAGCATGCCATATATCCGTTCGGGATCCGCCTGATAGCCGGGTCTCGGATCAAGGGCAAGCGCTTCAAGGAGCGCCTGCCTTTTTTGTTCGGGAATTTTAAGGAGCAGCTCCGGCGGACACTGCACCGACAGAACCGCGGCGGAATCATCCGAGAATCCGTTCAGTGCCTCCGGATGCGCATCCGTATATGGAAGATATGGCTTGATATCAATCACCGGCGTCCCGTTGAGCATGTCCCCGCCGCTGACAATCAGCACGGGCGCCTCCTCACAGGTCCGGTCCACGGACAAAAGACGCACGCAGGAAAGCCCGATCCGGTTTGGCCTGAAAGGCGAGCGGGTGGCAAATACCCCCATCCGTTCATTTCCCCCCAGCCGCGGCGGACGCACCGTCGCCGAAAAGTGTTCCGAAGAGGACTCCGGAATACCGGAAAACTGCCACAGGACCCAGAGATGCGAATATCCCTCGATCCCGCGAACCGCTTCCATCTGGCGGTAGGGCTTCTCAAATACGATCCGCTCCAGGGAATGGGAGGCCAGTCCGCTCTGTCTGGGAATCCCGAACTTCTCATCATATGCACTTTCCAGTCTGGCAATGATTTCCATTTCTGCGCCTCCCGGTTCATTTTGCGGCTGGTCTCAGGCAGCCTTGTTCTGTCCAGCATCTGACAGACTGTTACGACAATGCACTTCTTCCGGACCGATTCATCCGATACTTCCTGCCGAATTATAATGAGGCGGCCGTTTCAAGTCAAGGCTATCTGCCCCCTCCGGCCAGTGCCGGAGGGATTTTCTCCGTTTTTCACGGATTCCGGGGGCAATGCTTTGTCCATTGACAGGCGATGAACGTCCTGACACGGACAACTCCTTTCTTGACTTTTTCCCGTTTTATCCTCATAATAAGACTGGACGGTTTTGCAGGTCCTGTTCAGATGGACAGCTTTGCCCGGGGACCGTCCGGAAACGTCCGGCTTATCCCTTGGATATGTGGATAAGTTGTGGATTAACCGTTGTTTTTCCACACGATTTTCAGCACGTTATCCACAGAAAAAAGCCCTTTATTTCAGGCCTTTTCCGCGGATTCTCCACATATTCCACATCTCTATTACCAATACTACTAATTCCTATATACTACATCTACGCTTGGAGGATTGTATGCGCTTTTCGTGTAATGTTGCAGAGCTTAACGAAGCCCTCTCCATCGCCTTCCACGCCATCCCCGTCAAATCAGCCAAAGCGGTTCTGGAAGGCATTCAGATTGAGGCACAGCGGGATTCCATCGTTCTGACCTCTACCGATCTGACCATGGGAATCGAGTGCCACGTTCATGCAAATGTCGAGGAAGAAGGCAGTGTGGTCCTTCCGGGCAGATTTTTCTGCGAAATTGCACGAAAACTTCCCGGTACGGAAGTAGACATCAGCATCAATGAACGCTATCTGGCCAGCATATCCAGCTTTCAGTTCCGGACCACCATCGCCGGAATGGACGCGCTGGAATTTCCCGAACTGCCCTCCATCAAGGGGCAGACGGTTCAGCTGACCGAGAAACAGCTGAAGCAGCTGATTAACGGAACGCTCTTTTCCGTTGCCGTGGATGAGAGCCGCCCGATCCTGACCGGATGCCTGTTTGAGATTGAGAATCAGAACATCAAGGTGGTGGCGCTGGACGGGTACCGTCTGGCCATCTGCAAGGATACGCTGGACCTGTCCGGTGATACGATCCGTGCGGTCATCGGCGGGAAGATTCTGGGAGACGTGGCGAAAATTCTGTCCGATTCGGAGGATCCGGTGACCCTCACGTTCAGCCGGAGCCACGTCAGTTTCAAGATCGGGGAGAACCAGATCATCGCCCGGCTCCTTGAGGGCGAGTACATGAAGTATAACCAGATTATCTCCGATGATTATCTGACCCGGATCAGCATTAAGCGGGTTGAGCTGATGGAGGCAATGGACCGCGCCATGCTCATCGGCCGGGAATCCAAGTCGAGCCTGGTCACCTTCAAGGTAGACAGCTATTCAAGCCGCCTGATCATTCTCATGCCCAATACCGGCATGGAGGAAAAGCTTGACATCAGCTGCGAGGGCAAGGATCTTGAGATCGCCTTCAACGTCAAGTACATGATGGACATCCTGAAGAGCATCAGCGATGAGGAGATCAATATCCGGTTCAAGAAGAACATCAACCCCTGCATCATCTATCCTACGGATGAGAGTGACAGGTACCTCTATCTGATTCTGCCTGTCCGTGTGTCCTGAGTCAGTCGAGGTTTGGTAGCGGAATGAAAGTGGATTCCCTGATTCTGAAGGATTTCAGAAATTATGAAGGCGTGCAGATCACACCCGGTCCGGGAATGAATGTGTTCATCGGAAGCAACGCACAGGGGAAGACCAACATCGTTGAGGCGCTTCATCTGTGCTGCGTGGGGCGAAGCCACAGGACCAGCCGGGATGAGGAGATGATCCGGTGGGAGCAGCCCTTTGGCCGGGTGACGGTCAAGGCGGCGCACCGGGATGGAACGCATGAGGTGACGATCATCCTTGCCCGGGGACAGAAAAAGAAGAAAAACATCAAAATCGGGGAACGGAAGGCAGAGCGCATCGGCGAACTGTTCGGGCATCTGTGCGGCGTCCTGTTCTCCCCGGAGGATCTGCTGATCATCAAGGGGGGACCCGGGGAGCGCAGGCGGTTCCTTGACATGCTGCTCTCTCAGCTGAACACGGTCTACTTCTATCATCTGCAGCGCTATACGAAGGCGCTCAGTGAGCGCAACGCGGTGCTGAGGGTGATCAATGCGAAGCCCTCCCTTCGTTCAACCCTGGATCCATGGGATGAGATGCTTGCCGAGAGCGGGGCGGAGGTGGCCATCCGGCGCATTGAGGCGACGGAGCAGCTCTCCCGTCTTGCGGCCGCGGAACACCGGCATCTGACGGGGCAGAAGGAGGAACTGACGCTGCGGTATGTTTCCGCGCTCAGGGAGTCGGACAATGTCCGGCAGAAAATGCTGGAACAGCTGTATGCCTCAAGAGAGGATGATATCCGCCGGCAGACGACCGGGTTCGGCATTCACCGGGATGATATCAGCATCCGCATCAACGGAAAGGAAACCCGGGTGTTCGGGTCCCAGGGGCAGCAGCGCAGTGCCGTCCTGTCACTGAAGATGGCCCAGCTTTCCTATATGGCCGAAATGAAGGGGGAGAACCCGATTTTGCTGCTGGATGATGTCATGAGTGAACTGGACATGAACCGGCGCCTGGCCCTGGGGGAGCGGATCAGTCAGATTCAGACCTTTGTGACCTGCACCGATATCTCCGATCTCGGAGATACGGGAAACGGGACGCTCTACCAGGTGGAAAAGGGAACACTGACCGCCAATTGAGCAGTTCTCAACAGTTTTCCACAAATATCAACATTTTATCCACAAAGTTATCCACTTTTCAACAACACCTGTGGAAAAGTGGATGAGAACCTGTGGATTTGCAGTGTAAAAGTCATTTGCGTGCTGCAGACAGAGGCAGATTCAAAAGGGGATCCGGAAACAGGCACAGCTGTGCAGAGCTGTGTATTTCTAAAAAGTGGAAAAGTGCTCTCCGGACTGGCCCTGCAGCGACAGTTCGTCGGACTTGGGCCGGAACCCATCTGCTCCGGCAAACGGACACATGGCTCATCAATAAGCAAAACAGACAGAGTTCAGCAAAGATGGACAGAAAACAAGCGACTTACCGCTATGCGACCAGCGGCGGCGGAACATCTGAGAATAAATTCAGTTACCTTCCGGGAAAGAAGAAAAAACGGAAAAACAGGCGGTTCCTGCTCCGTATTCTGGCAGGAATTGTCGTGCTTGCCGTGATCCTTCTTGTGGTGGTCTTTCAGGTTTTCAGCGGCAGAGGCAGAGCCGGCATTGGCCGGGTCACGAAGATCGCGGCCACCATTACACAGAACATTACCCCTTTCGGGGACCGGATTCTGTTTTATGACGGAACGACCATCCACTGCGTCCTGCCCAGCGGGGCCAATGAATGGAGCTACCAGATCGGCACCAACGCGGACTATGATGCGGCGGAGAACAAGATCGTCGCCTGGTCAGGAAATGAACTGTATATTCTGAACAGCAGGGGCCGCCTCATCTACAACAATAAGATGTCCGACAGCATTCAGTTTGCCAGTGCGGGCAAGTCCTATTCCGCCGCGTTCATCGGGACGGCCGACAAGGGCGTGGTGACGGTGATTGACGGCGAGGGACGGGTGGTGGATAATATCCCCGTGGAGTCCCAGACACTCCTTGACATCGGCTTTTTTGAGGCCACCGCCGCCTCCAGCACGCAGACCACCGAATACATGTGGATGATGGGCCTTGATACCAGCGGAACCGTCATCTCCACACAGCTGCAGACCTTCCAGCCGGGACGGCTGTCAACCGGAAAAACGTCCCTGGGTGACTATATCGCCTATAAGATCTATGACATGAACGGCATCCTGAACATTGTCACGACCCGTGAGATTCTTCACTATACCTATCGTGCGGTGGAGGATTCCTCCTCGACCCTCATCTACGGCTATACACTGCGTGATGTCCGGAAAATCGGCAACACGGTTTACCAGCTTCTGATTCCGTCGCTGGAACTGAGCGGCGGACAGACGGTCAGCAATGTCCGGCTGATGTACGGGAATGTCAACCGGATGCTGCATCTGCCCGGAAAATGCGTTTCGGCGCTGCTGGGTCAGCGGTGTGTTTACGGCTTCTCGCAGGATACCGTCTATGCCTGCCGTTTTGAGGATACGACGTTTACTGCCTATCCGCTGGATATTCCGGTGACCAATGTTCTGGGGATGATCAGTGAGAACCGCGCTGTCGTGGCAAGCGGTTCCAACATCTATATCGTAGAGCTTCCGCTTTGATCAGCGGTCACCTGCAGGAAGAGAGAAAAAGATGAATATCATTGACATCATCATCATTGCGGTGATTGCCGTCAGTGTTCTTTACGGGATGTACCGGGGATTTATCAGCAGTGTCCTTGGCATTGCCTCCGTCATCCTCTCCGTGTTCATTGCCACCACCATGAGCGGTCAGGTGGCGGACACACTGAAGAAGAATGAAACGCTGATCCGGACACTGACCTACTATACCGATGCCGGCAGCCGGATACGAAACAATGATGTTTCGGATCTGCCGGCCTCAAGTCTTACCCAGCCGATGCTGGACGGCCTTCTGAATGAGGTCCGTCTGCCGGACAGTTTCAGGAGTGTGTTCGTGGAGGAAATCCGGAAAGCGGCGGCGGAAAAGACACAGAAAGTCTCGGAGATTCTCAGCCGGACCATTGTGAACGTGTCCATTTCCATTCTCAGTTTTCTGATTACGTTCCTGATTGCCTTTCTGATTTCCACGCTGCTGGTGCATATGATTGCCTATGTCTTTGAATTTCCGGTTCTCCGGCATCTGGATGCGCTGGTGGGCGGGGTCTTTGGCGGTATCCGGGGCATCCTGCTGGTATTCATTCTGTTTGCCCTGGTCCCGCTGGTGATGGCCGTCGTCCCCGTGGAGGCGGTGGGAAAAGTCATCAGCGAATCGAAACTGGCACCCATGTTTGACAGCAAAATCATCTTTATGATTCTGAACCGGCTATAAGTAGGACAATGATGATTGCAGTTTGTTATACCGTTTACTTTGCCATTGGCGGCCTGATGATCATCGGCAGGCTGTTTCCGGAAAAAAGAACCCTGACCCGGGTGTGGCTGGGGCTGTGCCTGGGCGTGATCAGCGAAATGTGGCTTCCGGTTCTTGCCGCCTGGCTGTTTCGCTTCTCCGTCATGGCCCATATTGCGGCCGCCCTTGCCTATCTAGTCCCGGTGGTCCTGATCTGCCGGCAGAAAAGGCCCGCGGATGTGATGCCTGCAAAGGAGAATGACCGGAAATTCGTGCGCTTTTTCTGGCTGCTGCTGATTCCGTTCACCCTGTTTTCCGGATACCTTCAGTGGACCCATATGCTCATGCCCGCCGCGGATGGATCTTACTGGTGCGGCCAGTCCACCTACGGTGACCTGTGCATGCATCTTTCCTTTATGACCTCCCTGAAGGATGCCCGGTTCCCGCCGGCCTATAATCTGCTCTACGGAACGGGTCTGGCGTATCCCTATCTGACGGATTCCCTGAGCACCACGTTCTGGCTTCTGGGCATGCCCGTCAATCTGGCCCTGGCGGTTCCGGGGACCTACCTGATGTTCCTGACCTACGCGGGCTTTATCCTGCTGGGCAGACGCATTCTGGGAAACCGGCCCTATACCATTACGGCGGCTTTTCTGTTTTTCTTTCTCAACGGCGGCCTCGGTTTTCTGTACGATTTCGATCTGGCCTTTCGGGATAATTTCCAGCGTGTCCTTGAGATCTTTACCGGGTATTACAAGACGCCGGCCAATCAGCCGGAACTGAATCTGCGCTTTTCCAATGTCATCGCGGACCTGATGATTCCCCAGCGTTCTCTGCTGGGCGGCTGGGCCATGGTGCTGCCGGCCTTTTATTATCTGATTGAGACCTTTGAAAACAAAAAGCGGACAAGCCTTGTGCTGCTTTCCCTGACGGCGGGCGCCATTCCCCTCGTCCATACCCATACCTTTCTGGCTCTGGGCCTGTTTTCCGGCGGGTATATCCTTGCACGGCTCATTTCGGATGAAAACCGGAAGCAGACGCTGAAAACGGCCGGAATCTATCTGGCACTGGTCCTTCTCCTGGCAATGCCGCAGCTGCTGGGGAATGCCATCCGGCAAACCGTGGAGGGCGGCGCGCTGCGCATCCAGTTCAACTGGGTCAACAACAGCGGGAACATGGGTCTCATTGACGGATATTTCTGGTTCTGGATCAAGAATGCCGGCCTTCCGTATATCCTGATCCTCTGCGCCATCGTGGGATGCCGCCGGCGCGGGAAACTGGACATCGTCCTGGGGATGACCGCCATCTATGTCGTGGCCGAATTCATTCTGTTTCAGCCGAATGAATACGACAACAACAAACTCTTTTATCTCTGGTACCTGTTTGCCGTCATGCTGGCGGCGGACTATGGATCCGTCCTGATGTGCCGTCTTGAGGGACTGAGGGGCAGAGTCATTCTGTGCGCCCTGTTCATGGCCGGAAGTCTCTTATCCGGCGCGCTGTCCCTGGCCAGGGAAGCGGTGTCCTCGTATCAGCTGTTTTCCGCGGGGGCCGTGGAGGCCGGTGAATGGATTGAGGAAAATACGGACAGAGAGGCCGTCTTTATGACCGGTCAGCAGCATATCAATCCGGTTTGCTCCCTGGCAGGCCGCCAGATTATCTGCGGCAGTGATCTGTATGTGTTCTTCCACGGACTTGACTACGGGGAACAGCGGCAGGACTGCATCCGGTTTTATGCGGATCCCGCCGGCTCTCAGGATATTCTTAAAAAGTACAGGGTTGACTATATTTATGAAAGTGACTATGAACGGGCTGAGATGATCGTGGATGTGGAGGAACTGCGCCAGACGTATGAGCTGGTGTATGAAAGGGACGGCATCCGGATTTACCGCAGCGGGATCGAATAGAGATGGACAATGTTCAGCATTTTCTTCGTTACTCTCTGGACAAGGAACGGAAAATTGTGCTCATTTACCTGAACAGTTCCGGACAGGCAGAGAAAAAGAACGTGACGGTCCTGGCTGTTTCGGAGGAAACAGCGGAGGTTCGCGCGGGCAAAAAGACATATACCCTCTCAAGATCGGACATCCTCGGCGCAGGGTATGCCCGGGGGGATACGGGAGACCTTGAGCGGATAGATGAATAGGACCTGAACACGGATTGTAAATTTCGGTATCTTGATGAAAAGGAGAGGATGACACATGAAACTTACCGTACGGCAGCCTTCCGCATCCCTTGATGCGAAGCACTACACGACGGACCGTCTTCGCAGCGAATACCTGATTGAGACCATTTTTGAGGCGGATGAGGCGGTATTTACCTACTCGCATTTTGACCGGATCATTGCCGGCGGCGTCATGCCCGTGCATGGTCAGGTGGAGCTGGTGGGATGCAAGGAACTGGCCAGTGAGACCTTCCTTGAGCGCCGTGAGATGGGCGTGATCAATATCGGCGGCAAAGGCCGCATCTGTGTGGATGACAAGGTATATGACCTTAAGCAGTATGACGGACTGTATGTGGGCATGGGCGCAAAGAAGATCGTTCTGACCAGTGAGAATCCGGACAATCCGGCCAAGTTCTACATCAATACCTGTCCGGCACACAAGACCTATCCCAATGTGCTGATCGATATTGACAAGGCCAACAAGCGTCCGCTGGGCTCGCCGGAAACCTGCAACAAGCGCGTGATCAATCAGTATATTCACCCGGCGGTCATGCAGAGCTGTCAGCTCTGTATGGGAATGACGCAGCTGGCCCTGGGAAGCAACTGGAATTCCATGCCCTGCCATACCCATGAGCGCCGGATGGAAGTGTATTTCTACTTTGATCTGAAGGACAACAACATCGTGTTCCACATGATGGGTGAGCCGAAAGAGACAAGGCACATCATCATGCACAATGAACAGGCCGTTATTTCGCCGTCCTGGTCGATTCACACGGGCGTTGGAACCAGCAACTATACGTTTATCTGGGGCATGTGCGGCGAGAACCAGGATTTTGATGACATGGATAACTTAGATCCAATGGATCTGTTATAATAAGCATAATCAAAAAAAATGGAGGAGATTCAAAATGAATGCATTTATGAACAATTTCTCCCTTGAGGGGAAAGTGGCTCTGGTCACCGGCGCTTCCTATGGCATCGGCTTTGCCATTGCCACCGCGCTCTCCGACGCGGGTGCAACCATCGTCTTTAACGACATCAAGCAGGAACTGGTGGACAAGGGCATTGCGGCTTATCAGGAGAAGGGCATCAAGGCCTACGGCTATGTCTGCGATGTCACCAATGAGGCTCAGGTACAGGAGATGGTGGCCAAGATCCGTGAGGAGGTGGGCATCATCGACATTCTGGTGAACAACGCCGGCATCATCAAGCGGATTCCCATGATCGAGATGAGCGCAGAGGATTTCCGCAAGGTCATCGACGTCGACCTGAACGCGCCGTTCATTGTTTCCAAGGCCTGCATTCCCGGAATGATCGAGAAGGGCCATGGCAAGATCATCAACATCTGCTCCATGATGTCCGAACTGGGCCGTGAGACGGTTTCTGCCTATGCGGCAGCCAAGGGCGGCCTCAAGATGCTGACCCGGAACATCTGCTCTGAATACGGCGAGGCCAACATTCAGTGCAACGGCATCGGACCCGGCTATATCGAGACCCCGCAGACCGCTCCGCTGCGTGAGCGTCAGCCGGATGGAAGCCGTCATCCGTTTGATCAGTTCATCGTCTCCAAGACGCCGGCAGCCCGCTGGGGAACCACGGAAGACCTCAAGGGTCCGGCCGTCTTCCTGGCATCGGATGCCTCCAATTTCGTCAACGGACACATCCTTTATGTGGACGGCGGCATCCTGGCCTATATCGGCAAGCAGCCGTAATCCCGCCTGAATAAAAAACAAGAGCATCATGGCTGGCCATGATGCTCTTTCCTTACAGGCAGAACATGAAAAAGCGAAGGACATCGTAATAGGCATCGGATGAAAACAGAACGGTGCGCGGACCGGTCTGACGGACCCCCGGATAGAAGGAGGCGCGGCGTGCCTTGAAGTGCTGGACGAAGGAAACCTCAACGTCGAACTTGTTCGGCAGGTCCACCCTGAAGCGGTCCGGGTTCTTGATGCCCTCGGCAAAGGCGGCCGCGGCCGTTTCCCGGATGCGCCGCACCGCGACAGCGGGATGGATGGAAATGGAGCCGTTTCCCCGGCCTCTTGACACGGGAACCGTATAAATATTGGGGGAGATGCGTTTGGCCTGTTCACAGACACCCACATCCCCGGTGACCATCAGGACCGGCACATCATAAAGGGCAGCGGCATACAGGTTAATCAGCATTTCACTGGTCTGAATGCCATTGATGGTGATGGAGATGTTCTGGGTATTCATGGTGTGGGACAGGGGATTGGTGTCCGTATTGGAGGAGGAGTGATAGCCGGTAAAGAACGCGCCGGTGAAACTGCCGTCAATGCCGGACATCATGGAATGAATGTCACTGCCCCAGCCGCGGAAAATGGAAGCCTGTTCCGGCAGCTGATCCGGAAACAGATTCCGTGCACTGTCGTGGGCATCCTTGATCAGGATATCCTCACAGCCGGCACTGAGCGCGCCCTCACAGGCGGCGCTGACCTCCCGTGTCATCTGCTGGCGGAACGGAGCTGAATCCGGTTTGGTCAGTTCGGTTTCATCCCAGTGGGCAATGCCGCAGGTACCCTCGATATCCGAGGAAATAAAGAGACGATAAAGCATGTTGTTCCTTTCTGAATTTCAGCGCTTTTCTGCTGCCCGAGCTGTTCGCGGGGCAACTCCTTAGTGAAAATGCCAGTCCTCAGGCGATTTCAAGTGCAATTTCCATCATCTGCGTGAACGTGTTCTGGCGATCCTCCGCCGGGAGCGATTCCCCGGTAAAGATCATGTCGGAGATGGTGCAGATGGTCAGGGCATTTTTTCCTGCTCTGGCCGCATTGAGATAAAGGGCGGCAGATTCCATCTCGGTGGCAAGGACGCCCAGATCCCGGAGAATTTTGGCAGCACCGGATTCATCATAGAAGATATCGCTGGAATAAAGAGCGCCGACTTTTGGGGTGACACCGATTGCTTCAGCCGCCTTGACGGCTTTCATCAGGAGGTCAAAGGAACAGCAGGGCGCGACATTTCCGTCAAAGCCATACTGACGGCCGAAATTGGAGTTGGTGTAGGCGCTCATGGCGAAAACGACGTCACGGAGATGAACAGCCGGGCTCATGCCGCCGGCAGAACCGATCCGGATAATGTTCTCGACATTGTAAAAATTATACAGTTCATAGGAATAGATGCCAATGGACGGGATGCCCATTCCGGATGCCATGACGGACACCCGTTTTCCCTTATAGGTTCCGGTATATCCCTGCACGCCGCGGACATTGTTCACAAGAACCGGATTCTCAAGATAATGATCGGCGATGTATTTGCTGCGCAGCGGATCTCCCGGCATGAGCACGGTGGGGGCGAAATCACCCTCTTTTGCATTAATGTGAGGTGTTGGTATCTTTGCCATATTGTGTCCTTTCCGGGCCCTTATCTGTCCTCTTAAAATCGTTCCTGACAGATACGAATTTCCGGCCCATATCTTTGGTGTAGATGATGCTATTATACGTGGTTTTCGCTGAATTTGAAAGTGAATGAGGGAAAATCTATATTGGCGGTTTCCACGGCTGCTTGTCCGATCTTGGCATGGGTAATCGCGCCGTCATGGATATTGGCAGTCTGGATTTCCCCGGAGCCGATTTTCGCGGAAGTGATCGTGCCGTTCTCGATCTGGGCAGTACCAATCGCAGCCTGTCCGATTTTGGACTGAGTAATGGCAGCGTCTTCGATCTGGGCAGTACCAATCGCAGCCTGTCCGATTTTGGACTGAGTAATGGCAGCGTCTTCGATCT
>JAGAHV010000318.1:0-35459 GCA_017626895.1 Clostridia bacterium | reverse complement strand
TAAGAGACGAAAAAAGAGAGCATAAACCCAATTCCGACGCGTGGGAACCGTGGTTTACATGCCTTTTTCAGGCTCAAAATGGCACAAGAACCCCTTATTTTAAAGGGGAATGTCGCCATTTTGGAAGTGGGAAGTGTCAGTATTAATATCAAGCTGGACATGAGTGTGGTATGGGATTATTATCACGAACGTGATTTCCTGATTCCTTATCTGGTGGAAGCGTTCCACCAGATGAACTTCTCCATTACCGCCGAGGGAATTGAGACACTGGATATGGCAGAGGTGATGAGCAGTATCGGGTGCGATTTTCTGCAGGGGTACTATTTCTCTAAGCCGCTGCCGGAGGAGGAGTTCGTCAGCTACTGCCGCAAAGAAAAGACAGTCAATACCAAAGCGGAATGACAGGAAGAATTCGGGAAAATACAGCTGAAAACAGATCGGCAAACCTGACAGACAATGTCTGTCAGGTTTTTTATTTATGCGGGAATGTCCGCAGCGGATGCATCCAAAACGACAGTGAAAATCGGTGCTTCAGCCTGGAAAGGAAAATTTTGTTGGTGAAATGATACATGAATGACGCAGATGCGTCATCCATGGAATAGACGCCGAGGGTGGAATGGGGTATATTTCCGCACATGAGCAACTGATTCGTGAGAAAGAAATGGCCCTGTCGCGAAAGCGACAGTTTGCAAAAGCTGGTCCAGAACAAAGACGCTCCGGCTAAAGACCAGCATAAAAGCCTGGAAGGAAGATGACAGCATGAGAAGAAGAGGAATCAAAGCAGAACGGTATCATCTGGAATCGGAAAAAGAAGGTTTTGTGGATGTTTCATCGGTATTTGGCAATCTGTATTTCCGCTATGTAAACATCTGCGGTCCGGAGGGAACAGGAAAAAGCACGCTTCTCTCAGCACTTCGCTGCTATTATGACGAAGGTCTGAAAACAGGTGAACTGTTCACAAACAGTGATGTGCGAAAAAAAGGGCGGTGGCACTGGGAAAAAGGGCAGCATCCTGTCATTGATCTGGATTTTTCGGATTTTGCAGCCACCACAATGGAAGGTGCGCGGGTGTATTTCAGAGCCAGGATGTCGGACCTCTATCTGCGCAAGCTTGACTGTTGCGGAGGTTATCTGCGTTACTATTATTCCTGCGGGAAATACCTGGATTTCATTGAAGGAACAGAAGATGAGGATGCCCTGACAAGGAGCCTTCAGGAGATGGTCCGGGCGATAAAGTGGCGAAGAGGACGGGAGCCTCGTCCGCTGATTCTGATCGATGAGGTGGGGAGAACGCTTCTGTATGCCCAGCAATATGGGTATCTGAATGAAATGCTGGCATTTCTGGACCGCTTTCTGGAGATTGATCATTATGAGGAGGATATCGGGATTGTCACCACCTCATATGCTCCGGCCAATGTGGAGGTGAACTACCATCTCAAATACATTAAGGACGAGCCAGTTAATCTGTTTAAACCGCTGGCAGAGATTAGCCGGCACAATGGGATTGAGCTTGAACCCTGTTCGAAAAGAAACGACTGGTATTGGGGTCCCCGTTACCTTGGGAAAAGTATCAATCTGCAGGGCTGCTTTGAGAAAATGATGTCGGGCAATGAGGTGCCGGAAAATAACCAGGCAGTGATTCATCTGGATGAGTCTGTACAAAGAAATATTCAGCGGAAAAGAAGATGGATTCAGGAAGAATGCAGACAGGCAGAGGAAGCGAGAAAAAGAAGAGAAGAGGAGAGCAGAAAGGAATATGCGGCTCCGCTCCCAAAGGACTGCTTTATTCCCTCTGTGTTTGCCGGCGTCAGGAATCTGGATATGCCGGCAGCAAATTCCCAAAAACTGGCAGAGCTGAACAGCTTTCTTGTTTCCCTGTATGATGAGTTCGGAGAGAATGTGACGCAGGAAGAAGTGTATGAGGCGATGCAGGGACTGGAAAAGGAGGAAGACCATTGCCCGCGTACGCAGCTCGAGGGGATGATTGAGGAACTGCGGGAAGATCCGGAGTGGAAGCTGAATCTCGATGTGGATACTTACTGGGAACGGTTTGACTGTGAGAGAGGAGACGAGCACAGGCATAATGATATGACACTCATCAAGGTCTACCTGACGGCAAAGGATGAATGTCAGACCGGGGATCTCTTCTGTCAGGTTGTGAGGTTCCTTGTTCAGAAAGGAAAAGAACGTTTTCATGCAAAGGTGGCAAGACAGAGAAGAAAGGATCAGATCTGTCTCTGGGTGACGCGGGAGGACTTTTTCCTTCTGGAACACGATGTGAAAGCCATGGAGGATCAGTTTATTCCTGCACTGATGCTCATTCCATACCGGGGGAAAATGGGCATCAGCAGGGAATTCTTTACCTGGAACAGCCACAGCGGGGTTCAGGCGACGATGATCAGTGAGTATTTAAAGTCGGTGGGAGACAGAAGCCGGATCAGTCTGCCGGACATGTTCAGGGAATATGTCCGGGCCTGGAACGGGGACCTTGACGAGGAACATGCTCTGTCCCGGGCATTCAAATCGAGCAATGCACAGGAGCTGATTGTGTTGCTTGAATCCATTCACTGCATCCTGGGAAATGCGGAGATTACAGATGATCATATTCTGCTCAGTGACAGTTCAAATCTGTGGCATGCACTGGGCGATTCAAAAAACTGGTACGAAGTAGGAGTGCACTGGGCCCGCCGCTTCAGCAGCGGAGTGTAACGCGTGAGTACCAGAGAAGCAGCTCTGCCGAAAGACCGGGTGAGGTTCATGCAGACTTGGCCCGCACGTGAGTACCGGAGACGCTGCGGCACGGAAAGGCCGGGTCCGCCGCGACAGCACGGATGTGTAAAGTATACGACAGGTTGAATGACGGAAACCGTTCCGGATGATATGATTGAGAAGCAGCGAAAACAGATGACGGATTGCCCGGATAAGGGGGAGAACAGAGAAACGGAGGAGAAACAAGCAATGTCAGAGAGAATGCTGGTAACGCAGGCACTGGATGAGCGGGATCTGCTGGTTAAAAAGATCGGGGACAAGATCCAGAAGATTCAGACAGCGGATACCAAAAAGAAAAATGAGGAGAAGACGGTTTCTGCCCGTGTTGGGGCAGAGGACTTTGGGAAAACGGCGCTGGCAATGTACCAGTCCATCATGGACCTGATCGACCGCTATCAGCGGCTGGATGCGGCCATTGTGGCATCCAATGCGTCGGCCGTGGTAAAGACTGAATATGGTCAGTTTACGGTAGCCGGGGCGATTGCACTGAGAAACCGGCTGAAAGGAAATGGAATCTACGAGGAGGCCGGGGCATTTGAGGATCGGCTCATGGCGCAGATGAACCGCCAGTATCAGGTGGCGGTGCAGGCGGCAGAAGCCAAGAACCGCAGTCTTGAGTCTCAGGCGGAGACGATGCGTCTTTCGATCCTGGGAAAGGACAACAAGGCAAGGGATGATAAACCTCTTGAGGTGGTAGATGCCTATGTCCGGGAAAATACCACGGAGATAGTGGACCCTCTGGATATCCGGAAAAAAGTGCAGGAACTGAAAGAACGGACAGATACACTTCTGACCGAACTGGATACCCAGATCAAGGTGAGCAATGCCACGACAATGATTGAATTTTGATTTTTACTGCCTGTCATACGAAAGCCCAAAACCTGCTTTCCCCGCAGAGGGGTTAATTCTGTAACGGGCTCTCCACGCTGGGGCTCAAGGAAAAAAGTTTCGCACGATAAGTGAAACTATAGCCGCTCACGGTTGTCTAATGGATAGGACGCATGACTATATATCATGAGTATGCGGGTTCGAATCCCGTCTGCGAGAAATGGCTTTCAAATGGAGTCAATGGTTTTGCGTTAATGGAGAACCTTCAACGGTGAATGGTCATTGGTCAGAAAGATGAATGGTCATTTGTCAGCGGATAATTGTGACGCAGGCATGGAAACATGCTGAAATCCATGAGATTGGTCCGGTGTTAAAGCAGTTGACCATGGGAAATCCACATGGCTGTATGGCAGGCAGTTTTTTTAAACCTGCGGGGAACCGCAGGACAAATGACAGAGCACAACCGTTTCCGGCAGAGAATGTCGCAGACGCGAATCAACGGATGCCTGATCGGGAAAATAACCGTGCAGAGTGAACAGCTGAAAGGAACAGTTCATGGGAACATTTATCCATGAAGTAGGGATGCTGACAATTCCGGAGGAGAAGAAAGCCGCCTTTCTGGCTGATGCCCGGAAAGTGGCTGAACAGGGCGGGCTGTTCAGGGTAAACAGGCTGTCTGTTTTTGACAGGAAGATCAGCCTGCTGCATTTTCCGGATTTCAGTGACAGCGAGCTGAAACATCTCGATTTTACATACAGCTATTTTGAAAAGGAGAGGCCCTGTCGCGCAGCGACAGTTAAGTCAAATCCAAGCCTCATACAATGCTGCTCAGGCAAATGATCAACAGTGAGGCCTGTAAAGGAGGGATGGGAGAATGCAGGAATTGGCCGGGAAAATTGCTCTGTTTACAGTGGAAAAATCGGCTGGAGAGGATTCAACAAGGCCGTTCAGGCTCTGTATATTCTGGCAGAACTGTATTCAGATACACTCTATGCCTCCAGAAATGATTCGCTGAATATCCCCACGGAAACGATCAAATGGCTGCGGTATGTACTGAAACGGGAACTGCATTTTACGTGGCGAAATCATATCTGGGAACTGATGGAAATAGAGGCCCGGAAGAGCATGCGTTATGGCAATGAACCGTATGTCGACCTGGATTTTATTGAGGACTTTCGGAGTGATGAACCGGACACCATGGAGTTAATGACAGCGGCAGTCTTGAATGAACTCAGCGTATTTATCAATCCCCAAACCCGTAAGGAAGCCTTTCCGGGCGAAAAGGACAAGATAACGTTTCTTCAGGCGATGATCAGAATGTATGATGAGATTGTGACATTCAAAGAAACCTCAACGCTTCCGATGGAGGAACAGCTGGAATTCCTTTTCGCTGCTCAGAGACAGCTGGATGGACGCAAAGAGGAAGATTTACGTTTCATAAGGGAACATACGGGCCTGGCGCTTGGAATGATTATGCTTCCGCCTCAATGGAGAGTCCGGATAATTTCTGAAATATACGGCAAAGATTTCTGGAGCCTGTGGTGGGAGAGAAAAGACAGGATTCCCTATCGAAAGGTTCTTCCCGAAAACGACGATGAAGACAGTACCGGAGAGTTAACGGAACGGAGTACAGCGAATTTTTTCGACATCCGGGATGAGGATCGGCTTTACTGGTGGAGGAAAGAGGGAGATGTCGGATTATCAGATGAAATCCGTACGTGGCTGCTGACGAGGAAGGAAAGACTGGATGAACTGTGCCTGACAGAACCGGATGGGTCAATTGAGGACTGGCAGAGACGTCTGGTGACAGTCCTTCATTCCAATCAATGGGTGACATGCTTTGAGGAACTGTTCTTTGAACTGATGGGACATTTTCATGAGGCAAAATACCGGGCTGCGGTCATGCTGATGGAGGAAGAAGCAAAGGCCCATGGCATGCTGGGACGGCTTATCGAGGTGTTGGCCAATCGGGAACTGCGGATGGAATTTTTCCTGTTTTAGAGGGGAAAATCCAGGCGAAGACTGCGCAAAACGTGTTTGAACAAGCTGTGAGAAAGATCATGAAAGGGGAATTCCTATGAGCAGAAAACTGGCGAGCATTCAGCGGGTTCGTGGGATTGAAGCCATTGAGGGGGCTGACAGAATTGAACTGGCTCAGGTACTCGGATGGCAGTGTGTGGTGAATAAGGGACAGTTCCGGGAAGGGGATTCCGGTATCTATTTCGAGATCGACAGCTTCCTTCCGATTCGGCCTGAATTTGAGTTCATGCGGGCGACCAGCTATAAGAATACCAATCTTCTTGGTGAAGGATTCAGGATCCGGACCCAGAAATTCCGAGGACAGATTTCCCAGGGACTGCTGCTTCCGCTTTCGCAGTTCCCGGAAATACCGGCGGATGCAGCAGATGGAACGGATGTGACCGAACTCCTGGGAATCCGTAAATGGGAGATAGAGGAAAAAGCAACAACCGGCGGTACGGTCATCGGCACACTGCCCTATGACATCCCGCATACGGATGAAACCCGTGTGCAGGCGGAACCGGACCTGATCCGGGCATTTTCGGGGCTGGAGTACTACATCAGCACCAAGATGGACGGAAGTTCCCATTCCATTGGACTGGATGAGAACGGATTCCATGTTACCGGTCACAATTATGAATATCGGGATGACGGGTCCAGTTCGTTCTACAATCTGGTGAAAGAGCGCGGATATCAGGAAAAGATGGAGCAATTTGCGCACGGTGCCGGGCTCAGTACACTGACCATCCAGGGGGAATTCTGTGCACCGGGAATTCAGCAGAACCGGCTGAAGCTGAGAAAACCGGAATGGTACGTGTTTACGATACGGGAAAATGGCAGACGTGTCGGACTCAGAAGGATGCAGGAACTGTGCAGCCTGCTTGGAATGGAGACCGTGCCGATTGAGGAAATCGGAATGGATCTGCCGGCAAAATATCCGACGGTGGAAGCGCTGCTGGAACGGGCGGATGGCAGCTATCCCAATGGCGGGAAAAAGGAAGGAATTGTGATCCGGCCGACGGAACCTGTGTACAGCCCGTTAATCAGTGCGTCGCTTTCGATGAAAGTGGTCAGCAACAAATACCTGCTTAAGAATGAGGACTGACAGCAAAGAAGGCCTGAACGGACCCGGACAAATGCAGAGGTGACCGGGCCTGAGTTCATGCGGCTCGGGTTTATGTCCTGCTTTCAATGAGGATTAGCCGTGACTCAGATGAGTCACGGCTAAATGCTGTACTGAATTGTTCACAGGCGCAAAAAAAGGCTTGCAAAGCGCCTGAATACCAGTATACTAAAAGAAGTCTCTGATAACTGAATCCCCGGAGAAGGCCGGCGGATGTTGAACGGGGAAACACGGAAAGGACCATCAGGCGATGAAAAAGGAAACCATTGATCGAATTCGCAGGTTTACGGCGGACCGGGACTGGGAACAGTTTCATACGCCGGCCAGCCTTGCCAAGTCGATCGTGATTGAAGCGGCAGAACTGCTTGAGTGTTTCCAGTGGAATGAGCAGGAATGGGATCAGGTGCATGTGGCAGAGGAACTGGCGGATGTACTGGTGTATTCCCGCAATCTGCTGGATGCGCTCGGACTGGACGAGGATGAGATTGTGAACCGGAAAATGGAAAAGAACGAGAAGAAATATCCGGTTCATCTGGCCAGAGGGAATTCCAAAAAATATACGGAACTGAAAGTGGAAGCCCGGAGAGGAACGGAAAAACCATGATTACGCTGACGATGCTGGGCACATCGGCACTGCTGCCCATCCCCGGCCGTGCACTGGCCTCCGTTTTTCTCGAATGCGGCGGGCACGGGATTCTCTTTGACTGCGGCGAAGGAACGCAGAGTGCAGCAAGAGCCGCCGGAGTCAGCCTGATGCGTATGGATCTCCTGGCGCTGACGCATTATCACGGGGATCATATCTTTGGCATTCCCGGGCTCCTTCAGACGATGCAAAGCATGAACCGGACCAAACCGCTGATTCTGACCGGTCCTGCCGGCCTGGAGGCGCAGATGCGTCCCATCCTGCAGCTGGCAGGCGGCTTGTCGTTTGATCTTTCCCTGATGCCGATGCCCGAAGCGGGCAGGTTTCTTTCGGAATCGCTGGAAGGTGCCAGACTGACGGCCTTTCCGACGGAGCACCGGGTACCCAGTCAGGGGTACTGTTTTGAACTGGAAAGAAAGGGAAGATTTCAGCCGGATAAGGCCGATGCGCTGGGAATTCCAAGGAAGCTCTGGGGACAGCTGCAGAAAGGGGAAACGGTTGTCTGTGAGGGACAGGTGTTTTCTCCGGCGCAGGTCATGGGAGAAAAGCGGAAAGGTCTTCGGGTGGTGTTTTCCGGGGATACGACCTGCTGTAAATCCCTGACAGAGGCGGCGAAAGGATCAGATCTTCTGATTCTTGAGGGAACATATGGCGACAGTTCAGATGCACAGCTGGCCGCTGAGCGGGGCCATATGACCTTTGCCATGGCGGCAGAGACAGCCAAAGCGGCCGGTGCCCGGAAGCTCTGGCTGACCCATTTTTCCCAGCGGCTGGAGGAACCGGATTCCTATCTGCCTTTTGCCGCGGAGATCTTTCCGGAAACGGTTGTTTGTAAAGACGGGATGCAGATGACGCTTTCCTTTGATCCGGACACGGAAAAGAGTGAACACGGATGCACCAAAGAGTGAGAACTGAATATAAAGAAGGATGAAAATGAGCAAATATCTGGAGAAAGCCAAAGAGCTGAGAGCAATTGTTGAGCCGCATTATAACTGCGGACAGTCGGTTGTATTGCCGTTTGCAGAGGATGCCGGGCTGACCGAAAAACAGGCAATGGGAGTCTGTGCGAATTTTGGCGGCGGACTCAAACGTGCGGCGGCCTGCGGAGCGATTACGGGCGGCCTGGTGGTACTGGGCCTGTTTGGAATTGACAATCCGGCAGAGTATTATCAGGAACTGCGGGATCGGCATGAGGGAATGCTGGAGTGTGCGGATCTCCTGCGCAGAAATAAGGAACTGGGCGGGGAACGCAAGCCGCATTGTGACGCGCTGGTATTCGAGGTAGTGGAGCTGGTGGAGAAACTTCTCAGAAAAGCCGGAAAACTGGAATAAGCGGGCAATGGCTGTTCAGGAAGCTGCGTCATTGATGACGGAAAAATAGCACAGCATTGAAGCGGAAATGCACGAGAGGTTTAATCATTCGGAGGACAGAACGAATCAGGATCCTGTATTTTTGTCAGGTGGTTGAAAGCGGTTATGGGTTCGTGTATAATGACCGGGCTTGTCACGGGGCAGGGGTTCTTATAGGATTCATCCGGACAAACCTGCAATTTATGCCGGGCGGATATTGACCTGGTCAGTCCTGTCAGCAAGAACAATCCGCACGAAACTGCCGCGGATTTGTCCTGCGCTTCCCCAGGAGACGGATCAGTGCTCCAGCATCTGGGGGAAAAGATGGCTCGGGAGGAGCCGTTTTTGTTTTGCGGGGATTGCCATTGCCTTAAACAGGGTATTTCAGAATGCGGACAGCCGCGGCTTGAGGAAAGGGAGTAAAATGATACAGCGCTACGTCTATGGCAGCATGATTGAAACGGATACCATTCCGGTGAAACCGGAAGCGGGAAAAGAGCCGATTCCGGGATTTACCGTGGATGAAAAAGAGCATTCCTTTACGTATCTCCTTGGAAAAGAAGACCGGATATACGGTCTTGGTGAAAACGTGCGGGGGATAAACAAGCGGGGCTGGATTTACCAGAGCTGGGCCAGTGACAACCCGGATCATCTGGAGGATGCGGTTTCGCTGTACGCGGCGCACAATTTTCTGGTAGTGGACGGCGAGGAGCGCTTTGGCCTGTTTCTGGATTACGGCGGCAAGGTCACATACGATATCGGATACACGGAAATGAACCGGCTCACCATCCGGGTAAATGATTTCAATCTGGATGTGTACAGAATCAGCGGGGATTCCGTGCTGTCCATTGTTCATCAGTTCCGTGAAATGATCGGAAGAAGCTATATTCCGCCCCGGTGGGCATTTGGCTTTGGACAGAGCCGCTGGGGATATGTCTGTGAGGCGGATGTCCGGCAGGTCGTCAGGAAACACCGGGAACTCGGACTGCCGCTTGACAGTGTGTATCTGGACATCGATTACATGGACAGTTACAAGGACTTTACGGTCAATCAGGAGCGTTTTCCGGATCTCGCCGGTCTTGCCTCGGAAATGGCCGGGCAGGGTGTTCATCTGGTGCCGATCATTGATGCGGCCATTAAAAAAGAAGAGGGATATCCGGTTTCGGATGAGGGAATCCGGAAAGGGTATTTCTGTACCGATAAAGATGGAAAGCCGTTTGAAGGAGCAGTATGGCCGGGCATATCCCTGTTCCCGGATGTGCTCAATCCTGAGGTGCGCAAATGGTTTGGCAGCTTGTACAAAGTGCTGCTGGACATGGGAATCGAAGGATTCTGGAACGACATGAACGAGCCGTCCATTTTCTATACGGAGGCATCCCTTGAGGCAATCCGGACCCGGCTGATGGACACAGTGGGGGCGACACCGGATGTGAATACCTTCTTTGAACTGACCGGGATCATCCGTGAGGTGTTTCAGAAAGACGAGATCTACGATTCCATCTATCATCACGTGAACGGGAAGGCTATAAGACATACGGATGTCCATAACCTGTATGGATACAATATGACAAGAGCCGCCGCGGAGGCGTTTGAAACCCTGGCAAAGGACCGGCGCATTCTGCTGTTTTCAAGGTCCAGCTGCATCGGCATGCATCGCTTTGGCGGCACCTGGATGGGGGACAACAAATCCTGGTGGTCGCATCTGGCCCTGAATTTCCGGATGCTGCCATCGCTGAACATGTGCGGGTTTCTTTATACCGGAGCGGATCTTGGCGGGTTCGGCAGCGATGTGACCGAGGATCTGCTGATGAGATGGCTTGAGCTGGGGATCTTCACCCCGCTGATGCGAAATCATTCCGCGCTGGGAACACGGGAACAGGAAGCGTATCGTTTCAGCGATCTGGACGGATTCCGGCATGTGCTTCGGATGCGGTATGTCCTTTTGCCGTATCTTTACAGTGAATACATGAAAGCGGCGCTGGACAATAAAATGCTGTTCCGCCCGCTGGCGTTTGACTATCCGGAGGATCATCGGGCACAGGAAACAGAGGATCAGCTGATGCTGGGCGACAGCCTGATGATTGCTCCGGTCATGCAGCAGAATGCCAGAGGCAGGATGGTGTACCTGCCGGAATCCATGAAGCTTTTCCGCTTTTCGAAAGATGGCAGGGTTCTTGAGACTGTTCTCGGGCCGGGAGATCACTATGTGGAATGTGAACTCTCGGATGTCATCTTTTTCCTCCGGCCGGATCACCTGATTCCCGTTTCATTTGGCGGCAGCTGTGTCGCGGAGGTAGACTTTGACCATGTTCATTTCCTGACGTATCCGGCCGGGAATGAGGCCTGCTATGAATACTACACGGATGACGGCATAAGCCGGCAGGCAGCGGGAATGCGCATCCTTTACCGGATGGGTGAGGATGGAGAGGTAAAGGCCCTGCCGCAATAGCGGCAGTCAGCCCAAGCCAGAAGATTGCGGAGATGTTCCGGGAAAAGGCCGGGAGTAGGCTCAGGAGAACCGGGGATGCACCACATCGGGTCATATCAATAAACAGGAGATCGTTATGCAGACCATAGACAATCGCGTATTTTACAACCGGCTGATTCAGCTGGCCCTGCCGATTGCCCTCCAGAGCCTGATGCTGGCGGCAGTTGCTGCCGGAGATGCGCTCATGCTGGGACGGATTGCCCAGGAGGAGATGACGGCGGTTTCACTGGCATCACAGATCCAGTTTGTCCAGAACATGTTCCTGGCGGCCGTAACCGGCGCCGGCGCAATTCTCGGTGCACAGTACTGGGGCAAGAATGATTCGGAGACCATGCGGGATCTGTTTAACCTGATCCTGCGGTTCAGCGGCGTGATTTCCATTCTGTTTTTTGCCGCGTGCGAACTGTTTCCCAGAGCCCTGATGCACATTTTCACCCATGATGAACCGCTGATAGAGATCGGCAGTGCCTATCTGCGGATTGCCGGATTCTCCTACCTGATCACCGGCATTTCGCAGTGCTATCTGACGATGATGAAAGTCAGCGATCATGTGTTGCCCAGCACCCTGATCTCAAGCAGTGCGGTCGTTGTCAATATTCTGCTCAATGCACTGTTTATTTTCGGCCTGTTCGGGCTGCCACGCATGCAGGCCAGAGGCGCGGCCCTGGCCACCACGCTTGCCCGCATTGCGGAGCTGGCTCTTTGCCTTATCTGCAGCGCACGGAAAGTTTTTTTGCGCCCGGCCTGGAATCGCTTTTTCCGTCAGCTCCACGGGTTAGGCGGGGATTTTGCCAAACAGTGTCTGCCGCTTCTGGGCGGATCCCTTTTCTGGGGCGTCGGCTTCACCTCATATACGGCCATTATGGGGCATATGGGTGCAGATGCGGCGGCCGCAAACTCGGTGGCAGCCGTGATCCGTGACCTCATCTGCTGTCTGTGCAACGGTATCGGAAGCGCGGCCGGCATTATGGTCGGCAATGAGCTGGGGGCCGGCCGGCTGGAACAGGGCAAGGCGTACGGAATCAAGCTGAAGAACATTTCCTATGTGATCGGCTTCTTTTCAACCGCGCTGGTTCTTGCACTGACGCCCCTGGTGGTGCGTTCGGTCATTCTGACGGACACGGCCCGAAGCTATCTGACCGGCATGATGGTTATTATGTCGGTGTACATGATCGGCCGGTGCGTCAATACGGTCACGATTAACGGGGTTCTGGACGGCGGAGGCGATACGCTCTTTGACATGTACAGTCTGGCTGTCTGCATGTGGGGAATCGCCATTCCTCTGGCGCTTCTGGGTGCGTTTGTTTTCCACTGGCCGGTGCTGGCCGTATATGCCTGTACGTGCCTGGATGAGGTCGGAAAAATTCCCTGGGTCATGCTTCGGTTCAGAAAGTATAAATGGGTGAAGGATCTGACCCGCTGATCATTGACCGATGGGCACGGGTCCGTGTGGACAAAACAGGCGTTGTGAGGTAAAATGAGTTTGAATCAGGATGCGCAAATACAGGACAGATGAGGTACAGGATGGAAAAGAAACTGTTGATGGTCGCCTCGAACTGGCAGCACATCCGTCATTTTCACCTCCCGTATCTGGCAGAATTCAGAAAACAGGGGTATACCGTGATCTTGGCCTGTGCCGGGGTTCCGGCGGACAGTCAGTGCTGTGATCAGGCACTGGATGTTCCGTTTACCAAATCCATGTTTTCCCCCCGGAATCTGACGGCTGCCGGGATGCTGCGTCAGGTGATCCGGCGGGAAAAGATTGATCTGGTGATTGTGCATACCTCGCTGGGGGCCTTTTTTACCCGGCTGGCGGTCATGGGACTGCGGAAAAGACCCCGGATGGTCAATGTGGTTCATGGGTATCTCTTTGATGAACGGACGCCGTCACTGAAACGGATGCTGCTCTTGGGGGCAGAAAAGCTGACGGCCCATGTAACGGATCTGCTGCTGACAATGAACCGGTGGGACTATGACCTGGCGGTGCGGGAGCACCTCGGGAAGCGGATTGGGTTTATCCCTGGGATGGGGGTGGACTTTACGCGGCTGGATGCGGCCGGCCGTGAGATGGAACCGTGGATGCAGAAGATTCCGCCGACGGTCTTTGTGGTGACGTTTGCGGGGGAGTTTTCCGCAAGGAAAAACCAGAAAGACCTGGTGGAGGCCGTTGCCCGGCTGCCGGAGCAGGTGTTCCTTGTACTGGCAGGGGACGGGCAGATGAAAGATGCGTGCCGGCAATTGGCAGAGGAAAAGGGCGTGGCCGAAAGGGTATTGTTCCCCGGCTATGTCAGGAACATTGCCGCGCTGTATGCCCGGTCTCAGGTGATTGCCAGCTCGAGCCGGATCGAGGGACTGCCTTTTAATATTCTTGAGGCCATGTACATGAAAAAGCCGGTGGTTGCCACCAGGGTCAAGGGACATACGGACCTGATCGAGGAAGGCGTGACCGGATATCTGTATGATACGCCGGAGGAGTGCGCATCTGCCCTTGGGCGAATGCTGGCGGATCCGGAACGGTGCCGGGAAATGGGCGAGGAGGCCGGAAAACGGGTCCGGAAGTACGGCCTGACGCAGGTGATGCCCGGGGTCATGGAGGCGTACATAAGCGCTCTTGACAGACAGAAGGATGGATATGACGGATAAACCAAGAATTGCGATTCTGATGGCCATTTATGAGCCCAGAATGGACTGGCTCAGGGAACAGCTGGAGTCACTGGATCAGCAGACCTATCCCAATCTGAAACTCTATATCCGGGATGATGCGTCGCCGAAGGTGCGCTATGAGGATATCTGCGCACTGGTTGAGTCCTGTATTCACCGCTTTCCCTATGAGATCCACAGAAACGAGCAGAATCTGCGCTCCAACGGCACGTTTGAGCGGCTGACCCTGGAGGCGGAGGGAACCTATTTTGCCTACTGTGATCAGGATGATATCTGGCTTCCGGATAAACTGACCGTTTTGCAAAAGGCGATAGAGGAGACAAAGGCCGAACTGGTCTGCTCGGATATGCTCATTATCGACGGCGAGGGAAAACAGGTAGCCGGCAGCATCACCGAGGTTCGCCGGCATCACACGTTCCGTTCGGGAAATGATCTCGCCCCTCAGATGTTGATTTCCAATTTTGCGGCCGGCTGCACGGTCCTGATTCGGGCCGAAACCGCCAGGGCGGCGGCGCCCTTCTGTCCGGCCATGGTGCATGATCATTATCTGACGCTGTTTGCGGCGACACGGGGCAAGGTGGTTTCGCTGCCGGAACCCCTGATCCGGTACCGGGTTCATCTGGATAATCAGACGCTGGTCATGGCCGGCGTGAACGATAAAAAGAGCTATGCCCGCATTCGGATTGACCAGCTGGTGGAGCGCCTGACCTGGCTTGAACGGCGCTTTCGGGAGCTGCCGGAGCTGCACGGGGAAATCGTCGAGGCACTGGCCTGGGCCAGGGCCCGAAAGGCGCTGTTTACGCACACGCCCATGCCCGGGGCAGCCGGAACTGTCCTGCGCCTGAGACGCTTTAATCCGCAGGTAAGCCTGTTTGAACTGGTCGGTTCATTCCTGCCGGAACCGCTGTTTATGCTGCTGATCAACGGCGTGAAAAAGAATGTCCTGTAGTCTCGGAAAGAGAAACGCAGCAAATAAACGAATGGATTGTTGAGACGGAAAAGAATGGAGCGGATTAAGAAGCAACTTCGAAAACTGAATGGAATCCCGCTGAATGTCTGGGTGGTCATTGGTTATTTCCTCTGTTCACTCATTCAAAGAGGGTTCTCCGTTCTGGCGACGCCGATTTTTACCCGGCTGATGACCCCGGAGGAATACGGCAAATACAACATCTTTTATTCCTGGTATGAGATTTTTGGCGTATTTGTCTCCATGCGGATCTTCTACGGCTGTTACAGCCAGGGAATTGTCAAATTCGAAGCGGATAAGGAACGCTATACGGCCTCTATGCAGGGGCTGTCGTTTGCACTGGTGGCGGTGTGGATGATTGTGATGCGCCTTTTTAACAGTGCGTTCACGAATCTGACCCAGCTCCCCTCAGGGCAGCTGACGCTCATGCTGATTCTGATCTGGACCAGCGGCGTATTCAGTTACTGGTCGACGTATCAGCGGACGCAGATGCGGGTACGGGCATTGATCATCCTGACGATTACGGCGGCCTTTTTTAAACAGGGGGCCGGTGTTCTGGCGGTTATGCGCATGGAGGACCGGGTGACAGGGAGGATCCTCTCCTGGGTCATCGTCGAAGTCGTTTTATATTCAGGCCTGTTTATCCGGCAGATTTGGAAGGGCCGGTCTTTTTTTGACGGAAAGTACTGGAAATATGCCGTCTGTTTTGCGTTCCCGCTCATTCCGCATTATCTTTCCCAGACCATTCTTGCCAGCTCAGACCGGATCATGATTGAACGCCTGGCCGGCAGTGATGCGGCAGGGATATACAGTCTCGGATACATGGTTTCACTGGGCATGCAGATTGTGAATACGGCGCTGATTCATACCCTGGAACCGACGGTTTACCGGAAAATCCGGGACGGGAAAGCCGGAGAGCTCCGCTCCATCGGCATCCTGAGCATGGGCGTGGTGGCTGCGTCGGATCTGCTGCTGATTTGCCTTGCGCCGGAACTGGTGCGGCTGTTTGCACCGGCTGCGTATAAAGAGGCAGTGGATGTCATTGCGCCGGTGACGGTCAGCGTGTTTATCATGTACATGTATACCCTTTTTGCAGAATTTGAATTCTACTATGAAAAGAAGTGGACCATTACACTGACCACCAGTCTGGCGGCTATTTTGAATATTGCGCTCAATGCACTCTGCATTCCGCGCTTTGGCTGGAAGGCGGCCGCCTATACCACGTTGATTTCATATCTGTGTTACACCTTTCTGCATTATCGGATGATGTGCCGGATCTGCAGGCAGGAAATGAAGATCAGACCGGTGTATCCGCCGGCTGAGGTGTTCGGACTGACCGCGCTTGTATTGATTCTGGCACTGATCGTGCACGTTCTGTATCCCTGGTTCTGGGTGCGGATGATGCTGTTAACCGGCGCTTGTGTCGTGTTAATCCTGAAACGAAAAATGATCCTGAAGCTTGGCAAGGAGACCCTTGTGCGAAAATAACGTTTCAGCCCCGGACGGGGTGAAACGGTCTGCATCAAAAAACAGCAGGACTCAAACCTGCAGCAAAGAGGAAGCATATGGCAAAATGGATTGTTGAGGAAACCAATCCGGCGGAGAAATACTCGGATGGGGCAGCGATAGAGGAAAAGATTTATCAGTACGTAAAAGGGCGGCCGGCGGAGGATTACAGCGATGTTCTGATGAGAGACAGCAGCTGGCCGGTGAATTACCATCTGTCGCCGGTGCGGGAGGATATCCTGAACTGGTATGATCTGCCTCCCACAGACGATGTGCTTGAAATCGGCGCCGGGATGGGGGCTGTAACGGGAACACTCTGCCGCATGGCAGGAACCGTTACCTCTGTCGAGCTGACCGTGAACCGGGCAAAAGTTCTGTTTGAACGCCACAGCCATTTTGATAATCTGACGGTCCGGGTAGGCAATTTCAACCGGATGATATTCGACCGCCGGTTTGATGTCATTACACTGATTGGCGTATTTGAATATGCGAGACTGTTTACGGAAAACGGTGAACCGGCAACATTCCTTGAACGCATTCGCAGACTCTTGAAACCGGGCGGGCGTCTCCTGATCGCAATTGAAAACCGCTTCGGGCTCAAATACTGGTGCGGTGCGCTGGAGGATCATTTATCCAAGCCTTACGTCGGAATTCGTGGGTACGACCCCCAAAAGGGGATTGAAACGTATTCAAGGTCGGATCTTTCCCGGATTCTTTCCGACTGTGGCTTTGTGCAGCAGCAGTTCTTTTATCCGCTGCCGGATTATAAGTTCCCGCTGGCCATCTATTCGGACCGCTTTCTGCCGAAAGGCCGTCTCTCGGATAAGGTAAAGGATTATTATACGGGACGTCCCCTGCTGACGTTAAATGAGCGTGACCTCCTTGAAGAGGTAGTGAAAAATGGCGCGTTTCCCTTTATGGCCAATTCATTTCTGGTGGAATGCGGGTGCGGAGAGGCAGAGATGACAAATCTCACCTATGCCTCATTTACCCCCGAGCGGCAGCCGGAAAAGCGGGTGCTGACACGCATACGAAATAATGAAACGGTGGAGAAACTGGCGGCACTCAAAGAAGGACAGCCGCATCTTAAGGACATTCTTTCCATTCAGGAGCATCTTGCCGGTGAGCGGATTGTCCCTTATGTGAAAGCGGGAGATTTCCTTGAGATGCCGTATCTGACCGGGGAAACGGTGGATCAGGTGGTGGTCCGGCTGCTTGAAAAGGGAGAGAGCGCGCAGGCAATTTCACTGATTCGCCGCGTTCAGGAGCAGGTAGAGGAGCTTTGCAGCAGGGCAGCCGGTCAAAACCTGGTTTCCATTGATCTGATTTTTCAGAACTGCATGATGGACGGGGACACGTTCCGCTTTTTCGATCAGGAATGGGTGATGGAGGGAGCAACACCGCAGTTTGTTTTATATCGCTCCATTCATACGCTGTATCTGACGAACGGACAGCTTGAGGCCTGTTTCCCTCAGCAGAAGCTGTTTGAGGAATTTGGTCTTTCATCTGACATGCAGAAACGCTTCTTTCACATGGAGATGGAGTTTTCAAAGAATGTGATCTCGCAGGAGTTTAACAGCGTCGAGTATCTTGGCCGGATGAAAGGCCTGTACATGGATTCAGAACAGGCCTTTTCGGGTCAGATTTTCCGTCAGCTCAAAGAGAACGGCATTGAAGCGGTGAAAAAGCCGCTGCGGCCGATTCGCCGTTTTATCCGGGAGAAACTGGGGAAGTAATTTTCGACGAATCTCCCGGGCCCGGCGGGGTGGCCTGCGGCACAGGCGCAGCCAAAAAAGGAATCGCCCTCTTGCACGAGGACCGTTTGTCAAATCCAGACCGGGACCCAAAGCCGAGACCTGCACAGAAGCCAGGCATTTTCGGCATGGTTGCAAATGACTGCCCATAAAAGCTGATGAGTAAGCTTTATGGGCAGTTCTTTGTGTACATAGCGATTCGTCCGGAACAAAGCCCCATTCCATTTGCAGAGGATCCGTGAACAGGCCCGGAGTGTCTGATTTTTTGATGGAGAATATGGATAGAATAGACAAAATGAGCGTTGGCTGTATCGTCATCTTGTGGTAAAATGTTTAATATCAACGAAATAGAGTCGGCAGAAAGAAAAAGAAGGTTCCCCCTTTCAGATGAATCCAATGAGGATCCGGATGAGAACGCAGAACAGGGAGGCGTGATGCCCGGTTTTCCACCTGTCCATGGGCGTTTTTCCGGCAGACCTCAGCATCAGGTAATCGGGCGGTTCATCCTTTTTGCTGCGGGGTCTATATGGAAAGCGGTGCGCGGCATGGACCTGAAAAGTGAAGACGCTGAACAGATTCAGCATCAGAGGGAAAACAGAGAGTCCGGCAGGGCGGAGAGAGAGAATGCCATCGAGCAGCTGCGGCGGGACAGTTCCAGCGTGTCTTTGTGGAAAGCGGTGATCGCATTTGCCGGCGAGACATTTAAAACCTCCGGTCGGGGATCAAGACCGGGGATTCAGTTCACTTACCGTGTCAGTGAACCCGGCAGCCGTGCAGGGAGAAGATATGCGGGTGAGACGGTGGATGGATACGGCAATGAACTGTGGATATGTGTGAATGATAAAGAACAGAAGAAAAGTATCAGCCGTTCCACGGTCGATCTGGCGTATTCGAATGCCCGGGAGATCATGATGACAGAGGGAAAAGTGAGCGGCCCGAAAAAACTGAGGGTGCCGGGAGCGGGCAGTTATCTGTATTGTCTGTTTATCCGGTTCGGGGTGATTAAGGTCAGCTCTGACGGGGAAAAGTGAACACGTGATCAGAGGACAGGCAGAAAAAGGGTCACGGGGTATTTGAAAACGAAACAGGGAAGAAAAGAGGAATACTGAAAGTAGATGACCGTTTAATTGCTGGATGCGCAATCGGCTGAGAAACAGAGATTACGCAGAACGTGTATTGAAACTGGTAAGCGAGAAAGAAGATGCGGTGCTTGTGGAAGCGTGGCCTCATGCGGCATTGCCGGAGGAAAACAAAACGAATGATGATCCGGAGACCATGATCGGGATGCTGAAGGGGCGTGAGGCAAATGGCAAGGAGTTTATCGTTGCGCTTTTCGGCAAATGGGAGGACTGCGAAGACGTAATATTTTCATATATCTGGAGGATGTACCATCCCGTAACGGATTCAGATTTCAGAAACCTTCCGGAACTGATTGAGATTGCCTTTCGGGATCTTGACAGTGAGAAGGAGATGACGCATCTTTGCTGGAGAGAGACAACACGAAAAGGAACGGAAGAGGAAGAAACGATTTTCTTTGACCATCATAAGATCAACATCATAAACACGAAAATCGATTCGGAGATGATTCGGATCATAACAGGGAAAGAACCCAGACAGGAAGGTATTGCCTGAACAGCGGTTCCCTCAGGCAGTGCCGCACATGTGTGATTAAGCCGGAGTCTGGCACGGGCAGAGTGGAAAGAGGCTGTCAGAATTTAGCCGGAAAATAATCGAAGAATGGAGGAACAGGTGGAATGGCAAAAGGATCGGATTACAGCAACCAAAACAAGAAAAAACGTTTTCTGGATTCTGAAATCCGAAAGATCAGCAATGTTGTGGGAAATTTCAGCAGAGAAGTGGAAACCTACCTTGGAGGTCCTTATGGAGCGAAAAGGCAAAAAGCACTTCTGAACTATATGGACAGAGCCGAGAAGGACTTTAAGACATTCGGCCTTGCGGCGGGCTTTGACTCCTATGCGCGGATGGAACTGATTCCCATAAATGACTATAATCATCTGGATGATGACTATGACATTCGAATTGGTGCGGCGCTGTGGATTCTCGACCATCTGAGAGCAAGCGGAAAGCTGGGCATCGCGTATTCAATGCTGCCAACGATGGACGCAGATTCCTGGTATTTGCCGCCGGGCTTCTTTCATCCCTGCTATGCCGAAGATCTGATTCAATCAGTGATCTATCTGTTGACATACCGATACGATCTGTTCACTCAGAGAACAGCGGAAAATAAAGAACAGCGCCGCAGCTCCGGCGTAATCATTACACCGGAAAATGCCAGCGATTTGCCCCCCGGAGATATTTATCTTGAACTGATAAAACTTTTGCCGGTGAATGAGATAGACAGGGCCTGTGAGGCATTCAGAAATAAGGTTTGGGAACTGGCGACAAGGCGAATGAAAGCACAGGGCTGCTTTGACAGGCAAATTGAAGGAACTGAACTGCTGATATCAAGCAGAACAAACGGACTGATTTCATCGAATGTGGGACAGCTTCTGGGGAAGGACATGCTGCCGGTAAATCCGCAGGGTGTGATGCAGGCACTCAAGAATGTGCCGAAGAGTGACAGGGTCTGGGAGGCAGCCCGCAGAAGTCAGGAAGTGCTTGAAAAGAACAAGGATTTTACGTTTCACTTTGATGAATACCTTCAGATGGACCGAAGGACAATCGCGAAAAGAACGGGAATCCGTGAGGTAGCAGCGGCTTTGGACGGCTTTACGGTTGAGGATCCCTATGCGATGTGTTTTGCGCTGTTCCGGCTCATGGATACCGGCGATGATGCCCCCTGGCTGATGCGCTCAGGGACGGCGCTGATGCTCTACGCGCTCAATATGCTTCCATGGCATGAGATCCAGGATAACTGGACCGATGAGGAATGGGAAGACTGGTATGAAGAGCGGCCGTATAACTACAATGGCTGGAAAGACCGGGATCCGGTTGCCGATCAGATTGATTATCTTCATGAAAAACATGACGGAAGGAATCTGGGCCAGATCATTTATGGACTCTCCCGTGGAGTCGTTCCGATAGGCATGCATCCGTTCGATCAGGAAAGGAAGCAGCTGATTGAGGAGGGGATGGAGGAGGAAAAAGCCCGGAAAGTTACGGAGACGGCAGACCTTCTCTTCCTGATGAGCTATCAGGCACATCACAGGGGGACGGACTATTCCCTGCTGGATGAGGAGGATGATGAGAAGACCATCTGGGAGACGGTAAGTTCAGAGGCGGCAGACAATGGGGCGCTGCCGGGAAAAACGGGTGGTCAGCGAGCCGCGAATCGTACGCCAAATGCCGGGGACGCGGAAAATGAAGAGGACGTGATTGATCCGGCGACGGAAAACGAACGGCTGAAACAGGAACTGGACAGCCTCAAAAAACAGCTGAAGAGTGTGAAAAATACGCTGGCCCTTACGATGCAGGAGTCAAATCAGGAAAGGACCAGGCTTGAACGTGAACTGAAAACGCTTCGGATGGAACACAGAGAGCTTGCTGACTTGCGGGAACTGGTGTTCAACCGGGAGGCGGATAATCAGGAAAAACTGGAAAAAGTCACCACACAGTACGATTATCCGTATGAAACACGAAAGCGTACCGTGGTCTTTGGCGGACATGACAGTTTTCTGCGGGCTTTCCGGCCGATGTTCACAAATGTACGGTTTGTGGATGCGGGATACATGTCATACAACCCGGATATTATCCGAAATGCGGATGTTGTCTGGATCCAGAACAACTGTATTTCTCATCCGCAATACTGGAGCATTGTGAAGAACTGCAAACAGTCAGGCGTTCAGATGCGGTACTTTGGTTTTGCCAGCGCGGAAAAATGTGCTGAACAGCTGGTGACAGAGGATCTGAAGGAATAAGGGACAGCGGACTCACAGGCGGGCAGAGAAGAAAATTGATTTCCTAACAGAGCTCATGGCAATCAATCCGGGCTGCTGCCGGTCAGCCTTTGAAAAGGCCGGCAGTGAGGCTCAAAAAGGGGATGAAATCATGCTGGATATTTACATGATGCCCGAGGGAGAAAAAAGCAGGGAAATCGTCAAACGTCACGTGATTGAACATCTGCGAAAATCCTTGACAGGGCGATAAAAGACTACGTCATGATATTTGATGACAAAAGGCGTTACTGGAAGAGGATTACATGCTCCGAAGACTGGGAAAAGTCCGTGGAGGAGCTCTTTGATCTGAAGCAGATGGAAAAGGACGGGGACTTCTTTTTCTGGATGCAGGTAGCGCATCTGGCACCCGCAGCATCCACTCCCTTGTCTGCGGCTCAGGCTTTCTTTGCACTGCGGCGGCTGCTCCAGGAAAAAGGCGAATATAAACCGGATCTGACCGAGGAATATGTCCTGTATGCTCTCATCAGGAATGAACTTGATTATTGCAAAGATTTGCCTGAGTCCGGTGGAAGAGTGATACGAATCCCTGAACCGGACAGGAGCATCGTGCTGGAAGATGTCCTGGCGGAGGCGGCAGGAGACAAGGAATTTGAACCGGAACTTTACGAAAACAAGAGTGTTGAGCAGATCGCGGAGAATCTGATGGGATACGATGAGGATCTGGGAAATTACGTGATGACGTGTTTTGAAGATGAGGATTTTCTTATGCTGGATTTCATCGACGCGAAAGCAATGAAAAATACCTTATTTGCTCAGACGCTTGGGATAAATACCGGGGAAGATGATGTGTTTACCAGACCTGAGGGGGAGGATGATGAGGACAGTGATCTGCCGTTTTAATCCTTTAACAGGAACTGGAAACTGAGATGGAATCATCACCGGAACCTGTTCTGTTTATGGGACGCAGATAAATACAGGCAGCGTGAACGGCCGCATGAGGAGAATGCCGGAAAAGACCAATTGCCGATGAGGAGAAGAAACGATGACATACGAAGAATTCATTGATAAACTGATACAGACTGCGCATGATGAACTGGGATTTGATCCTTCCAGAATGGAGTATTATCCTGAGGGATACGAAGGAACAAATGACAGAGACAGGGAATTCGTCAGAGACAGCAATTTACGGTATACGGGTGATGAAGGCACGGCTCTTAAGATGGATTTTCTCGTGATGAAACGTCCTGAAGGAGAGGGAGTGGTAGAACAGCACCGGGTGGCAACCCGCAGATTGTATGAAACGTATCAGAAAGAGGGCTTTGAAGCGGCGTTTAAGCCGATAAGAGAGATACTGGAGGATATGAAAGCGGCGGAAATCGACCCGAACTGGCATAAGAAACGGACATCCGGCGAATATGAGCAGATGAAGGAGAATCTGATTATCCGTCCGCTGAACTACAGTTTGCATATGGCTGACCTGAAAGGCTATGTGTACAGGGAAATAGGTGATTTTGTCCTGGCGCTTTATCATCGGGTGGGAGATGCCAATCACAAACTGATGACCAGTAAGATTTACCGCTGGGAAGTGGAAAAATGGGGAGTGAGTGAGGATCAGGCCATTCAGGATGCACTTGAAAATACAGCCAGGCTGTATCCCGCCAGCGTGTACGATAAACGGACACAGCAGGAAGAAAAGTTCATGGAGAAGGAATTCACCCGGGAGGATATCACCATGCATCTTCTTTCGGATATCCTCCTGCTCTCGGCAATGAATACCCCCAATGGTGCGGTCAGCATCTTTTATCCGGGTGTCATCCCCAAAATGATGAAGATCATGGGCGGTCCGTTTCAAGCTGTTTTTATGAATATCAACGATGTCCTTATTTTTGACAGGACTGACAGGACCGCCGTAAACTTCTTGAATCAGGCCAAAGAATCCAGCAAAATGGGAGAGATGCTGTCCTCAAGGCTTTACCTGTGTGATGAGGATGGCTTACATCCCGGAACGGTGGTAAAAGTCTATTCGGATGGGAGCGTAAAGATCAATTAGACCGGTGTTTTGTGAGGCTTCGCAGGGATTCTGCGAAGCTTTTTTTCAGTTCATGTGTCTCCTTTCATGTAATAAATTATGTCATATAGAAATGTCGCTTTCAAGGCGACTTATTTTCGGACCGGAACAGTTATCATACAGAGTGACCAAAGCAGATTCTGCATGCCGGGATTTGAACGCAGAGATTCAAAGCGGGACATGAACGGGAAAGCAGAACATGTGTAAGGGCCTGAAAGGAAAGGCCCTGTCGCGCAGAGAACGAGTATCAAAGCCGGCTGTTGCGCGGCGGCTCAGGCAAAAGAGCAATATAAAGACTCTGAAAGGAGTGTTCCGGAGGATGAAAGGCATAAAAGATGGACGGAGAAGACAGAAAATCAAGGCGTGCCGGTCATCGGAGAGAAAAGAAACGTCTGCGGAATTGCCGCAGACATCCGCCGGTGAGATGGTCATGCTCATCAGGCGGCAGATGAGGCTGTCGCAGGAGGGACTGGGGGAATTGTGCGGACTGTCCAGAACACAGGTCAGCCGCATCGAATGCGGGAAGAGCATCCCCAGGTGCGGAACCATTCGGAAACTGGAGCGTGTGCTGAAGGTGGACCTGATGGAGCGGTTCATTTCGGAGGAACTGAAAGAGGAAACGGAGGGATGACCGGAACCCGGATAGGGCATGGAAAAAGCCGGGAGAATTACTCCCGGCCTGGAATAATAGGACAAAGGGTTTGATTCAGCCGATCAGGTCCATCAGTTCTTCCTTGCTGAGGCTCATGAGAGAATTGCTCTGTCCGCTCATGATTGCCTCTGCCAGGTCGCGCTTGGCTTCCTGGAGCTGGATGATGCGCTCCTCAATGGTATCGGCGGCGATCATCCGGATGACGGTGACCTGGCGGGTCTGGCCGATGCGGTGGGCACGGTCAGTGGCCTGATTCTGCACGGCGATGTTCCACCAGGGGTCGTAGTGGATGACCACGTCGGCGCCGGTCAGATTAAGGCCGGTTCCACCTGCCTTGAGGGAGATCAGGAAAACGGGGACATCGCCGTTATTAAAGGCATTGACCAGACGGAGACGTTCCTGTTTGGGCGTGGCGCCGGTGATGGTGTAAAAGGGGATGTTCCGGGCCTTGAGATCATCGGCAAGGAGGCTGAGCATGGAGGTGAACTGAGAGAAGAGCAGCATCCGGTGGCCGCCGTCGATGGCGCTTTCAATCAGGTCCATGCAGGCGGTGCGCTTGGTGCTGGTCCCGTGATAGTTTTCAAAAATGAGGGACGGGTCGCAGCAGATCTGACGAAGCCGCGTGATTTCGGCAAGAATACGCATCTTATCCTCATTGCTTTCGGAGGAATCCTCCAGCATGAGTTTCATATGAACGACCTGTGCATCGTACAGTTTCCGCTGATCGGGTTCCATGGCGGAGCTGCGGGTTTCCTCCAGCTTTTCGGGCAGATCCTTGAGGACATCGCTCTTCTTTCTGCGCAGGATAAACGGCTCGGTCATGCGGGAGAGACGGGCGGTGACATCCGGATCCTTGTATTTCATGATCGGGGTTTCAAACTCGGAGGCAAACTCGGAGGAGGTGTAGAGGAAGCCGGGCATGAGGAAGTCGAAGATACTCCAGAGCTCGGAGAGACGGTTTTCAATCGGCGTGCCGGTCAGGGCGAAACGGTGATTTGCCTTGAGAATCCGGACGGATTTGGAGACGGCCGCATTCTGATTCTTGATGTACTGCGCCTCATCCAGGATGGCCGCCGAGAAACAGAGCTTGTCGTACAGGGCAATGTCTCTGCGGAGCAGGTCGTAGGAGGTAATGTAAAGGTCCGAACAGTCATTCCCGGTCTCAATGGCGTCGAGGAGTTCCTTGCGGTGGGTCTGATTTCCATCCAGTGTCTGAACCCTCAGGTCGGGGGTGAATTTCCGGCTCTCCTCCGCCCAGTTATAGACCAGCGAGGCAGGGCAGACGATCAGGGCGGGACGGGTTTCCCCGGCGTCTTTCTGGGATTTCAACCAGGACAGCATCTGGAGGGTTTTACCGAGGCCCATTTCATCGGCGAGGATGCCGCCGAATCCATAGGCGGAAACGGTGGAGAGCCAGCGGAACCCGTACAGCTGATAGGAACGGAGCGTATTTTCAAGGGATTTCGGCGGCTCGAAAGAGGAATCCCGAATGGTCTGGAATGAGCGGACGAGGGACTTGAATTCGCTGTCTCTGGAGGAGGCCAGCTCATCATGTGCCTCGAGCATTTTTTCCACATAAAGCGCCCGGTATTTGGGAACGTGGACATCGCCTTTGAGCAGTTCCTCAAGCGTCAGGTTCATTCCGCTCAGGGCCTGGTCCAGATCCTCAAATTCCTGGGCATTCCGCAGGTCGATGAAATCACCGGAATGCAGGCGGTGCCAGCGCTTTTTCGCCCGGTAACTGGACAGGATTTCAAGCAGTTCATCGGTGCTCAGGTCGGTGGTTTTAATGGAGAGATCCAGCAGATCACTTTCAAGGCTGACGCTGAGACTGGCATGAGGAACCTTGCGGAACTGAATGCGCCGGAAAGCATCGCTGCCGTTGACGGTGCCGAAGCGGGAAAGCATCGGCAGCGCCTCGGTTTTAATCCGGATCAGGCGATCATCGCCGGATTCACAGAAATGTTCCTGCAAAACAGGATCTTTATCCGGAAAATACTTGGCGATATCCGCCAGAACACGGTCCTCCTGCCGGAAATCGTGCACGGGGGAATCGTTTGGAAAGCCCAGCAGAAAAGCGGGATTCTCCCCATAGACCACGTTGACTTTACAGGTAATCCGTTTTTCCGCCACGTCGACGTAAAAGGTAAATTCAGGTTCAGGGGGCAGGATGGGGTCAAGGTAGGAGGAGACCTCATCTTTCAGCTGGACCAGACCGGAGTCGCGGAGAGAGGGGAGAATCCGGTAGGAAAACTCCTGAAACTGTTTTTCGCCGATGACGCAGCTGAAGGTCCCGCTGCTGCCGGAAATATCAAGAAAAGGCCGGAGACTTTTGAAATCTTCCCCGGAAATCCGGGAAAAGACACGGTTGTCGATCAGGTAGGAAGACGCTTCGCCCTGGATGAACTGCGGGATTTCGCCGTGCATCTGGATGCCGATCAGCTTTTCGCCGGCTTTGAGGGGCGAAAGAGAGATGGAGGCCTTGGGCACTTCGGAGGAGACGGCCAGGGAACGAATCTGATTGCGGGTTCCGAACTGGTCGGTAATGTTCGTGCCCTTCGCCAGGTCATAAATCCGGTCAATATCCCGGCCTTTCATGAAGAAGGAATTTCCGGGAGAGAGTTCATTCGAATAATAATTATAATAGGAGTTCTGTTCCAGCTCATCATTGAGCGCCTTAATGACTTTGACCCGGTCACAGATCATCTCATACCAGGGTGCGCTCTTTTCCGTGAACGTCACTCTGGAAAAGTCGGGGGCGCATTTCTTTCCCAGCGCATATACTTTCTGGTGTTCCACGGAGGAAACCAGATCGGAAAAATCCTTGACAAGCAGTCCTTTTTCGCCGTTTTCGGAGAGATCGAAGACGAGTTTCAGTTCATCGCCCCGCAAAAGGCGCGGTCTCAGATCAACGGTGGGCTGCAGGATCTTTTCGGTGTTCTCCTCCTCGTCGGAGACGGAATTGTCGATCAGTTCCTGCTGAACGGCACGGGAAAGAAGGGACATCAGCTGACCGGCCTTCGGATCGGTTTTATCGCCGGGATTGTTGTCAATCACATACTGCCTTGTCCAGATCCAGAGGGCCAGGGCATGATGACAGATCCGGGCCGGTTCAGGACGGTAATAATACCAGCCGTTGGAAGGCTTCAGGCGGCACTGTCCGCAGGTACATTCGAGCTCACGAAACTCTGTCTGTGTGAGGGCAATTTTGGTGATACGGCCATCCTGCTGCCAGGTGGTTGAAATGAACTGCACATGATCCTTGTTGGTATAGAAACTGAATTTGAAGGATTCGGAGTAGGCGGCAACGGCTTTCTCCGCGGCATCCGCGATGCTCATGGAACAGGACAGGTTCGCATTTTTCATGAGCTGATCCATCTGGAAGTAGACGGAGGCAGGCATCGGATCGTAAAAAACATCGAAATACTGATGGGCCGTGGAAATATTGCTGTAGGTCCGCATGGCTTCCCGCTTTTGTTTGCGTTTCTCGGCCTCAAACTTTTCCTTGACTTCCGGATCAACATCATAGGTGAAGGGGCCGTGCTGTTTTTCCCAGTAGAGCATCGCGGTGGCCAGATGCCGGCAGCGGTTGCCCTTGAGGCCGACGGCACAGTCACAGGAAAAGTATTTTGTAAAATCCGGATATTTGTCTTTTTCCTGACGGACCGTGTACCAGGATGGGAATCTCAGAAACTGTTCATAAGTGGTTGGGACGTTTCCGATGGTGACATTAAATCCGGTATCCGTTTTTGCCCGGATGCCGCTTCCGTCCGGATTCTGTTCAAACTCAATGATCGAGCCTTTATCAAAGGATAAAATCGCCTGCCCCATAACGGTGTCACTGAAGTTGGAGCGCCAGTCCCATGTAACAAAATTCTGCGTATTTTCGGTTTCTGCCATTAAACTTTCCTCACTGTCCGGTAAATTGTCCGCAGCCTGCTCTTTCCTGTCGGGTTTCACCGCGGCGGCTGTGCCGCCTGCTGCTTTTTGAAACGATGGGGGAAAAGCCATGCTTCCGGATTTTAAACGATTTAGCGAGTATATCATTATCAGTCGGATTTTTAAAGATGGAGAGAGGCAAAACTTTATATTGACGGAGCAGGTGGAAAAAGATACAATTCCGCATATGTTTGGAACGCCAAGGATGAGGAGACTAAACGGATGAGTAAAGTACCGGAACTGTTCGGATGTAATGTTTTCGGAGATTCCGCCATGCGGGAAAAGCTGCCCAGAGATGTGTATAAAGCACTCCGGCATACCATGCAGAACGGAACCGCCCTGGATCCGCAGATTGCGGACGCGGTTGCCAGCGCCATGAGGGACTGGGCGGTGGCGAAGGGAGCAACGCATTATACACACTGGTTTCAGCCGATGACCGGTGTCACGGCCGAAAAGCATGATGCGTTTATCTCGCCCATCGGTGAGGGCAAGATTATTATGGAATTCTCCGGAAAGGAACTGATTAAGGGAGAACCGGATGCCTCGTCCTTTCCCTCCGGCGGACTGAGAGCGACCTTTGAGGCGCGCGGATATACCACCTGGGACCCGACCAGTTACGCGTTTATCAAGGATGACACGCTGTGCATCCCCACGGCATTCTGTTCCTATACCGGGGATATCCTAGACAAGAAAACGCCGCTGCTCAGGAGCATGGAAGCGATTTCAAGGCAGGCGGTCCGCGTCCTTAAGCTGTTTGGAAAGCACGTGGAACGGGTTCTGACGACGGTAGGACCGGAGCAGGAATATTTCCTGATTTCAAAAGAGGACTATCAGAAACGGCCGGATCTGATTCTGACGGGGCGGACTCTTTTCGGGGCAAAAGCGCCGAAGGGTCAGGAAATGGATGATCATTACTTCGGTTCCATTCGTCCCAGAGTCAAGCGGTTTATGAATGAACTGGACGAGGAACTGTGGAAGCTGGGCATTTACTCAAAGACCGAACACAATGAGGCAGCGCCGGGACAGCATGAGATGGCGCCCATCTTCACCACCGCCAATCTGGCAACAGACCAGAATCAGCTGACCATGGAGATCATGCGCCGGGTGGCCAATCGCCACGGACTGGTCTGTCTCCTGCATGAAAAACCCTTCGAGGGCGTGAACGGATCCGGCAAGCACAACAACTGGTCCATTGCCACGGACAGCGGGGAAAATCTGCTGGATCCCGGGAAAACGCCCATGGATAATGCGCAGTTTCTCTTTTTCCTGACGGCGGTCATCAAGGCGGTGGATGAGTATCAGGACCTGCTCAGAATCAGCGTGGCCAGCGCAGGAAACGATCATCGTCTGGGGGGAAATGAGGCACCGCCGGCTATTGTTTCCATCTATGTGGGAGATGAACTGGATGCGGTCATTCGTTCCATCATTGATGGAACCAGCTATATCCAGAATGGGAAAACGACCATGGATATTGGTGTTACGACCCTGCCCCGGATTCCCAGGGATACCTCGGACCGCAACCGCACCAGTCCCTTTGCGTTCACCGGAAACAAATTCGAATTCCGGATGCCCGGTTCCTCCTTTAACATTGCCTGTGCCAATATCATGCTGAATTCAGCGGTTGCGGATGAGCTGATGCAGTTTGCGGATGAACTTGAAAAGGCGGATGAATTTGAACCGGCGCTCAATCAGCTGATTCGGCGGGAGCTGACTGCTCACAGCCGGATTCTGTTCAACGGAAACGGATACAGTGATGAATGGACGATTGAGGCGGCGCGGCGCGGTCTGCTGAACCTTCCTTCCACGCCCGAGGCGCTGCTCCGATACACTGACCGCAAAAATGTGGAGATGTTTGCCCGTCAGGGGGTCTATAACTATCAGGAAATGCAGTCCCGTCAGGACATCACCATGGAGGAATATGCCAAGACAATCCACATTGAGGCACTGACCAGTCTTGACATGCTGGACAAGATGATTATTCCCGCCTGTATGGAGTACAGCGGGGAAATCGCCAAAGGGGTTGCGGCAAAAGTACAGATCGGGATTGAGGCACTCAGCGAGAAACGGGCCATTGAGATGCTGACGGAAAAAACCGCCCAGCTGATGACGGCGCGGGATGATCTGGTGGAGGCGGTGGCCAGAGAACCGGCCGAACTGAATGCCCGCGGACTGTATCAGCATGAGGTGGTCATTCCGGCAATGGAACGCGCCAGGGCCATTGCAGATGATCTTGAGCACCGGGTGGCAAAGAAATACTGGCCGATGCCTACCTATGCGGATCTGCTGTTTTACGTCTGAGCAGGACATGTGCCATACACAAGCAGGACCGCTCCGTCATGAGCGGATCGGAATGCGTCAGGTTTGCTTCATCCGGTCCGCTCATGATGGCAGATGACCAAAGTTGAGGAGGAAAGTAGATGCGATCATTCACTTCGGCCAATATCCTTTTGCCCAGGAACGTGGAGTTGGAAAAATGGGCCGTCATTGCCTGTGACCAGTTTACCTCCCAGCCGGAGTACTGGAACAGGGCGAAAGAGATGGTGGGAACCTGTCCCTCAACGCTGTCTCTTATCTATCCGGAGGTGTGGCTTGGCTCAGGCCGGGAGCAGCGAATCCGGGATATCCACGAAAGCATGCGGAAAATGCTTGAAAACGGACTTTTCACCAGTTATGACGGCGTTTACGTGTACGTGGAGCGGACGCTGAAGGATGGTTCGGTGCGCCAGGGCGTTGTCGGCTGCATTGATCTGGAACGGTATGATTATCATCCCGAGTCGAAAGCGGCAATCCGGGCGACGGAGAAAACGGTCACGGAGCGCATTCCGCCCAGAATGGAGATTCGCCGGGGGGCATTGCTTGAACTTTCCCACGTCCTGCTTCTGTGCAGTGATGAAAAGCGGCAGGTCATTGAACCGATGGCGGAGCTGAAAAAGGAAGCGCCCCTGTATGATTTTGACCTCATGCAGGGAGGCGGACATGTTTCCGGCTGGCTCTGCTGCGGACCGGCCGCCGCCCGGTTTGAAGCGGCCCTTGAGGCATATGAACACCGGATGATGGAGCGGCAGGGCACGGCGGATTCAGCGCTGCTGTACGCCGTCGGGGATGGGAATCATTCCCTGGCGACGGCAAAAGAGTGCTATGAGGAAGAGAAGCGGCAAAATCCGGATCGCGATCCCAAAACGCTGCTTTCCCGCTATGCCATGGTGGAACTTGAGAATGTGTACAGCGAAGCGCTGCAGTTTGAACCCATTCACCGGCTGGTGAAAGGGACAGATGCAAAAGCAATCCTCAGATCGCTTGAGGCGCTGTGCGCACCGGATGGGACAGAGGTCAGATGGATGGCGGGGACGGAATCCGGAACCCTCAGACTGTCCTGTCAGGGAAAGCTGCCGGTTGCGGTTTTGCAGGATGCCCTTGACCGGATCCTTGAGGACTGTCCGGGCGAAATGGACTATATCCACGGAGAGGAGGCCCTGACCAGTCTGGCCGGGGCGGGAAATGCGGTCGGTTTTCTGCTGCCGGGGATGGACAAGGGGGAACTGTTCCCCGGTATCATTCACGGCGGTGTGCTGCCGAGGAAGACGTTTTCCATGGGCCATGCCGAGGAAAAGCGGTACTACCTTGAGGCAAGAAAAATCCGTGAATGAGGCGGAAACCGGAGCTGCGGCCCGGTGAGAATCCGGAGGGTCAAAAAAAGTTTTCGGACAGGATTGACAACAATCGCTTTGGTGGTATAATGCGCATAACCGAATAATCCTTTGAAAGATCTTCAGGGCAGGGTGCAAGTCCCTACCGGCGGTAGAGCCCGCGAGCCGTATGGCTGATCCGGTGAGATTCCGGAGCCGACAGTATAGTCTGGATGGAAGAAGAGCTGTTTGCTTTGCGTGCAATTAACCCCTGAGAGCTCTGCTTTCAGGGGTTTCGGAATATTAAGCCCACAGGGCGATGAGAACCGGTCTGTTTCCGGCACTGAAAAGCGCTGGTGCCGGAGGACGGAGCCGAATTCTCGAAAGGAGTATTTCGATGAACAAAAGCGTAAACGTACAGAGGGCAAGCGATCGCATGGTATTTATGATGACCAGGTGTGGAATCCTGGCCGCCATGGCTGTCATTCTCTATTACCTTGAGATTCCGGTGGTCGCGTTTTACAAGCTGGATCTCTCCGCACTTCCGGCTCTTCTGGCCGGGTTTTCCATGGGCCCCCTGGCCGGATTTGTCATTATCGTGGTGAAGAATGTCATACATTTATTTGCAAGCAGAACAGCTTTCATCGGTGAGCTGGCGGATACCCTGATGTCCGGGGTATTTGTGGTTGTTGCCAGTCTGATTTATAAGAACAACAAGACCCTGAAAGGGGCAATTATGGGCATGGTTTTGTCCATTCTGTTCTTGGTTGTTTCAGCAGTTCTGGTGAACTATTTTATTCTAATTCCTACTTATATGGATAAGGCTAAAATGGATTTTTCAGTGATAATGAATATGGTTGGAATCCCTGGAGTGGATTCGATGCTGAAACTGGTGCTGATGGTCACCGCTCCCTTTAACCTTTTGAAAGGATGCGTGATCAGTGTGATTACGTTCCTGCTTTACAAGCGGCTTTCACCGTTTCTACATCAATAATCCGGAGGAAATGCGCGTATGGTCTGTGTCCATTGCAAAAATGAAAAGGAAACGGAACGTGTAGGGGCGCTCCTGGCAGCGCAGATGACCTGCTCGGATGTGCTTTTGCTCAGCGGCGAAATGGGAACGGGGAAAAGTGTTCTGACACGCGGACTGGCAGCTCAGCTGGGGATTGAAGGTCCGATTCCAAGTCCCACATTTACCATCCTGCTGATTCATGAGGGCAGTGGATTGACACTGTACCATTTCGACCTTTATCGTCTTGAAAATGAAGATGAACTGTATGAAATGGGACTGGATGAAATGATCCCGCCGGATAACGGGGTAGCGGTCATTGAATGGCCGCAGAACTGCGCCATGGCCATGCCGGAAAAGTGTTTTCGGGTCAGTCTGGCGTATGTACCGGATGCGCTGGAGGAGAGAATCCTGAACATTGACTTTCCGGAAAACAGTCTGGGACAGCGGTTCCGGGCAACGGCTCTAGCCGCCGGAATCGAGTGTAAATGAACATAAACGGCTGATATACAGGCGGCCTGATGCCTCTGTTGCGGGGCGCCTGGATATTAGCCGTTTTCTGTATGCCGGATTCGTGGTACAATAGGGGCAAAGCATGAGCAAGCAGAATGGTTCCCGGCGTTTTTGAGGGCGGGGACTGCTGATGGGAGAAAAAAATGAAAATACTTCTTGTCGATACCTCAGGGCCGGTTTGTGGTGTGGCCATTGCCGCAGACGGGGATCTGGTCTATGAGGCTTTTATGAAAAATAAAATGACGCACAGCCAGAAAGTCATGCCGATGGTGGAGGATGCGCTGATGCGGTCGGATCTGGGGCTGTCTGACATCGATGCGTTTGCCGCAGTGGTCGGGCCGGGATCATTTACCGGCGTGCGGATCGGTGTGGCGACGGTGAAGGGACTGGCAGAGGCCTGCGGGAAACCCTGCATTGCCGTGGATGCGCTGGAGGCCCTGGCGGAGAACGGACGCTATTTTGAGGGACTGGTCTGTCCAATTCTGGATGCCAGGGCCGGACAGGTGTACGGTGCGGCGTTTCGGCTCGGTGACAGGGTTGAGCGTCTGGCCATGGATGAGGCACTGAAACTGACCGAGTTTCTTGACCGGATTGAGGCTTTCGGCGGCCCCTATCTGTTTGTGGGCGATGGAATCGGTGTACATCGGACGGCGATTGAGGAACGTCTCGGAACGGCTTGCCGTTTCCACAGCCCTGCCATGGCGGCGCTTCGGCCGGGATGCGCGGCTTTGCTGGCCATGCAGAAGCTGCAGGCGGGGAAACAGGTCAGTCCGGAGGCGCTGCTGCCTCTGTATCTTCGCGCACCTCAGGCGGAACGTGAACGGCTGGCAAAAGCTGCCCGGAGCAGGGTGGAGCCCTCAGGAGTGTAGAAATGGAAAATACCCAGGTGTTGGAAAAACAAACAGTCTGTATCCGGCACGCGGTCGAGAAGGATATCCCGGAAATTACTGCCATCGAACAGTCCGAGTTTCATGTTCCGTGGTCGGAGGAGAGCATTCGTCATGACATTCTCGAAAATCCGGCAAGCCGCTGGGTGATCCTTGCTGATGTGGATGATCATGTGATTGCCTATGCGGGAATGTGGCTGGTCATAGACGAGGGGCATGTTTTAAATGTGGCGGTCCGGCGGGCAGATCAGGGCAGAGGATATGGGCGACAGGTCATGGAGGCGCTTATCCAGGTAGCGAAAGATGATGGAATGCGACTGATGACCCTGGAAGTCAGACGGTCCAACGTGAGAGCTCAGGGATTGTATCACCGGTGCGGCTTCCTGGATGTGGGCTACCGGAAGCGTTATTATGATGACAACAGGGAGGATGCCCTGATCATGTATCAGGATCTGGTATAATCAGCAGAGTGTACAATGAGCTTGAGTACACATATACTCCGGAGAATCCCACCAATCTATCAGGTGCGAACCTGAAGTGAACATAAAATGCCGGGACCGTCGCACTGAAAATGATCGATATTTGAACGTAAAAGCGATATAGAACAAGCAAAAGAGGTATACAAATTTACAATATTTGTGTATATTGCTGCGATATCATAAAAGATATTGTGAACAATTGCTGTCTCACCCCGCATGGGGTGAGTGGATTGAAATGGAGGTCGGTCAAACGGGAAATCAACCGCACTCTGGTCTCACCCCGCATGGGGTGAGTGGATTGAAATCATGTACAACAAAACG
>JAGAHV010000317.1:0-2793 GCA_017626895.1 Clostridia bacterium | reverse complement strand
TGAATGGCTTTCCGGAAACGCCCGGAAATGGAGGATACATCCATGAATGACCAAATCATCGCTGCCTGCGGAAACGACTGTTCCGCCTGTCCCCGATATACCGCACCTCCTTTTGAGAAAAGCGAAGAGGAGCTCCGGCATACCGCGGAACTCTGGATGAAAATAGGCTACCGGAACCGAATCGTCTCTGCCGGGGAGATTTCCTGCACCGGCTGCAAACCGGAAAACTGGTGCCGCTACCAGGTGGTGAAATGCTGCGCGGATAAAGGGATACAGACCTGCGCGGCCTGCAGTCTGTATCCCTGTGAGAAGATGACCGAGTGTTTCTCGGTCACGATGTCCTTTGAACCCTCTTGTCGGCAGATATGTACCGACTCGGAATACGCACAGTTGAAGAAGGCCTTTTTTGAGAAAAAGGCCAATCTGAATGCGATCCGGGACAGAGGAAACACTGAATAAACCAGAGCCTGCCGGAATTGTCCGGCGAGCTCTGGCTTTTGCTTCCGCCTGTTTTCCAATAGCCAGTGGATTTCCGCCCCCATCCAAGTGCATGCATGAAGCCAAGTGCATGCAGCAGAAAAATGCGTTCCCGCTCATTGCAGATATCCGATTCTTCATGTATAATTTTTCCAAAGAAACAGTCCGTTAAGCGTTTCAAAAGAGCCGTCAGGCAGCCATTAAGATGATCAGGAGGATGCAGATGAGTACCAATACTCAATTGGTCGATATCCCGAAATATGCAAAGCAAAACAAAAAAGGCGTTTATTATGCACTCAAAAGGGACATGCCTTATTTTGCAGATGAACCTGACATAAAGGGACTTTTTCCCATCGGAACTCCATCAGACGTAGAAGGAAAAATGATTCCTGATATGAACTATCATCGCTTCTGTACCGAGGAAAGCTATCAGGAAAAAATGGAAGCGATCCGAATCAGAGAAGAAGAGGAAGCGGCAGCCAGGGAAGAAAAGGAAAAAAACTTCGGAGAATCATTTATTTCTCTGAATGAACTGCACAATGAGATTAGCTGCTATCCTGTAAAAGGTTTTCTCGTTGAACGATTTTTCGAGGAAACCGGTCTGGGTGACATCCTTGATGAGGTCTTTGGCCCTGACCTGGCAAACTTCCTGAAACTGAGTGCCGGTCTCCTGGCTACTGACAGTGAAACACTGGATTTTGACCGCCTGAACGATTACCCGATGAAAAAACATATGCTGTACAGAATGAATCGGTTTCTTACAACCACGCTGTGGTCTTCCATTGAAGATAATGATGTCCGGCGGGTATTTCAGGCATGGATCGAAAAAGTGAAACCGGAATCGGTTTCTGCCACGCTTGTCAGAAGTACCATGACACTTTACCACGATCAGTACAGCGACTCGATGGGAGACGGATGGTTCTTTTCCTCCCGAATCCGGACAGGGACAAGATACCATGTGGATTTTATGTTCTATCGGGATAATCAATCTCACATGCTTCTTGCCGCTGAAAGGGAAAAACCTTATTTTTCGAAATCCTTTGATGATTATAAGCCTTCCGAGTTATATACGATTGAAAACAGTGATTACCCCTCACTTCAAAATGCCTCTCTGCACATCTTCTATCCAAGTTACACATTTTTTCTCCCGGACGCTGCAAAAGCCCGTCCTTCCACCTTCTGCTATCATCCATCTGCTTATCTGGACGCGAAAGAACTGACTAAAAAATTGCGGGATCTGGAAAAACTGCCCATTGTTTCAGGATATCGTATTCTGAAATGGGAAGGTTCACTGAAAGATGTAAATGGCAACTGGGCTTTGGTTGAAATTGCCGACCAGCGCAAAGACATCACGGACACGGCCAGAACTATCTTGAACAACGAAAAAAGACGTCTGCAGGCGATGGCTTTTTATCCCGCTTCCGCAGATCCCTCCGCCTGTTATTTTGAAATTGAAAAAGAAAGCGAAGAAGCTGACGTTTTCGATAATCTTCCCTTTACGGTCAAGAGCAAGAGCGGAGCAACCAAACGGATCAGCCAGGATTATGGCCGTTATCTTTTCTTCTCAAACGAAGGCCCGTTTGACGATGATGACGAGCTGCTCTCTCAGATATGGCGCGACGATGACCTGATTTATCAGTTTACCTCGTATATGAATCAGGGACATACTGTGGATGTAACAGATGAGTATTCAAAAGCAATGGCCGGCCGCGAATTTCCCATGTTCCTTGCCAGTATGTTCCGTGAATGGATTTTTGACCATATCGGTGATCTGTTTAAAACAGAGAAAGACAGTAAAGATCCGCTTGAGGTCACCACATTCCTGAGAATGGCTTCAAAATGGGAATGCACGATTCAAACAGACGGCACAGTTGAACCGGATGAACTGAGCGGGAAAATGGATGAGAAACTGGCGGTACTTCTGAAGCGCTTCAACGTATCACCGGATGATATCATCAATTACCTCACCACGGTGATCAAACAAAGGCATTATTTCTCCGAATCTTTCGAAAGATGGTAATCCTTTCGGATGCCGGACATCCCCTTATGCCGGGGGATGTCCGTACCGTGCCGCTCCACCGGATGATCCAGGTTAAGGCATGACAAGGAGCGGCCCCGTCGCGCAGCGACAGTTGTGCAAATGGCCCACAAAGGCGGCCCTGTCGCGCAGAGACAGTTAGGCAAATCCAGGCCTCAAGACAAACCAGCTCCGGCGAAAGATCAACATTGAGGCCTGCAAAGGAGAAACGCGCAAAAATGAACAGACCAATGGAAACCCTGCAGATCATTCTACCGGTTATCATCACGCTTTTACTG
>JAGAHV010000316.1:0-1653 GCA_017626895.1 Clostridia bacterium | reverse complement strand
GGATCTTTGATGTAGCCCAAAGGGGCGTATGCACCATAGTGTGCGCCGTTTGCAAACCGTGTCCGCAAAGCAGCCTTTACCTTTTTGCCGGTCTGTCGAGCGTGCATTTCGTTCAGAATGTTGAGGAAGGGAGCAAGCTCATTCTCTCCTTTGATGGTGTCCACATTGTCATTGACAGCGATGTAGCGAACACCTTTGCTCGGAAAATAGATTTCCGTGTACTGACCTGTCAGGATGTAGTTCCTGCCCAAACGGGATAAATCTTTGGTCACAACGCAGTTGATCTTACCGTCCTCTATGTCGTCGATCATCCTCTGAAAACTCGGTCTGTCGAAATTTGTTCCCGACCAACCGTCGTCGATGTATTCATCTATCACATTCAGACTATGTTCGGCAGCATACTGACGGAGCATCATGCGCTGAGAGCTAATATGTGAAGGGTGGTTTCTGCCACCTAATACATATGACTGCGGCTCATTTGTGGTGAATTGCGTTGCAGTTGTAAGAAAGGAGCGTAAAACAGGCGCAGTCCTCTAACTGCAAGGCATAATATCACGAAAAAGGAGAGCCATGCTCATGAAATCACTTTTTGAAGAAAAGGGCGGTACATACCGCCAGGAGGGAGACTATCTTCTTCCGAATCTGTCCCTGCCTCCCGATCCGGAGGAATATCAGATCGGCAAATATGGCCGAATGCGGCAACGGTTCCTGAAGGAGCACCGACGCGCACTGTATACCAGCCTGATGCTCGAAGGAACACTGACGAAGCACCTGGCCGAGATCGACCGTTCCTGCAATGATCGGTTGGAGGTCATTGAGACGGCTATGATGAAGCAGGAAGGCGTGACCGAAGCATTGAAAGCATCCGATCAGATGGAATGGGTCCGCCGCCGTAATTCCATCCGCAGCCGCGCAGAAGAAGTCATCCTGACAGAACTTGTATACGCCTAAAGGAAATGCCCGTTACCGGCTTCGTGCTGATAACGGGCATTTTTCTCATTCTGTCTCCAAATCCTCTGCATCCAGCAGCTTTTTGAGTGCTTCGATAGGTGGAAGAGCTTTTTTTAGTTCCTCGGACATATCCTTTGATGTTTTATAGGTCGCTACGCCCATCGGCTTTGTATAATCCTGGATCACGTAATCGACGAACGATTTATTCATATCCTTGCACAGAATAATACCGATGGCAGGATTTTCATGGGGCTTGCGCTCAAAACCGTCGAGAACGCTCAGATACCCCTGGAGCTGGCCCAGATAGGATGTTTTGAATTTGCCCTTCTTGAGTTCAACCGCCACCAGACAGTTCAGCTCCCGGTTGAAAAACAGAAGGTCGATATACTGATCCTCCCCGAAAGCGTCCAGATGATACTGATTCCGCACGAATGCAAAGTCTTTTCCAAAAGTCAGAATGAAGTTTTTGACATTGTGAATGATGGCGTTTTCGACCATCCGTTCATCTATATCCTGACTGTCGCGGACATCCAGCTCTTCTACGTTGATGTAGTCCAGCAGGTATTCATCCTTGAAAGTACTGATCGCCTTGAGCGCCTGCTGTCCAGCGGAGATCGTCCGTATGAAGTTATTCGGCAGACTGCCCTGGTGATGGTAATCGTCTCTGGCGATACTCTGCTTAAGTTCTTCAACGGTATAGTT
>JAGAHV010000315.1:0-3527 GCA_017626895.1 Clostridia bacterium | reverse complement strand
GTCATAGGAACACCCGTGAGTTTAAAACGAATGTAATCTTTCGGGCAAATGAATTTTACCATGGAATCAAAGCTGTCCGGTTCCTGTTCCTTCAGCCAGAGCAGTTTCCCGCCTGTATAACCGGTCAACATCAGATTATTTGTCAGCGCCAGCAGTCCCTTTGCTCCGCCTGCCTTTTCAGTGATGAAATCACACTGTTTCTGCGTACGCTGATCGCACCATAAGATGGCCGGCCGTATTACCTTTCCTTCCCGGTTCAGTGCCACAAGGCCATGCATCTGGCCGGAAAAACTGATTCCGGCAATCTTTCCGGCAGAATCCTTTTCTTTTGAGAGAAGTTCCCGGATTCCAAGAACCGTCGCATTCCACCAGTCATCCGGATTCTGTTCTGCCCAGCCGGGTCTTGGCGTATACAGCGGGTAATCTTTCAGTGCCGATGCCACTACACGGCCTGTTGCGTCCATCAACAGGCACTTGGCGCCTGATGTACCAATATCAATTCCAAGCACATAACTCATTTTATCTGCCCCCTGCTCAGCATATAAGCTGTTCTGCCGTCCTGTCACCTGTGTCAGAATACAGGATAATGAGAAAATCAGGCATCAATCTTACGGTTGATGCCTTTTCTTTAAAAACTCACGAGCGGCTTTTCATCTGTCTGTGCCTTCCCTGCCGGCTCAGACATGAAATGCCTGTTCTCTGGGTGCAATGGTGTCCGTATAGTCAAGCGCCGCCTGAATCACCTTATCCATGTCGTAATATTGATATTTCCCCAGACGTCCGCCAAAGGAAACATTTTTCTCTTTTTCAGCCAGCTGCTCATAGTCCCTCAGCAGCGCCTGATTTCTTGCATCATTGACCGGATAGTAAGGTTCGAGACCGATTGACCATTCCTGGCTGTATTCCCGGCTGATTACCGTTGTCGGCTGCGTCCCGAATTCAAAATGCTTATGCTCGATAATCCGCGTATACGGCACAGATCGCTCCGTATAGTTGACCACTGCATGTCCCTGATAGTTTTCAACGGGCAGTTCCTCTGTTTCAAACCGGACACTTCTGTACTGAAGTGTTCCGAGCGCGTACCCGAAATATTCATCAATGCAGCCGGTATAGATCACCCGGCAGCCGCTCAGATCGTGCGTTTTCCTGTAATCTGCAAATTCCGTATTCAGTTTTACCTGAATCCGTTCATGATCAAGCATCCGTTCCACGACAGATGTATAGCCGCCAATGGGAATTCCCTGATATCGCGCATTAAAATAGTTGTTATCATAGGTAAAGCGGCAGGGAAGACGTTTGATGATAAAAGCCGGCAGCTCTTTGCAGTCCCGTCCCCACTGCTTTTCGGTATATCCTTTGATCAGCTTTCTGTAGATATCCGTTCCAACCAGAGAAAGTGCCTGTTCCTCCAGATTCTGAGGATCCGTAATGCCGAGCTCACTCACCTGTTCCCTGATTTTCCGTTTTGCCTCATCCGGCGTCCGCACCCCCCACATTTTTGAAAAGGTATTCATATTAAACGGGAGATTGTACACCTCGTCCTGATAAAAGGCCACCGGACTGTTGATATACTGATTAAACTCCGCAAACCTGCCGATATACTCCCATACCCTGCGGTCATTGGTATGAAAGATGTGTGCACCATATCGGTGAACATTGATTCCGTGAATGTTTTCTGTATAAATGTTCCCGGCAATATGGTTTCGCCGGTCTATGACCATACAGGTATATCCTTTTTCGGCAAGCTGATGTGCACAGACAGCACCATACAGTCCTGCTCCTACAATCAGATAGTCCGCCTGCATTTTTCCGACTCCTTCATAAACGCCTGTTTTGGGGTACCGCTGCGCTTTAAGCTAACACCATCCTGCAGCTTTTACTTCTCTGTCCGCTTCGATGCGCATACACTTTTCAGCCTCTTTTTTCCCGCTGAATATCAGCACAATCGCACCGATCCCTGCCAGAAGCGAGACAATTTCACATATGCGCCACAGCAGCGGTTCCTGATAATCACAGGTAATCTTTCCGCTGAATTCCTCCGGTATCGTAATCATTACCTGCATATTGGGTCCGTCCGTTACGGGAAGTTGTTTCCCCGATTCCGTTACGGCTCTCATATTCCCGTAGTTTACCTGAGGCAGCGTAACCGTCCCCGCCTTCTGCGTCCGGCACATCAGCTCTGTCCGCATACCGGATCTGTCCAGTATCTCCGCTTCTGTCCCCTCCGAAAGGATACACTCTCCGGTAAACAGCATCCCGTCTGCGCCTTTTCGCCAGTATTCATAATTCATCGCTGCAGAATCGGAGATTTCCCCCATATCCCAGGCCTTTGTGATGGTCGCATTGGAGATATACTGACTGACATAATCACAGGTTGAGTACAGACACAGACCCAGGATCACGGCAGACACTTCCATTCTGTGACGACGGCAGAAGGGCAGCTGCAGCAGTTCTGACAATGCCATACTGAGAAAAACGACTGCCATGCTCAGATAGCGCCACGGAAACTGTACCTGCGCCAGAATCCGTCCCACCCGTGTTCGCAGGGCCAAGACATTCCACGGGAACAAATCGGACGACACCCACAGCATCAGCACCGCAAGCAGCAATATCCGTCCAATCTTCTTTCTGTCTTTTCCCAAATAAAGTACCGCAATGCCGGCCACAAACGTCAGCATCAGGACAGGGCCCGGTGTCAGGGCAAAACGAACCCTTGCCTCCTCCACGGAATATCCGTCTATTTTCTCCGTAAAGGCAAAATACTGTCCGATAAAAGCCCCCAGCGGCTGTATCATATGTCCGTTTCCGCCGGAAAGCGCACCGCTGACCGATACCTCAACAGAGCGATAGGTATCAAGGAACGGAACAGCAAAATAGGCAGCCACTGCAACCGACAGCACCGCACCGGCACAAAGGGACACTATTCCCTGCTTTTTCACCACGGAAGGGAGATAAAGCATGCAGGTCACTGCCAGTGTAATGAGCGTCATTTCCCCGGAAAGCATATGATTGCAGATTATGCCCGCCAGTCCAACGGCGATCAGGGCACCGTCGCGCAACGCCAGACGCCATGCAAACGATGGACATCTGACCATTTCCCAGAAACCGAGCAGCATCAGGGGATAAAAAATAAACGCACTCATCTCCCCGACGCCGGCCCGAATATAGACATCATACAGCCGATAGTTCGCCAGCACATAGGCGGAGGACACCAAAACTGCCATCCAGTCTGAGCCTGCAATCCGCCTGAAGCAGACAAAAGACGAAAGAACTGTCAGATAGGTGACCAGAAACAGGTAGAATTTATAGGCGGTAACCAGAGGAACCCCTAACATGCGCATCAAAGCGGAGGGATAGAAGAGAATATCGCCATAATAGATGGAAACAGGATAGCCATAGCCACTAAACCAAGCCGACTGAACACGGGCCGGGATCTGTCCTGTGCTGAGTGCCCGCCAGAGACCTTCCAGACGCATAAAGTGAAAGCGAAGATCCTGTCCCATCTGTATCCCGGGCATAAACAATGG
>JAGAHV010000314.1:0-1958 GCA_017626895.1 Clostridia bacterium | reverse complement strand
TCCAGCATGTACAGGTCCAGCTTATACAGCTGATGATACCGCTGCAGAACCGGAATGAATTCAGCCGGTGAAATGGTTCCGCGGGAGGGATCCACCCATCTGGCCAGTGCTTCGAAAGCCGAAATCTTCTGCGATTCAATCCGGGAGATTCCCTGATAGTACACTTTAATCCAGTGGTTCTCGATGGCCTTGTCAAAGTTTTCAAAGATGTACCGGTTTTTCCAGTACAGATCATCCGCCTCCTGGGAAAAGAACGCCCAGGTGCGGGTCATGTCATCATTGATACGCTTGAGGGCATGCCGGGCATGGTCCAGCGCATCCCGTACATCCATTCGGCTGTTCACGGGACAAATACCGGAACGAATCCCGGAGGTCGTTCCCTGCGCCTCTCTTCTGATTCGTTCATTGGCCTTTTCAATTCCCGAGGTCAGCTCATTTCTGTCCTCAACGCCCGTGACCAGAATAAAATGATCGTTTGCGCCCCGAATCAGCAGATCCCCCGGGAACTGTTCTTTCAGCGCATCCGCCACCAGACAAAGCAGAACATCGCCTGCTTTCATCCCATACCGGTTGTTATATGACTGCATGGAATAGACATCCGAAAAGATCACGCTGGGGGTCTTGTTCTCTGCCCGCAGCACCTGTACCCGTTCATTCGCAAATTCATGCAGATAGTTGATATTGGGCAATTCGGTCAGCGGATCCGTATAAAAACGGTCTTTCCTCAGCCAGTTATACAGATCCTTCTCCGACAGCATCCGCTCCTTGGTTTCCGTGATGTTGCAGTACACGATCACGGCCAGTTCCGTTCCGTCCTCCATGGTCTGCCAGCTTCCAAAGGCATGGAAATACTGATACCTATCCCCGATACGGCAGCGAAAATACACATCATACGGTGTGGTATGATTCATAAAACCGGTGCTGATTTCCGAAACAATGCCCACATCATCCGGGTGCATCCGCTCAAACATCCCGGCAGCAAGCCATTCTGCCGCCTTCTCACGGCCGATTCCCGTGTTCTTGCAAAAGCCGTTTGAAACAAGGACAGGAACCGCTTTCCCATCCAACACCTGATAATAAACATATGAAAGCGGGCTGTTTTCATAGGCTTTTTTCACATATTCCGGAAACTGATACATGGTTTTTCCCCTTTCTCCATCTGCGGTGCCCGGGCATTTTCCCCTGAACGAATTCCTGGAAACAGGCCAATATCCATCCTTTACAAGCCTCAGCTTTGGTCTTTTGCCGGAGTTACTTTTTCTGAGGCCTGAATCTGATCCTCTGTCATTGAACAGGGCCATGCCTGCAAATGACCGTGCCTTTTTCATCCGACCGAAAAAGGCACCGGCCGCCGCTGAAACATTCTTCTGTCCTGACAGACCGATGATCTTCTCTGTCTGCAGCCGATCTTTTGTCTATTATATTCGTTTCGCAGAATAGCGTCAATTTACGTCAGAAATTTTGTGAAAACTCACATTTTCCCCTTCTTCGAAACGTTTCCCGGCCGTGCGCACAGTAACATCACCTGCTCTGACCGAAAGCAAAAAAGGATTTCCGCAGTTCCTGCGGAAATCCTTTTATTGATGTTCGATTACTCCGTGTACATCGGGCGCTTCTGATAATGGGTATGCAGGAGCTCGTGAGCCACATGGCTGCCGGGCTTCCCGAGGAACTCATCATACAGAACCTTGATCTCGGAGTTGTCATGGCTCTTGCGGAGTTCCTTAGAACGGTCCTCGCCATAGAGAGCCTTTGCACGCTCAACGCGAATGTCGCAGTCCATCTTGACAGTGGAGGAGACGATGGGCTGACCGCCGCCGTTGACGCAGCCGCCGGGGCAGGCCATGATCTCGATGAACGCATAGTTCTTCTCGCCTGCACGGACGCTGTCCAGCAGCTTGCTGGCATTGCCCGTTCCGCTGGCCACCGCGACGCTGACATCGCTGCCGCCGATCTGG
>JAGAHV010000313.1:0-4778 GCA_017626895.1 Clostridia bacterium | reverse complement strand
TGATTAACTTTATTGATGCGCTGCTGTCCATCGTGTCCCTGCAGAACACCCTGATCATGGTGGTCTCACATGATTCCGGCAATATCCATATGCTCACGCTGTCAGCCGTTTCAAGTGGTCTGATCTGGCTGGCGATTGTTGTCCTGACCTGCCGGACACTTCTGTGGGGCATCCGGCAGTGGAAAGGGCCAATGGACAGGGCCGGATAACGAAGAATGTGCACCGGAAAGCGGCGGTGCCAAATGGCCTGCCGCAAAGCGGCAGTTTGCCCGGCATGTGCACCGGAAAGCAGCGGCGCCAAATGGCCTGCCGCAAAGCGGCAGTTTACCCGGCATGTGTACCGAAAGCTTCGGCGTAGAACGACCAAGTCCGATAATATGGGAGATCAGAATGAACAACAGAAAAAAACGGATTACCGTGATCGCCGTAATTGGCGGTATCTTTCTTGCTCTGGTTCTGGTCCTTGGGACGATGATCATGGGGCAGCAGGCCAGAAATGATACGGAAAAGGCGGTCAGGAACGTCAGCCTTCTGTATCTGGATGAGCTGGCAGGCCGGCGCGAGCAGGTCATCGCGGATAATCTCAAGGACAAAATCACCGTTATCCAGACAGCCCTTGATCTGATGACTGAGGATGATCTGAGCAGCGTTGAGCATCTGCAGAACTATCAGAAAAAGATACGCAGCATGCTTAAGCTGGAGCGGTTTGCCTTCGTTGAGGAAACCGGCATGATCTTTACTGCATCCGGCATTCAGGGGGATATTGATCAGTATCCGGTGGATTTCCGGAACCTGTCAGGGCCGGAGATTTTCATCCGGAATCTCACGATTCCTGATAAGAAAGTGATTATTGCAGTGCCGGTACAGCTGACACTCGAAAACCGGAAGCTCTGCGCCTGCTTCATGGAAATTGACATGAAGGAGATGCTCTCCGGCGTTGCCATGGATATCCAGGAGAGCGGGGCGACTTTCTGCAATATTTATACCAGCGATGGAATTGCGCTGAGCAACACGGTTCTGGGCGGCCTTGCGGTGGAGGATAATCTGCTTGAGGCAATGCGGCAGGCGAATTTTGAGGATGGGTATACCTATGAAAAGTTCCGGGACGAATTCACCGGAGGAAAAAGAGGAACCGTCAGTTTTGTGTATAACGGGATCCGTGAAACCCTCAGTTATGTTCCTGTCGAAGGAACCAGCTGGCTTCTGACCTACCTCATTCGGGAAAGTGTCATCAGCAGTCAGATCAGCACCATTTCAGAGGGGATCATCGGCCGCAGCGTGCTTCAGTCAGTCATCATCGTTTCCGTTCTGGTGATCATGTTTGCGTTCATCATCCGGCAGAACCGGATCAACGCGAGACTGGTGCTGGATAAGGAAAAAGCGGATACGGAAAACCGGATCAAACGGGAGGAGATGGAGCAGCGCCTGCATCTTCAGGAGGAGATTCTGGAGCAGCGGAAACAGCAGGAAGAGCAGACGCGGATGATTACCGCGCTGGCCTCGGACTACTGGAGCGTGTACTACCTGGACCTGGACAAAAATGAGGGCGTCTGTTACCAGAAACATGAAGATGTGGATAACGGCTTTCAGGTAGGGGACAGGTTCCCGTATATGGAATCGGTCACGGCGTATGCCAATGCCAATATCACGGAGGAATACCGGCAGGAGTTCCTTGAATTTATCAGGCCGGAAAATATCCGGACGATGCTCGGCGAGCAACGGGTCATTGCCTTCCGGTATCTGGTCTCCCGGCATGACCGGCAGACCTGGGAGGAAGTGCGGTTTGCCAGCGTAGACCGGAAGGATCTGCCGGTGCACGCGGTCGGGGCATGCTTTGTGAATGTGGACATCGAGACCCGGAAGACCATGGTGCAGAATCAGACTCTGAAGGATGCGCTGAGCGCGGCAGAGATGGCGAACAAGGCCAAGACCGCCTTCCTTTCCAGCATGAGCCATGAGATCCGTACGCCTATGAATGCCATTATCGGTCTTGACAACATCATCCTGCACGATCCGAATACCCCGGAGCAGACGCGCGCCAATATGCGCAAGATTGATGACTCTGCGCATCATCTGCTGAAACTGATCAATGACATTCTGAATATGTCCCGGATCGAATCCGGACGGATGACGATCAAGCATGAAGAGTTTTCCTTCCGGAAGATGCTGGAACAGGTGAACACGATGATCGGCGGACAGTGCAGGGATAAGGGGCTGAATTACGACTGCCAGATCAAGGGAAAGACGGATGAGTATTACATCGGCGATGATATGAAACTGCGTCAGGTGCTCATCAATATTCTGGGCAATGCCGTCAAGTTCACGCCGGAGGGCGGAACGGTTTCGCTCATCATTGAGGAAACGGTCAGAATGGATGACAAGGCAACCCTGCTGTTTACCATTTCGGATACCGGAATCGGCATGAGCAAAGAGTATTTGCCGCACCTGTTTGATGCCTTCTCGCAGGAGGACAGTTCCACGACCAACAAATACGGCTCGAGCGGTCTCGGCATGCCGATTACGAAAAACATCGTGGAGCTGATGAACGGACACATTGAGGTAGAAAGTGAAAAGGGCGCCGGGACGACCTTCAGGGTGACGGTTACCCTCGGCCAGTCTTCCCGTGTTGCCGGGAGTGAGGAAACCCTCATTCATCCCGATGAGATGAACGTCCTGGTCATTGATGATGACCAGATTGCCTGTGAACATGCCGATCTAGTCCTCGGCCAGGTAGGAATCAGCTGCGAAACAGTGACGAACGGACGGGATGCACTGGAAATGATCCGCCTGCGTCACGCCCGCCGGGAGGACTACAACCTGGTCCTGGTGGACTGGAAGATGCCGGAGATGGATGGGGTAGAGACGACCAGGCAGATCCGCTCTCTCGTCGGAAATGATACACCGATCATTATTCTGACTTCCTATAGCTGGGAAGATGTGGAACAGGAAGCAAGAGAGGCCGGCGTGGATTCTTTCGCTTCCAAACCGCTGTTTGCCGATACGGTGCTGGATGAATTCCAGGCAGCGTTTAAACGGAAAAACGCGGCACTCATTCAGAAAACCGTGGACCTGAAAGGACGGCGGGTGCTCCTGGCAGAGGATGTGGCGGTCAATGCCGAAATCATGATGATGGTCCTGTCCATGCGTGAAATGCAGGTGGAACATGCCGTGAACGGCCGCGTCGCAGTGGAGATGTTTGATCAGGCGGAACCGGGATATTATGATGCCGTCCTGATGGATATGCGCATGCCGGAAATGGATGGTCTTGAGGCAACACGGCGGATCCGTTCCCTTGACCGTCCGGATGCCAAAACCATTCCGATCATCGCCCTGACGGCAAATGCCTTTGATGAGGACGTACAGCGCAGCATGCAGGCCGGCCTGAATGCACACCTTTCCAAACCGGTGGAGCCGCAGGCACTGTTTGAAACGCTGGAAAGCCTGATCAGGTCCTGAGCCTGCTTCGGCAATCGTGCGAATACTCCGGTGCAGAAAAGTTCCGATTCACGGAGACTTATCCGAAAAGAACAGCCGACAGGCCTTTACGGAGGAGGGAAAACCGAAATGAAAGTGACGGTTCTTGTTGAGAATACCGCTGCCGACGGTCTGCAGGCAGAGCACGGACTGAGCCTGTTTGTGGAAGGACAGGAAACCTGTTTTCTGTTTGATATGGGACAGACAGATCTGTTTGCCCGAAATGCCGATGCGCTGGGGATCGATCTGAATACGGCCGCATTTGCCGTCCTTTCCCACGGGCATTACGATCATGGCGGAGGAATCAGAACCTTCTTTGCCAGGAATGATCATGCCAGGGTGTATATGAGCCGTCATGCGTTTGAACCTCACTACAATGACAGCGAAAAGTACATCGGACTGGATACCGGCCTCATGGATTCTGACCGGATTGTCTTTGTGGAGGAGAAAAAGGTCATTCGGCCCGGCTGCACGCTGCTGAATCCGCTCTCTGCGGAAAAGACAGAGGATACAGGATCCTCCGGGCTGACACTTCTTGAGGATGGAATACGGAAACCGGATGATTTTCGCCATGAACAATATCTGCTGATCGAGGAAAATGGAAAGCGGATCCTCTTCAGCGGATGTTCCCACCGGGGAATTCTGAACATCATGCACTGGTATCATCCGGATGTGCTGATCGGCGGATTTCATCTGTTCAGGCATCCCATTGATGCATCTCTGGCATCCTGCGCCGATGCACTGAATGCTTATCCGGGAACCTATTACACCTGTCACTGTACAGGGACCGGGCAGTACAGCTTCCTCAAAGAACGGATGGATCGTCTTCACTACATCCATACCGGTGACACGATCACGATCTGAACCAATCTGAAAAGCGGAAAGGAAACAGGCAGCGTTCTTTTCCGGCCCTTGTGGACATGCCTGTTTTCTGCTTTGAGCAGCTCAATACTGTCGTTTGATACAGGAAGGAAAGGAGAGAATGTCAATGGCTGTAGAAAACCCCCAATATAAGGATCGGTTGTTTAATTTCATCTTCGGGGCAGAGAAAAATAAGGCGTAGGCACTGAGCCTGAAATCGGATGAAATTTGGACATACACGCTTCTTGACGACTCTGAATTTTAAGAGAAAAAACAAAGAAGTCCGATAAACACTGACATCTATTCCTGCTATTGACAGACAGCAAAGAAATGCTTATAACAGGACCAGATTATATTCTGAGGAAGAGGTGTCAAAATGATCAGCGCAGCAAATCCAATGAACGCGGGCTCCCGTTTTCCGGCACGGAAATTCAGCCGTCCCT
>JAGAHV010000312.1:0-13932 GCA_017626895.1 Clostridia bacterium | reverse complement strand
GAACCGGGGTGGACATGCCGCCCGCGATCATGCAAAGATGCAGGTTGGGCACCACGTTTTCCTCAAAGCCCTCCGCTTCAGCCAGACTCAGGTAAATCGCTCCCACCGCCGCCATATCGGAAATGCGGTAGGCGTCGATCTCCCGAACCAGCGTGTCCGGTTTGTAATTGGCCGGCAGACACACGGTGGCACCGCGGCAAAGATACGCATAGCTCATCAGGAGCCCCAGGATATGAAACAGTGGAACGGCGACGCAGATGCTGCGGCCGGCATAGGTGCCGATGTTGGCATTGAAGGCGTCGGCATCGAAGGTCAGCGCCCGCTGGGAAATCTGCACCGCCTTGGGCTGGGAGGTGGTACCGGAGGTAAAGATGATGAATGAGGTGTCGTTCTCGTCGGATTCGTCGGGGCCTTCAGGCACCTCCGTGTCCTCGCGGAAAGTGTGCCCCAGGTCCAGCACGGAGGGACGGATGTCCATGCAGCGGCTCTCCGGGATGCCCGCAAGGGCAGCCAGATGTGCCATGGCATCCGGATCCTTTTTCGTCTCTCCGTTGTCGCCGCAGAGGAGGAAGCCCGTATCCGTCATGCGCAGCAGTCCGGCGGCGTCCTGGCTGCTCATACTGTAATTCACCAGCACGGCGGTGCCGCCGGCGCGGACGATGGCGAAGAAGGCGATCAGCCAGTTGGCGGAGTTGTAACTCCACAGCGCCACGCGGCTTCCGCGCTTCACACCCATCGTCCGGAGCTTATTCTTAAGACCGAGGATCCCCTTTTGCAGATCCTCATAGGTGCAGTTTTGACCGCTGCCGACCACGGCAAGACGGCCCGGGTAATCATGGCAAAGCCGCTCAGATAATAAACTGTTTTCCATATCGTTCTCCAATCTGCCGGAAAAGACCGGCGCATGAATGAGAGCCTTTTCGTGTGAAAAGGCTGGAATATTATCGATTATCCTCAGTTGAGCCCGCTGAAGTTTGCGGCATTGGATTTGTAAAGCCGCCTGAATACCTGATAGCTGCGCTCATAAACGGCCTGGTTCTCTGGGTTGGGCTGATAGCAGTGATTGGGCTTGATGAGATTTCTGGAAAACGCAGCCACATCCATGCCCCTGAGGCTTGACGCAACGATAAGCGCGGCTCCGGCCGCGCCTGCCGACTGGGGGGTGTCGATGGTTTCGATCCTCCGGCCGGTGACGTCGGCCAGCGTCTGGCAGGCCACCGGTGATAGGGCACCGCTGCCGACAAAACGGATTGTGTCAGAGGTTTTGACCTTTCACATGATGCACTCAAGCAGCCAGCGCAGGTGATAGCAGATTCCCTCCAGCACGGCGCGAAGGAGGTCCTGCTTGGTCGTTTCAACGCTGATGTTGAAGAACATCCCGCCGGCATTGGCATCCTCAAACGGACAGCGGTTGCCGTGGAGCCACGGCGTAAAGAGGACGCCGTTCGCACCGGGAGGCACTTTGCTCACCGCTGCTGAGAGATAGTCGTAGATGCTCAGGTATCTGCTCTCTGTGTCGGTATCCCCGGCGTGAGAGGAATAGAGGCCGATTTCATCGAGCGCAACATGTTCAGCGGCCCACTCAAGGCACTTTCCTGCCGTTTCCAGTTTGGCGCAGTAATTGTAATGGCCATGGATGGCCGAGAGCACGCCGGTGATCATGGCACTCAGGTCGACCGTCTGATGGCCCATGAAGGTGGAGACCCAGCCGGAGGTTCCCACATAGATGTGGGTGTCGCCCGGCCGGGTGCAGCCGGCGCCGATGTTGACAAAGGTCGTGTCGCCTCCGCCGCCGAAGACGGGGATGCCCGGCACGAGGCCGGGTTCCTTTGCTGCCGCTTCCGTCAGTCCGCCCGCCAGATCCGTGCATTCAATGATTTCGGGCATATGCGCCGGACGTACGCCGTACATCTTCAATCGCTTATACGAATATTCGCATAAGCGATTGAATGGTCCCCGGTTCACTGCCGCGAAAAGCGGATCATGTTCCGGTTATAGCCGGTGGTGACGAGATAGGCCTTTTCCTTCTGCGCATTCATCAGTCCGCTCAGGATGAAGCTGCTCAGTTCGCCTACCTGTACGTCGGATTCGGTCAGGTCAAACAGCACGCCGGAATCGCGTTCAATGAGGAGGACGGAGTCCTTTTCATAAAAGAGCGAGAGCTCGATCAGGACCGGCTTTTTGGTCTGTTTGTTTCGATCGAGGATGGTCAGACCGATCTCCTCGGCAAACAGCGCCGCGTTGTTGGCGGTTTTCCGCTCATACTGATGGGCCAGCAGGCTGCTCCTGACGCGGTCCGACAGGCTCACTGCGGTTTTCGGGGACAGGGTCTCATCCATCACCTCAATTTCCGCAGCCATGTCCTTCAGCAGGAACGGGAAATTGTCCTTTCCAAACCGCAGATACACAAACAGATACGCGCAGATGAGGGTGAGAATGGGTGCGACGGCAAAGCCTGCCCACATGCCGTTGATGCCAAAGGCGGATGCCCCGAGCATCGGCAGGAGGATATACAGGAGGCCGTTCTGGAAGCAGGCGAAGCAGGTCGCCATGCCGATGTGGTCGATCAGCATATAGTAGGAAGTGGTGAGCGATACCAGACTGCAGAACGTAAAGCCAAGGGACACGATCCGAAGGGCGGTGATCGACGGGCCAATGGCCTCCCCGCCGGTGATGCCGAACAGGCCGCAGAACTGACGGGCAAAGACCCAGATCAGCACCGTTGCCGCCAGTCCTTCGATGACCGCCGCCCTGACCGCCGCGCGCATTACCCGCTTGATGAGCACGTGGTTCCGTTCTCCGAAGTAGGTGCCGATCAGCAGCTGCATCGCCATGCCTACACCGTCCATCACGACGCCGAACTCGATCAGGCTGACGACCACGGCAAGGGTGATCAGGCCGGTCTCGCCAAAGCGGCCCGAGACAAAGCCGATCATCTCATAGTCCATCAGGCCCCAGCAGATATAGACCGAGGAATCCACGATGCTGTAACGCGAGGTGAGCAAAAAGTCCCTGAGAGACAGATGCCAGACAAAGCGCAGTGTGTTTTCCTTGCGGAAATAGTGCCAGAAGCAGGTGAGGATGCCGAGGCTGTTTCCGATCACAGATCCCAGGATAATGCCGGTCATGCCAAGGAACCGGGTCAGGATGACGGAAAAAATGATATTTCCGCCGATCTGGAATCCATAGCAGATGTTGTTGCACAGCTCGTCGCCGTCACTGTAGACCATCTGTTCCAGATAGAAAATGACGATGGTCAGGAAGGCATTGATTGGAACCAGACGGTAGTACTCAAGTGCATGTTTCAGAATATCGCCCGTAATGCCGCTCACGCTGAAATAGACATTCTGAAGCGCAAAAATCAAAAACGCAGAAAGCAGCCCGATGCCTACGCTGAGGATCAGGCCCTGGCCGTAGATTTCGTTCGCCCGGTCCTTCCGCATGGCACCGATTTCCCGGGTGAATACAATTCCGACGCCCGTTGAAAGCAGATCGCCGAAGAAGGTCACAATGGCCGTCACCGGGGTAATCGCATTGATTGCGGCGACACTCGCCGAGCCGATGAAGTGTCCGGCAATGATGCTGTCGCTGAGCAGCATCAGATACATCACCGCTTTGGTGAACGTACCGGATATCAGCATGGAACTGAATTTTTTCGATCTGTACGTAAAGCTTGTTATTTAGAATGAAACATATCATATTGACCGTTATGAACATTTAATATATAATGGGTGTACTCTCGCAAATAAGGAGGCATGCCCATTGCCCAGGAAGCCTGATACCATTATTTTGAATGAATCAGATCAAATACTCCTCGCCAACCTTCTAGAATCCGCAGATCCTAATCTTTCGAGACGGGCCCAGATCATTATCGAGTGCTCAAAAGGATACAACAACAAAGAGGTTTCTGAGCGGGTTGGAATGAACAGGATGAATGTTGCACATTGGAGAAAAGCCTTTTTGGAAAATGGAATAAACGGATTAATCAGCAAGCATGGAGGAGGTGCCAGTCCCAAAGTCCCGATTGTTGATTTTGACATAACGTTGGATAAATTATTGGATGATAAGTCAATCGAATGGACAGCTGAAACATTGGCTCAGGAAACAGGAGCATCGTTGAATATGGTTTACTACGCTTTAAAGAAGCGTGGAATTAGCCTTCAGAGAAAGCGTCAGTGGTTCATTCCAACACAGGATGAAGTGATACCAAAGACTCTTGATATTGTTGGCTTGTATATTTCCAAGGAAAAACAGGCTATGCTTGTGTGTTGTAGTTCTTCTCCGATAATCACTTCGAAAGGTGAGCTTATCACGCGTTCTAAAGAACTGTATGACGATTTTGAAACTTATAAAGGTACTATTTCACTCGCCAATGCCATCAACACTTCCGTAGAACGAGTTCAGAATGTACTTCAGCAAAGATCAATGTCTCTTTTTGAGTTCCTTTCGGAAACGATGGCAGTTCTTCCATCAACTTCAGATTACGAATATCATCTGTTTATCCATTCGCAGGAAAGCAAACCGTATCGCAGCGATCGGATCAGGAATGTTTATCAGATAAGCGCTGCTGATTCTGCAGAATGGTTGAGTTTCGTTAAGCAGAAAATCAGTGAATTAGGAGATCGTTCCCAACTGAACTCTGTATCCAACCTTTACACTGCAATACACGGTTATTTGCAGAAATCATCAGATACATCCAGTCCATTAATCTGGAGAAAGGTTATGGATGGAGTGATTGATCAGAATGCACCCCAGGCCATAGAAACAAGCAATCCTGTTTCAGATGAATTCTGTCATAAGATGGGGGAATTTCTAAAAAGCAATCTGCCTTCAGCCGGTAAGGATGAGGCCACGCTAAGAATCGGCTTTATTACTTTTGCAAGTATCCAAGACGAAATAATGGTTTCCTTCGATGAGAATCCACAGAATTCTCTTAGCGTCCAGAATCTCCCATTGGAGACGAATAATGACTACACCGAAGCCTTGACCACTATGGAAGCAGAGATTATCAAAGTTAGAAATATAGCTGGAAAACATAGTATTGAAATGGGCGCCGAGCTTCTAAAAAAAAACTCACAACGGCCTAACCATACCAACCGAAGTAGAGAGTGAACTGGGCAGATTTAGCATTAACATCCCAATTCATCTTTATAAACACCTCAGAAACGATGAGCGTATCAAATGCTATGGATTTTTGAAGGAGCTTTGCCATCAAGCCATTAATTCATCTTATCGAGTTGCCTGCGATAACATCAATCGGCAGTATCATCGTGAATTTGACCATTCAGAGATACCCCTGATGACATACGCGAGTATCGTTATAAACGAAGGCAGTAAAGTACGCAAAGCCCTATCCGGTGAAGCGGTCAATGTACTTCAAAAGTACGGGTTTAATGATGATGGAAGTTGGCCGGACGACAAGCCATTCCCTTCTGAATTGCAGAATCACACCATTGAATACTGTCTGATCTCCCCCTCTTCTATCATGAAGGAGCGTCATTTGCCTGCTCTGGCACCAATAACATATGCAGCAGGAGAATATTCGAAGCCTGAAGAAGGATATCATCCCCGTGTTAATGGCAGACGTGATGCAAGGATCATGTACACTGATGAGGAGCGTTCACAGGTTTTACAAAACTATGTCGGATACATTAACAGCAGTGAAGGAAGAGATCCCCTGCAAATGATTCGTCATGCTGATGTGATTGAGAAGTATGTAAATCAGGTAGTCAATATCTTTGTCGATGGAGATCTTGTTGGAATGCAGTCAGAAACACGTGCAGAAGGCAGTGAAACTAAAGATAGTTCACGCACTGATCCATACGTAAATGACAGCAAAGCTGATGATAAAGATAAAACGCAGTATATCAAGCACATTGATATTCGTGTTGAAACTGACGATGGTGGGCGATACAACATTACAAGTATCGATATTGACGATGCTTTCCGACAGCTTCTTGCTGTACTTCTGGAAAATGGATTGACTACCCGATTCATGCACTTCTTTGTTGATGGCGAAAAACTATTAAAGACGACTATTGATAAATACTTCACGTACTGGCATCATAGAGTATTCCTTGACGAATACCACATTAATGAGAAGATTGATACTTTGATCAGTCTGGCAATTAAGTCTCGCAGAATTCCTTCTCCCTGGGAATTACCAACGCTGTACATCCGCGGGCCAAAGAAAGGCCAGATACGCTGTCAACCTATGACATCGTTAAGCAGGGTCTACGCTTCAATAATTAAGACGGCTATTTTCTATGGGAATATTGATGAAGCTATCGATTACATCAGACATATCAATCCGGAAGACATAGCTAATTCAAGATATCTCGATGATTTGATTGCATACATCGAATATCGTAGAGACATGATTCCTTGCTATGCATTGAGAAAGAAAGCTGGCCTCAAGAATTCCAGCAATTCATCCGAACTCTGCAATGAGCTTCTGATCAGCGAACGGCAGAAGGTAGATGATCGTATGCATTGGGGAGAAGATGGCAGTGCTGCATTGGCTTCTCTTACGGCTGTCTTTGTAAACCGTGCGCAAAACCTTTGGTTCAGCAAACATAAAGTATCATTTAAAATGTATTACACAGAGCCGACAAAAACACGTCTTTTTATCAAAAAGAATGTGGCTTAATGCTCTATTCATGGGACCGTCTGAATAAGATAGGTCCCATTAAAAATAACAGACTTTCTGTACAGATCGAATTTTTTCTCGCAAAAGCCTTTCATGATTCTGCCTTCAATCTCACGGTTAAGGCCTTAAAGCGAAGGGCTGTCCCTGCCTTCGCTGCAGCAGGGAACTGTGCACAGAGGCGAATACAGGGTGTGTTGAAAAGCCTGCACCGTGCAATATACCAGTAATTCAAACTAACGTCAAGGGGAGTGCACAGGATTGTCAAAGTGTCAAGGTGTAAAAGTGTTACTGTTACTGTTCACGGATTTTCACTCGATCCAGGGACAAAGCGGCAATGAAGCAGTACACCGGGACAGAGTAAACGGAAAAAGACTGCGGAAAAGATCAGCCCCCTGATGACAAGGCAGAAAAGATCGGGCGGTTTATTGAGAAAACCCGGAAATTGCCGGGAACGATAACCGGGTTTGACGACATGCTTTGGAGTCTGCTGGTGCAACGCCTGATGGTGGATGATCACATCTGCCCGGCGGGAAAGCGGCATGGTGGGCCGCTTTTTTATTGTCCGCGAGACACACTGACAGTTGAACAGGTACCTGTCAAAACGCGCTTTATCCGCAACAGCCGAATTCCCTATTGACATTCCAGTCTGATTTGGTAGAATTCTGTTCCGGATTGGCAGTTTTCTTTCGCAGATTTATGCCAAAACCGCCGTCTGCTTCCCATGGGCGAATAGCGAGGTGTCTTCCTCGCCAAAACTGTTTCCAGCGGAAAGGAGTTTTATGTCATGAATGCAGCGGATCGCCTGTTTCTGGAGATTCTGTTTGTCGCTGCGATTCTGATGACGATTTTGTTCGTCAACAACATTTTCCTTTACAAGCAGAAGATCAAGGATCGCATTTCCATGATGCTGATCTCGGGGATAGCCACGTGCGTTTTTGAAATCGTGTGGGATGTCATTGAAAAACATCCGGCACTGACCGTGCTCTGCTATCTGTGCGTCAGTATCTATTGTCTGTCATTCGTTCTCTTCGCCGCCCTTCTGAACCAGTATATGCTGGAACGGCTGGGCTTGCAGCCTTCAAAAAAATGGACCTTTATCGGATACGTGCTGCCCGTAGCGATTATTGCGGTGCTCTGCCTGACCACGCACTGGACACGCCTGCTGTTCTGGGTGGATCAGGGCGGCTTGGTGCATACGGAGGTGTTCTTTGACACCTTCTTCCAGGGCGTCGTTTATCTGTACATGTTTACCCCTCTGTTCATTGCCATTTACTATCTCACCGTGGGCAAGAACAAGCGGCCCGCCGGCGGAGAGATCCCCTCGAGCCTGTTTGTATTCGGCATCATGGCTCCTGCCCTTTACATGCTGGAGCTGCTGCTTCTGGGTGAGGGGATGGATGCGTACGAGAATACGTCGCTGCCCATTTCCCTGGCCCTGGTGTTCCTGATCACCAACGTCAGCACCCATAAAGCACTGAACACCCGGGCGAAGATGGAGGCGGTGGAATCGGATCTGCGCATCGCCTCCAAGATTCAGGCCGACGCTCTGCCGACCGTCGCGCCGGAGTTTCCCGAACATCCCGAGGTGAGTCTGCGCGCCAGTATGAATACCGCCAAGGAAGTAGGCGGCGATTTCTATGACTACTTCGCCATCGATGACTACCGCATCTGCTTCCTCATCGCCGATGTATCCGGCAAAGGCACGCCGGCGGCACTGTTTATGATGACCGCCAAGACCATGATCAAGGACTACGCGACGTTGAAGGAAAGCACCTCGGAAATTTTCAACGCCGTCAACCTTCGCCTGTGTGAAAACAACGAGTCGGGCATGTTTGCCACCGCCTGGATCGGCATTCTGGATACCCGGACAATGATGCTTCAATTCACAAACGCCGGGCACAATTATCCGGTCTATATGCGTGCAGAGGAGCCCTGTGAGATGATTAAGGACGTTCACGGGCTGTTCCTGGGCGGCATGGATTTAACCCGGTACAAAAAGGCGGAAATTCAGCTCGAACCCGGCGACCGGCTGCTGCTGTACACCGACGGCGTGGTTGAGGCTCACGACCGCGACGACAAGCTGTACGGGGACGATCGCCTGATGGTCATGGTAGAGAAAACCCGGGATCTTCCGGGAGAGCAGGTGCTGGAGCGCATTTTTGAGGATGTCGGCGAATTTGCCGCGGGGGTTCCCCAGTTCGACGACATCACCATGGTTGTTCTGACAATTCAGGGGCAAGGGAGTGATGCACAATGATGAATATCATCCAAAATCGGAACAATAATCAGCTGGTCATTGCCCTGGAAGGCCGGCTGGATATTTCCACCGCACCAGATCTGGATAAGGTTGTCAACAACGATCTGGATGGCGTGACAGAACTGGTCTTTGATCTGGAGAAACTTAACTACATCTCCTCTGTCGGCCTGCGCGTGCTGCTCTTTGCGCAGAAGAAGATGAACAGGCAGGGCTCCATGAAGGTGATCAACGTCAATGAAATGGTGATGGATGTCTTTGCAGCAATGGGCTTCGCGGATATCATGAAGATCGAACAGAAAAAATAATTGATAATTTGATTAGGAGGAAATTTTCATGAAACTGACCTCGAAAAAGAACGGAAATGAACTGACTGTCCAGCTTTCCGGTGAGATGAACACGATGACTGCACCGGAGCTGACCGCCCTTCTTGCCAAGGAACTGGACGGTGTAAAGAAACTGATCCTTGACTTTGCCGAGTGTGACTACGTCTCCTCCGCAGGCCTGCGTGTTCTGCTGGCCACGTTCAAGCAGATGAGTCAGGCAAAGGGCAGCATGGAACTGGTCAATGTGGGTGTGAATTTCAGGGGCGTACTGAAAAACACAGGCCTGGATGCTGTATTTGGCATCTTTTGAGCACTGATTCTCCGTGAAAGAAATGGCATGTCTCGCAGCGACAGATTATCAAAATCCGGGCCATGACAGAGTCACTCGGGCAAATGACCAACAGTGAGGCGCGCAAGGAATGGCCCTGTCGCGCAGCGGCAAGGAGGACAATTTAGGCCTCAGGCAAGGCTGGTCCAGCAAAAGACCAGCATGGAGGCCCGCAAAGGAGCAATGACACATGGGTGAGGAAAGCTTTTTGAGAATACCTGCCCGGCTGGAGGGGATGGATCTGATTCTGTCCTTTGTCAGTTATCTTCTGGATGCACACGGCTGTACGCCTCAGGCACGTACTCAGCTGCGCATGGCTATCGAAGAACTGTATGTGAACGTGACCCTCTATGCCTATCCTTCCGGGGAAGAGGGCTGGGCTGAGATTCGTGGCTGCGTGGAGAATGGTACTGCGACGTTTAGGCTCATCGACGGAGGCGTGCCATTCAACCCGCTGGAAAAGGAAGATCCTGATATCATGCTTTCCGGCGAGGAACGCGAAATCGGCGGTCTGGGCATCTACATGGTGAAAACCATGGTGGACGAAGTGGAATACGAATACCGGGACGGCTGCAACCAGCTGTTACTGAAAAGAAAGATCTGAACGGCATAAACCATCACACCCTTTCTCCCATCATTGAGGAGAAAGGGTGATTTTGTTTATCCGGTGCGAAGCCGTCCTGCCGCACAGAGGCAGTTTGGAAAAACCGGGCATCAGGAATGCTGCGGCTCTCCCCGGGCCGCGGCTCATAAAGAAGATGACAGGAGAGGGGGACGGTTCCATCTGCCATGCCCTCGCATGCATTATGATCTTCCGCAGAACCTCGTCTGCTGCACACAGGCGGCATGTCTCGCTGAACGCCGAAACGCGGGGAAAGCGTGCCCGATTCCACCATCTGAGCTGTTCCGCCCGCGGATGGCTCTGGGCACTGCACCGGCCACAGATGATCTGCAGAATGTCCTCCATTTTTTCTGCATATAGCCTTTCTTTTCGCTCCGTGAGGTGAGAAAGGATCCTTTATGTCTGTTCCGGGCAGAGGGCTGGGGATATTCGGAATACCATGCAGATTGACTTCCTCAAGCGGGTCGCTCTTTGGTATAATGACGAGCACCGGGAATAATCGGAGAAGGGGATGGAAATGAGAATTTTACTGGCAGAGGATGAAAAGAGAATGGCGGCAGCGGTTGTGGCGCTGCTGAAGCAGGAAAAGTATGATGTGGATCATGTGGAAGACGGCGCTTCAGCGCTTGAGGCGCTGGAGAGCGGTGTATACGACGTGGCGGTTCTGGATGTAATGATGCCGGAAATGGATGGGTTTGAGGTGGCCAGGCGGGCCAGGGGCAGAGGGGTCAAAACTCCGATCCTGATGCTGACGGCAAAGAGTCAGCTGGATGATAAGGTAACCGGCCTGGACAGCGGGGCGGATGATTATATGGCCAAGCCCTTTCAGACAAGGGAACTGCTGGCCCGGCTGCGGGCACTGGTCCGCAGGAATACAGGCTTTCAGGATGAAGGCCTGCACTTCGGCGATCTGATCCTCGAAACCTCAAAGGCCACGCTGACCTGCACAAAGACGGGACAAAGTGTCCGGCTCAGTGAAAAGGAACTGCATATCCTTGAGTACATGTTTAACAACCACGGGAAGATCATGACCAGGGAACAGCTGGCGGTCAAGATCTGGGGCTTTGAGAATGAGGCCGAGTACAACAATGTCGAGGTGTATATGTCCTTTACACGCAAGAAACTGGTTTTTGTCGGTTCCGGCGTTGAAATAAAGGCTGTTCGCGGCCTGGGATATGAATTGAGGGAGAAAGATGTTTAGACGATCCAGAAGAAAAATCATTCTGGCCATCATGGGCTCCCTGATGCTCCTGTTTGTCCTGACGCTGTCCATTATCATGCTCGCCAGCTACCAGGAAATCCGTCACCGGAATATGCAAATCCTGACCCGGTATGTGGAACTCCATTCTCTTCTGTCAGAAACGGACGGGGCAATGCCCGGACCGGAAGACGGGACGGAGGCTCCGGAGGAACCCGCGCCGGAACAGGGGGAGCGGATGGAAATGCCGCCGGATCCAGGGCCGGAGGGGTGGAACAGGCCGGGCGGTCCGGGACCGGGAAAACCGCCACTGGACCAGCGGCCGTATTATCAGCTGGCGACGTTTTATTCGATTGCCTTTGCCGAAGATGGCGCGGTTTTAGCGGTTGACAACGGACACACGGACGTTCTCAGTGAGGAGAAGCTCACGGAAATTGCCAAAGGGATCCTTGATTCCGGAAAACGAAGCGGCAGAAAAGGAAACCTGACCTATATGGTTAGCGACAAACCCGGCTATACGCTGGTAGCCATGATGGACAACACGGTGTCGGAAAGCGGTCTCAGTACGCTGCTGCGCAATGTGCTGATCATCGGCAGCGGGGCTATCGTCCTCATGTTTCTGCTTTCACTGGTTCTTGCAAGACAGATCATCCGTCCTCTGGAGGAAAATGACCGGATGCAGAAGCAGTTTATTTCAGATGCCAGTCATGAACTGAAAACGCCGGCGGCCGTCATCAGCACCAATGCGGAGATGCTCTCAAGGGAAATCGGCCCCAACGAATGGCTGTCCAATATCCTGTATGAAACGGAGCGGATGGACGGCCTGGTCAGACAGCTGCTGGATCTGTCCCGGGCAGAGAATACGGATGCGCCGGTGGAGCAGGTGGATTTTTCGCGCATTGTGACCGGGGAGGCTCTGGCATTTGAGGCACTGGCGTTTGATCAGGGCAGGACGATAGAGGACAGCGTCGAGGAAGGCATTTCCCTGACGGGAAATCCAACGCAGCTGACTCAGATCGTCTCCATCCTGCTGGAGAACGCCATCCGGCACAGCACCGGCCGGGAAATCCGTCTGTCCCTGAGGCGTCAGGGGAATGCGGCGGTGCTGGAGGTCAGAAATGAGGGGGAGGCGATTCCTCCGGAAAAGCTTCAGCATCTCTTTGACCGGTTTTACCGGGTGGATGAGGCCAGAACCGACAACGGACATCATTACGGACTCGGACTGGCCATTGCCAAGGCCATTGCGGAAAAGCATGGCGGAAAGATCGGTGTAACCTGCCGGGATGGAACGATTCAGTTCACGGTTTCTGTCCCGATGAAAAAAGTGTAACTGTTTGGTAACCCCCTCTCTCTGGATTTCTGTTCCGCGAGTTCCTGACCTGTTTCCTTTCAAGTGTCTGGAAGGCGGAGAATTCAGTCTTGCCGATAAGTCATCGAGTTTTTGTTGCTTTTAAACCCTCGGTTCTCGTATAATCGATTTGGTTCATTGAGTCCTCTCAGGGGGTTAAGATTCCGCACTGACAAAGAACGACATGAAAGGGGCCGGGAATGTGATCGAAAGCTGTTTGGGCATCAGCTGCCTGTTCGACCAGATCGGATTCATTGCGCCGCTGTTCAGTTCGCCAGGACCAGCAATCCATTCCTCAGCGCGGACCTATTCCCGAACGGCAAGAGTCACGAGTGGCCGCTGTACGATCTGGAGAGCAAGGTTGTGATGATCTTCGATGAATTCAATATTCATCCGGAAAAGGAGTCTGAGAGAAAGATCCTTGACTGGAAAAGAATCTGTTTCCTGACAAACTACGATTGCTTCTAAAGTATTGAGGAGGAGGAGGGGTTCATCTTGGAAATTGTCTATCAAAAAGATAGTCGCAGCGGGATTACGTACGCCTATGATAATCATCGGGTTTGGTCCAAAGAAAAAGGAAAGTGAACAAGCGGAAACTCATTGGCCGTGTGGACAACGTGGAGACGAAAGAAATCGTTCCCACAGATGGACGGGGCAAAAAGCGGTCTCCATACTTATCAGAAGCTGAGCGAGAAACACTCAAAGCTGATGAATCTGCTGAATTCATGCAGAACCTGTTTACTGAGAAAGATACACCTGTGGAAACACATGAGAGGAATCCTGATGTTGCTGGTACAGGGAATACGTCTTCAGGTCCTCAGTCAATTGTTGATGCTCTCGAACAAGTAAGAGTCATTCTTGAAGACCTCCGGGGAGAGTTGTCTGACATAAAAAGCCAAATGGGAATGGGCGAACTCGAATAAAAATAACGGGATGATTTGGCATAGATCTGGAAGCAAAAGTGTTTACCCTTGAAACGGATGACATAATTGGCCAGTACATCATTTTCTGTCACGCATTTGATGATACTGGGGTCAAAAGATATGTATGAAGACTCCTATAGGGCCTTGGGGCCATTTTAACCTCCTCAGTTTGTCAAGCACAAATGTAGAGAATATTGCACAAAGATTCGCTATCATTCTTGTTCGCTGTGCTTGATTTATGCAAAATTAAGACAATATGAATACCTCTGGTGTATGAAATCAGT
>JAGAHV010000033.1:0-6409 GCA_017626895.1 Clostridia bacterium | reverse complement strand
TACGAATCAACATAGGCGGACACATCTTTGGAAAAGACCGCAGTATCTTTGATCATACATGGACACTTTCCAAGGACTATCGGCTGATTCACGGAAACAGACAGTTTATCAAGTCACTGACCTTTAATGAACCGTTCAAATACCAGGTAAACTGTGATCATACGTATTACCGTGTGCCGGTCAAAGTGGTGAAAAAAACCGATACGGGAGGAGAACTGCCGGTCCCGGGCAGCAGCCTGAGCGTTGCGCCATCTTTCCGGCACAGCGACAAGCTTGTAGCGAACCGTATAACGGACGATGACGGGAAAACCGTGATCTATCTGCCGGATCAGGGAACAACGGTTGCCGCGCACCACAAGGACGGAGATGCAATCTATTCTGGGTATGCCCAGGCGAATCCGCAGGATATCCGGTCAAACAAGGAAGTCAAGATTATCCTTTCGCATGATTCGGATCAGAAAAAGACGATACAGGTCCGGAAAAAATGGGAGATTGACCTGGAAGACCTGGACCGCCCGGATAGTGTCATGGTCGTCATCGAAAAAAGGAACAATGTCACGAAGCGGTGGGATATTTATGAATATGAAGAATTAGGCAAGAAGCGGCTGGCAGTTGGGATATTAACGAAAAATGACTGGATATGGGAAAAGAGCGGGTTGCCGATGTTCAGTGATGGCCAGAGAAATGACTATCGGGTCCGTGAAGTGGCAGATGGGGTCACCTATTCAGATACGGAGTATGAAGGACTTACGGAAGAACAGAAGACAGCAAAACGAAAACAGATAAGAGAAAAAATCATTTACGATACCTTTGATTATCTGGATTTGGGCGGAGAAGATCCGGCACCTCTTACCACAAACACCGTCACATATCCGGTAAAGGCATATACAACGCTGACAGGTGAATATGTACCGGCCCATACGACTAAATATGACGTTGCATACAATGGTCCTGTTCCATATAACAGTTCAGACGATGAACTGTGGACCGTGACAAATACGGCCGTGTATGATGCCGAGATCAGCAAACGTTTTATTGTTCCGGCCGGGGAGGCACTACCTTCTGAGGTTTACCTGTCCCTGCTGGCAAAACCAAAGGATGGCTGGAGTGAGGCGGCAGATAGAAAAGGGATATTTACAGGGCAGCTGCTGGTCTCGAGTCCGCGTGCCGGAGGAATGACCATCCTGGAACTGGAGGATGCGCATGTACTGAACGGTCAGCCGATTGCAGGTTTTGAAAGGCTGTCACTTGCGGTTGGCCGGGCCCATTCGGGGAATGATTACAAGGTACGCTTTACGGTTGACAAGTATCAGAACGGAATCCCGATGGACTTCTTCTGCACAGAATTCAATACAGATGATCTGCATTGGATGTTCCTTAACCGGTATCATGTGGATGTGTATGCGGATGTGTATTCGGATAATGACTTTACAGTCATTCAGGGCGGCGCATATCCGCTGCTGGGAAATGATACACTTCTGGTGGGGAACGTGATCAATGTATATTCGGAGGATGAGGATGCCCGGTATATTGGCGGAACGAAGTACTGGGTCAACTCCCCCGATTCTGAACTGCAGAAGATCGATCATATCCTGATTCACATAAAGGATGAAAACGGGAACGAGATTCAGGGCTCGCCGGTGAAGGTTCGCAGAGAGGACAACCTGAAAACGAACCCGGATGGCTCCACGGAGGTGATGAACGCCTGGGTATGGGCCTGCAAGATACCTGAAGAGAATCATACATACAAGATTACAGAGGAATTCCCTGCCGAATATACCGAGGGAGACAGCTGGTTTCCCCTGGTCATCCGGAATGATGTGATCAATATCTGGACCGGAACAGCCCCCAGAAAGGTGCGTATCCAGAAGTTCTTTGATTCATTTTTTGATGAAAATTACATCATAGGTGATACACACAACCAAGATGTATTTATCATCAAGCTCGTATCGAATGAGACAGAGAAATATGCGCTGTCTCTGACGAAAGATAAAATTTCTGCAGGAACGCTGTTCAGCGACTTTGAGGATTCAGGACGATGGACAGATTTACTCGGTTACACGCTGACGGAAACCATCGATAATGTCAACAGTTCACACTTTATCCCGGTCAAGAGTGCGCCTGTCCTGATCTTTGAAAATGGGACTCCGATACTTGTCTTTGCCGTGACGAACCGCTATCAGCTGATGTACAAATTCGAAGTGCAGAAAAGCTGGAAGCCGGAAGGAAGTGCTCCCTCAGGCTCTCTCAAAGTTACGATTAAGGAAAGTACAGGTTCCGCGTCCGGTACAGAGTTCCAGCTGGATCCTCCGTGGCAGCAGACAGAGCCTTCTTTTACACATCCACGACTGGATGCGAAGGGAATCCCATATCTGTATTTTCCGGAGGAAGAACTGGAAGAATTCCGGTTGTCCTGGACCAGCACCGAGAGCATTCCTGATCCGTCCAATCGAAATGAACGGCTGCTTACATTCACCCTGACCAATGAGAAAAAGGCGGATAATCCCGATTGTGTCACATTTACCGTGACAAAAAAGTGGACAGAAAACGGGAAAAAGGAGCTTCGGCCGGAAAACGTCCGGTATTCGGTCATCGGAATAGATGATCTTGACAACTATCACTATATGGACACCCGGGATTGTTCAAAGGACGCGTTGCGGGATGAGCAGACAATCACGTTTACCGGGCTGCCGCGACTGGATCCATACGGGGTGGCATATTCGTACTTTGTCCTTGAAAATGATGTGCCCGGCTATACGGCCAAATACATTGATCCGGTGCAGGATACGAATGGAAACTGGACGCAGACCATTGAGAATACCCTGACGGGTGACTGCGAAATCATACTTCAAAAGAGACTGACAAACAAAATTGACACAGATCCTTCAGAAACGTTTACCTTTCAGTTTGATCCGCCGACCGATAAGCAGGGAAATAATTACCCCATGCCGATTGAATGGATTCAGGCAACAGAAACAGGCGGCAAACTTAAAATCCAGGACGCGGGAGTGCTTACGCTGCATTTCCCAATAAACAGGGCCGGAACCTATTATTTCAGGCTATACGAAATTGAACCGGAGGAAAGTGAAAGAGTTCCAAGGCTGACCTATGATACCACGCCCAGGATGCTGTTTATCGAGGCGGAATGGAATGCGGGGCAAATGACGTATACCAGTGGGGTAAAACTCTGCGATTCCGCAGATGCCTTTGATAAAAATCAGGATCACTATGTGAAGACGGACAGAGTCGTCTTCAATAATATCTACGAGGCACGCAAAGATATCCCGGTAGAAAAGAAATGGGATATTGACCTGGAACGGAAAGATAAACCGAATGAAATCTGGGTTGCCCTGCAGTCCATGAGACATAACATGGTTAGCCGGTATTTTGAAAAAGTAACCAATCAACAACTGATGTGGAAGACAGAGGCGGTCCTCAAACTGGATGCATCCAACAACTGGCAGGGAAAATTTGAAGGAATGCCGGTCTATGATGTGGATGCGGAAGGGAAGCTGCATGAGATTCAGTATCGGGTGAGAGAACTGAGGGAGGGTGAGGACAATCCGGACCCTGAGACGCTCCCGAATACCCGCATTGTTCATGCAAAAGAGGATACGGACCAGATCACCGTCAAATACCTGAAGAAAATGGGGATCATAGAGATCAATGAGGTCTGGCAGTTTATCCTGAATGGGCTTGCCGGATGGATCATTCCGGAAGACTTTGTGTATGAATCCCCCATGGTCGTCTATACGGTTCCGGCGTATCAGACGATCCGGGGTGAAAGGGAGGAGGAGCATCAGACAAAGTATGATGTAAAATACGAGACGGCAGAAGGCCTGACCAGGATTACCAATACAGCAATTCTTGAAACGAACATCTATAAGCGCTGGATCAATTTTAAGGATGGCGAGAAACCGGACAGTGTCTATCTGACCCTTATGGGACGTGTTCGGGAGGAGTATCGGGAACTGGTTCCGCCGGAACTGAAAAATCTGGCGGGAACGTATATCCCGGTGATCAATCCGCTGACCCATGGAATGACCCTTCTGGATATCGTCGGCATCCGGATTCCGGAGGGACTGGATGCAGGCATTCCCTCCCTGTCCCTGGCAATTGCCAAGGCGAAAGATGACAGTAGTTTCCTGAAAGCATGGCATGTGGATTTCAAGATCAAGAAGTATTCACTCTTCGGTCTGCCTATGGAGTATGAGGGAGCCGAGCTTTCCAGCGGAATTCTCAAGTCGCTGGTCAAGGCGATCACGGGGCTTGATTTCCCGATCTCCATCAGTTTGCCGGGCGGGTATGTCAGCATCCCGGGGAAAGCCTACTGCATCCCGATCCTGAACAAAGACTGGGAACTGACCTCGAACGTATTTAACATAAAGGGGAATATTGACCCGGATCCTACGCCGACACCGACGCCGTCGCCGAAACCGACGCCCACGCCGTCGGGCCAGCCGTTTCCGCCGACACTTCCGCCTCCGACACTTTCCCCGGTTCCGACCTTTAGCCCGCCCACACCCACCAATACGCCTACGGCCAGTCCGGATAGAACACCTACACCGACGCCGAAGAACCGAACGATTGTGGGTGTGAAATACTGGATCAATGACAAGGCGGAGAATCGGCCGGAATGGATTAAGATTCATGTTTTCAAGGGTGCCGTGGAAATTCAGGGTTCACCGGTTGAACTGAAGAAGAACAGTTTCAACTTCGGAACGGAGAACAGCCCCATGTGGCCCTGGGCCATTGTCACGAAAGATGCCGGTCCGGACAGCGCTTACCGGATTGAGGAAGAATTCCCGGAGGGATATGACCAGTACCAGCATTACAGGCGGGTGAAAAACGGACTGGATCTTTACAACATCTGGCTGAATCCTGAAAAAACGCCGGAGGTACAGGTCAGAAAAGTCTGGGAAGGAACTGCACCGGGGACAAATGCGGCAGCGACGGTTAAAATGGAATATGGTCAGGGGTCAACGCTGACTTTTAATCTGAATAAGCAGAATAACTATGTTCAGGCAACGTCGAAGCCGACCGACATGAACATCGACCAGGTAAGGATTACAGAGACGACCTATTCAGGGGTAGATGATAAAAAATATGTTCCGTCGTATTCGGGTCCTTCCCTGTCAATCCGCACGGATGGAACACCGGTCTATACCTTTACCGTGACGAATCATCTCAGGGAAAACCTGAAAATCGTGGTGGAAAAGGAATGGAAAGGTGACCGGACGGCACAGCGCCCGAGGAATCTGGGTGTAAGAATCATCCGGAGGGCACCCGATGGGACGGTGACAAAAATTCCCTTTGATCTGACCGAGAATTATCTGGTTTCCGGCAGTGAAAACCGGTGGCGGCGCGAAAGTACGCCGGAGGAAGGGGAACAATTCCCGGAAGTGGATAATCAGGGAAAGCGGTATAATTATTCCATTGAGGAGGATGAGGTTCCGGGATATCGGATGCGTGTGCGTTTCAGCCAGGACGGGAATACCCTCACGTTCTACCTGGAGAACACATGGATTCCGGTGGAGGAAACCGTGACGGTTCAGGGGGAGAAGTTCTGGGTGGATGACGAGGATGCGTTTGGAATCCGTCCGGAGACGATTCAGATTGTTGTCATGAACAGTCGGTATGAACAGGTCAGGACCATGACCATTCCCTCGGATCAGGCCAGATGGCATGTTCCGAATCTTCCCCGATATGATGAAAATGGCACGGAGCTTAAATACTTTGTACTGGAGGGGGAATGCGAAAACTATACAACGACCTATCCCACACCGACCTTTGATGAGGCAACACGGACGTGGACCTGTGATGTGTATAATGCGTTTGTTGCAAGGAAAAAGGTAACGGTGGATAAGAGCTGGAGTCCGGTGGGCATTGAGCATCCGCAGTCGCTGGCAGTGTATCTGTATGCAGGTGACCAGATACGGGAAAGCGTGTATCTGACACCGGCCAATCACTGGCGGAAAGTCTTTGATGATCTGCCTGTGATGGACGGGAGCGGAAGCGAGATTGCGTACCGGATAGAGGAAGATACACCTGAGGGATATACGGAAAGCAGCTATTCAGAATATGAAGACCTTGATGAGTACTTCTATCTGGAAAATGCGAAGGAACAGAATGGAATTCTGGCAATTCCGGTGGAAAAAATGGTTGTCGGTGGAATTCCTCCCTCCGGTGAAAAAGAGGTCTTTAAGATCAAAATGACCTTCCTGGGAGGGAGCAAAGAGAATCCGGCTGAAGTTCCGATGCCGGTTTCGGATACCGTTGAAATCACCAACAAGGGAATGGCGAATTTCCAGCTTCCTTACAGCGAAAAGCATGCAGATGGCCTGTACATGTACAGCCTGCAGGAAATTCCGGGGAACAACAAGAACTACCATTATGACAGCAGAGTGGC
>JAGAHV010000311.1:0-44216 GCA_017626895.1 Clostridia bacterium | reverse complement strand
TCCTCAAGATCCGGCAGAGGCTTCGGAGCCTCGGGTGCCGGGTTCTCTGTCTGTTCGGGCAGGACCTCCGGCTCCGGTTTCTGGGCATCCGCATCGGCGGGGACGGAGGGAGCCTTTTGACAACGCTGCAGTTCCCGCCGTCCGCCCTCGCAGCCGCCGCAGGCGGCACATCCGCCGCTGTGGCGCCGGCCCGGACCAACGGAGGGATCACTGGCCAGCATGCAGAAAACCTCGGGCATGGCACGGGGGATGACATGTGCACTGAGCACATGACCGACCCGCTGTGCCGCCATGGCACCGGCATCGACTGCCGCCTGAACGGCAGCAACACTGCCCTCAAAACGGACCATGACCAGACCGCCGCGGACGTAGTCCGTTCCCAGCAGGTGCACATCGGCGGCTTTCAATCCGGCATCTGCCGCCTCTATGGCCGTCAGCAGTCCGCTTGTTTCAATCATTCCCAGAGCGGTTATTTCCATGCGCCGCCTCCTCTGTTCCAGAGTTTGATCTTCCGGCACTGCTGCTTTTCCGGTGCTCACACCTGACCAAAGCCGCTGTGCACTGGCCGACTCAATTCAGTTAGATGGTTGATACAAATGCTTCGACGATTGCCATTAATCCGTTTTCTTCCCATAAATACACAATTACTCGCTCCACCTGACCGGATGATTGGCCACATCAATGACCGCCCGGGCGAAAGCTTCGCAGGCTGCCTGGCAGTCCGACTGGGAACCGGTCAGGAGTCCGCCTCCGAAATTCGTCGGAGAGGGAGGACCATAAAAGGACACAATACGGACCTGTGCCGCCTTCAGGGCCTTATCCATTGCGTAGATGCTCTCAAGAGGCGGAGCAATGAGATAGGCCAGCGGGCTGCCCTCCGGAATGCCGCATTGAGCGGACAGATAACTGCCTGTCCGGCTGATGCAGTGGGCATAATAGACCACACTGTCATCCGCATTGGCGGAATAGAAACAGGCATCGTGCTGGATCATCTGCCGGGCGGCTTCAAGACCGCTCTGGACCTCATCCGGTGAGGGACCTGCCAGGATGCCCAGAAACTCACCTGCCAGGGACGTATTGGCATTTGCCGCACCGGCATACATGGACTGGGCATAGCAGACGGAAACACTGGCTTTCTTGGTTGCCTCATCCAGCGCCGTGTATCCGACGTCATCACTGTCACAGGTAATAAGGCCAAGGGAACAGATCCCGGGGGCAAGTTTCAGCTGTTCTTTGAGGCCGGAATCCACCCGCGGAATCAGACGCACGGCAAGTACATTTGCCGGCATACGGTCACCCTGCAAGCAGATCCCTCCTTCTCATGATCGTTTTGGATGATTCAGCTTTGTCCTGGCCCGGCTTAGACAAACGGCCATTTCGTGCCAGGGACTGTTCATTGTTCTCTCAGAAGTAACCTGTCCGGATATCCGGAGATCATACGGGCAGATCAGTTCCGCTGGCCTTTTTCTCCATCATCAGCAGAATCAGGTCAACGATATGCGCACCGGCCTCGACGGCGGGCGTTCCGCCCCGGTGAATATTTGCCAGAACGGTACGGCGGCTCTCCGCCATTCCGACCGTTGGCCGGTAGGCGATATAGGCGCTCATGCTTTCTGCCGTAACCAGACCGGGACGTTCGCCCAGCAGGACACAGACAACGTCTGCATTGGTGGCTGCGCCAATCTGATCTTCCGTGGCTACGCGCCCGAACCGGACGAAGAACGGATCATTCACCCGCAGACCGGCGGCCATAAGGCCGTCATGGATGACCGGAAGAATATTGGCGGCATTGGCAGTGACGGCACTGGATGAAAGACCGTCTGCCAGATAGAGCACGACCTGTGTGCCTTTCGGGACAGAGGCGGCAATTCTGGCGAGGGTTTCCGGCGGGAAAACCCGTCCTTTATCCGGACGTGTCAGAAATTCCTCCCGGTTTTCACAGGAAGTCTGAAAAACAGGGAGATGCATGTCCTGCAAAAAGGTTTCCGGAACATCCGAAAAGACGGCATCCTGGGCGGCGGCATGATCCGCCTGGAAACGGAGCATGGTTTCTGTCCGGTAACGTGCGCCCGCGTGCCCTGTACCGATGCGTGCAGGGGTGCGTTCCTTCATGGCCAGGAATGCAGCCTGATCATGCGCGTGCTCTACCAGATACTGCCGGCGCAGGTTGACGGCGGAGATATCGGGAAGGGGATCTCCGGATACGGCCGGAGCCGGCGGTGCAGGGGAATCCTGCCCGAGCTGACGGAGCACCTGCTCAATGACAGCGCGAATCTCCTGTTCGGTCATGTGCATTCCTCCTCTTCAGGCCTCACAGTTATCACTTGCCGGAGCAACATTGTATGAGACCTGGATCTGATCAACTGTCGCTGCGCGACAGGGCGACTTCTTGATTGATGGGTTTCCGGCTTTTCAGAAAAGGATCATCCTGCCGCACAGCGGCCGAATTAAAGGAAAACCGACGCATCCCCTGCATTGGGACCGAGACGGCCATCCTGCCAGAAGCCCCATTTTTCCATCCATTTTTCAAAGGCGGGAATGGGCCGCAGGTGCATGGTTTCCCGAATGGCCGCAATGTCATGATAGCTGGTGGACTGGTAATTGAGCATGACATCATCCCCGTGGGGGACACCCATGAAGTAATTGCAGCCGGCAGCCGCAAGGAGAACCGCCAGATTCTCATTGTCATACTGATCCGCACGCATGTGATTGGTATAACAGCAGTCGCAGCCCATGGGAAGGCCGTGGAGCTTGCCCATAAAATGATCTTCAAGTCCGGCACGGATAAACTGACGGTTGTCATACAGGTATTCCGGGCCGATAAATCCCACTACCGTGTTGACCAGAAAGGGACTGAAATGCCGGGCAAACCCATAGCACCGGGCTTCCATGGTCACCTGATCCCAGCCATTATGGGCATCACTGGAAAGTTCGCTGCCCTGGCCGGTTTCGAAATACAGCTGATTGGGTCCGTGACTGGTTCCCTCTCTTGCCATGAGGTCTTTCGCCTCGGCGATCATGGCATTGCTGATGCCAAAGGCGGCGTTTCCCTTTTCAGAACCGGCAATGCTCTGGAAGATCAGGTCGCAGGGAGCACCCTGCCGGACCGCTTCCATTCCGGTGGTCACATGGGCCAGTACACAGATCTGCGTGGGAATCTCATACTTGTTTTTCAGTTCGGCGAAGCGGTTCAGAATGGCCTTCACGCTTTCCGTGGACGCATCCACGGGATTGAGGCCGATGACGGCGTCGCCGACACCATAGGTGAGGCCCTCCAGAGTGGAGGCGGTAATGCCCTCCACATCATCCGTGGGATGATTGGGCTGAAGCCGGGCACTGAGCGTCCCTTCCTCGCCGATGGTCGTCACACAGGTGGCCGTGACGCGCATTTTCCTGGCGGCATAGATCAGGTCCAGATTGCTCATCAGCTTGCATACGGCAGCGATGACTTCACTGGACAATCCGCGGCGCAAAACGGCCAGTTCCTCCGGTGTGGCAGAGAGGATATATTCCCGCAGCGCTCCAATGGTCATATCCTGAAAGCGGCGGTAAATGGTGGTGTTCAGATCATCCAGAATCAGCCGGGTCACCTCGTCCCTCTCATAGGGAACCGCCGGATTTTCACAGATGTCCTTTACGGTCAGATGACTGAGCACGACGCGGGCAGCGACCCGCTCCTGAGGGGATTCTGCTGCGACACCGGCCAGGCGGTCACCGGATTTTTCGTCATTGGCCTTTCCCATTACCTCCCGGATCTCCCGGAAGGTATAGGTATGTCCGCCTAAAGTAACACTGAGCCGCATGTTAGTTCCTCCCTGTATCCTGTGAAAAAGCAAATGTTTTGACAATAACGGGAACGACACGTCCGCCGCTCAGAGGTTCACCGATGTCAACCGTGTCCCCGTACATCAGTTCGATCCCATCCAGGCAGAGAAAGGGGGTTCCCTTCGGCCAGCAGCGGGACAGTGCCTGCCCCAGTGCCTTGGCCATATCCTCCCTGAGAATCAGGACCTTCAGACCTGTGGCCTGCATGGCAGAGGCGATTTCCCGTGCTGCGGCCGTGAGGTCGGCGAAGGTGGGGGAGGCAATGCCCTCCATGTACAGCGCACATTCCCCCTCAAAGATCCGAAGCTGATCCGAGATGGCTCCGGCCAGTCCCGGGATGTCCGCGGCGGAAGAAAAGGGCACCTTGGCCACGGGCAGGGACGGCAGGGGAAAATGAATGCCGCTGAACTGAACGGTACTGCCGGAAACGGCAACGCTGTATGCGCCGGCCCCGATGACGGTTGCGTGAATGGTTTCCGCCGGACGGAGCACGCGTTGTTTTTCAAAGAAGAGAGACCGGGCCAGTGCATGACCCAGGGCTTCGCCCAGATCACAGAACGGATTTCTCTCCGGGGAAAGGCCGTAGATACAGTCAGCCACGCCGCCCGAGAAGGTGAACAGTTCGGCATCCGGGTGCTCCGGCAGTTCATGCTCCACCGTCAGCGCATGATACAGATCTGTCCGGGGCCGCAGTCCGGCCGCCTCTTCAAGAACCTGAGCCATCCGCTGTGCCAGACGGGACTGATCCGCATCTGAAAGAGCGATCCCTGTCCGGAGGGGAATGCCCATATCAAGGGCAATCTGTTCCATGGCAGGGGTAAAAGAGAGCACGGTATGCTGATCTTCCGTAAAGCGGAGCAGACGTCCGCCCACATTAAGGCATCCGTCGGCAACCGGATCGCCGCCGGAAAACAGCGCCATATTGGTGGTTCCGCCGCCAATGTCCAGGTTCAGTACCCGGCGTCCCCTGTGCAGGGAAAGATCTGCGGCGCCGGAGCCGCGTCCTGCCAGGATGCTCTCAAGGGATGGTCCGGCGGTAGCGACCACAAAATCACCCGCCAGCTGGGATAATGCCTGGGTAACTGCTCTTGCATTGGCCTTTCGGGCGGTTTCACCGGTAATAATGACCGCGCCCAGACGGATATCGGCCGGGGAAATGCCTGCCTGATGGTAGGCGTTTCGGACGATGTCCTCAAGGGCTGGAGCATCGATGGTGTCACTGCTGAGAAGCGGGGTGAGTACCAGGGGAGCACGGTAGAGGATCTTCTTTTCTGTAATCCGGATGCGGGGAAAGGAAAACGCCGAGGCGGTGTTGCTCAGCGTCAGCTGACTGAATACGCACTGTGTGGTGGAGGTACCAATGTCAATTCCGACACTGAGCAGCTGTTCTTCCCGCATTGAGGGTGCCTCCTTAAATAAACGGTGACTGGATCTTTCGGCACCGCTGGTTTCCGGTGCTCATATTTGACAGATCGACGCTGTGCCTCAAGCCCGCACCTGCCTGCTTTTGGCCGTTGAGCATGGGCTCTGGTAGGACAGAGACGAAGTGTTAAATCTCTCCAAAACGTATATACCACACGCTGTAAGTTTTGTCAACGTGAAAAGAAATTATCGGGAAAATCGCTTCCTTGACAGAGGCAAATTGCAACATTATAATACCGTTAAATTTGGTACAACGCAACAGCATTTTTCTCTTTTTGGCAAAGAAAAATGCGGACAGGCGGTGAACAATGAACTGGATGAGAACGGAGATGGAACGGCCGGGACAAAGGGAGCAGTTTCGGGATGCTCTCCTGCGCGGGGATCGGCCTGCCGTGGAAGAAATGATCCGTCAGGGGCCGGCAGATTATCCGTACTGGCGGGATGAACTGCTGGGGGAACTGACGGAGCAGTATCTTGAGGGGACTGTCCCATTCTCTCAGCTGACAGTCCTTGCCGAGGCAGCTGCGGAACTGGCGGAGCGTTTGCCGCCGGTGGCCGTATGCGGAAGCCTGGCGGGAAATCCCGGGGATACGGGGCGGAACTTCATTCAGATGCTCCTTCGCGCATGGGGCGTTCCGACACTGGATCTTGGTGCGGATGTTCCGGCAGATCACTTTCTGGATGCTGTTTCGGGGCAGGGAATCCGGTTCGTCATTGCTGCAGCCTTTTCCGCGGATGATGCCGGCGCAGCCATGCTCCTGCACCAGAAAGCGGTGGAGCGGGGAATCCGGGATCGGTTTGATCTGCTGTTCTGCGGTGCGAAGCTGACGGAAGAAACCGGGAAGAAGCTGCAGCTGGCGTGCATGGATCACCGGGCGGCGGCCGTGGCCAGATGGGTGGTGCAGACATGGAAAAACAGATGATCTTTCCGGCAAACCGGTTTGCGCTTGTACCGGACAGGAATGAGGTGTTTTCCTGGCTGCAGTGTGATGCAGGCCCGTGCCGGGCTGCATTTGAGAGAGAGTGGGTATCGGCCCTGCAGATGCTGGAGGAGACGATGGCACCTGTGGCGGTATGCGCGCAGCGGAATGCGAATGCACTGACCGTCTTTCTGACCATAGGGAAGGAAACGGAAAGGCGTGTTTCGGCCCTGTTTCAGGAGGAGCGGTACATTCTGGGAAGCCTGCTGAATACCCTCTGTGATGAGATGCTTTTCCAGATGGACAGTAAGCTGGCAAATAATCTGCAAAGGGAACTGGCCTCAGAGCATCTGTATATGGCCGAGCGGCTGGAGCCACGGGTGCACCTGTCCCCGGAGACACTGCAGGCTGACTTCGTCAGCTTGCAGAGCATGGTCCCGTTTGCCCGGGTGACTACGTCCGGCGTGCTCTATCCGGCAAAATCCATGCTCTACCGAATCGTGCTAACCGGAGAGTCCCGCTCGGTTTCTGCCCTTCACGACTGTGCCAGGTGTAATCAGGCGGACTGTCTGTACAGGGACAGAAAACAGGAATCCTGAAGGGAAAAAGAAAAGCTCCCTGAAAGGGAGCTTAAGGAATCGACCAACAGGAGGAAAAGGCTGGTGTGACGCGAAGAGATAGGCATTCCAGTCTTGTTAAGTTCAAATGCTTCTGTCGATGATAATTCGGAAGTGTCGAGATTCATGGACTATTTTAAGCTTGCCGATCCAAACGATGCAGCCCATGGAGCATTATCAGATAGAGTGCATCTTTTGACGTGTTATTAAGCGGATAGCTTAACGATGATTAAATGGATGGAGCAGGTTCTGTTACACGATACGATTAACCATGCTCCGAGGGGAAAATTTCATGTTTCAGTTTACTCGTAAGGACAAGAAATCAGGCATAACCTATGTGTATGAGCAGGAATCGCGCTGGATCCCAGAACTCAAACAGTCTCGTGCAATCAGACGCATCATTGGCAAATTGGACGAAGAGGGAAACATCGTTCCGACTCGTTCGAGAAGAAAAAAAGACACGGTCGAACCAAATGACCCAATATCGGGGAATGGACAGATCGCAGAGGACAGAATGGAAAAGCTCGAGAAAAGAGTTGCTGCTTTAGAAAAGCAAATTGCGGATTTCCAGAAATCATATGAAAACGACATGCAGATAATCAGGGAAATTGGTAAAAAGCTGACAGCACTGAAATGAGCAGGTCATGCATCAAAGAAGAAGGAATGAACATTGGCTCGATTACTGGAAAAACGTTTTGATGGAACGGTGGAATTTGTGGGAGCACCGTCCGTCAGACGATCAAACGAAAGAAAAGCCGTGCCACTGGCACGGCTTTCATACTGCCTGGTTACAGGGCAACGATCAGATCTTTCCGGATGGCGGCATAAACGGTGTCACCTTCGGTGAAATCCATCTGATTTTTGTAAACCACGTCGGCATTCAGGGAGAGGTTTTCAAAATCCACCGTGAACCGGACCAGATTGCCGTGGGAGATATGACTGGAAATTTTGCCCTCGGCCACTAGGAGATCCGCGGTTTTCTCCACTGGTTTCCGGCTGAGCGAGATGATTTCAGGCCGCACGGCCACATCGGTGCCGGGAATGGCTGAACCGAAGACCCGGTTAAAACTGGCCGCATCCGGCAGATTGTAGTTTCCGATGAAGGTGGCGGCAAACTTGGTGCCCGGATGGGTATAGATCTGCTCGGGAGAGCCGGACTGCTCGATTTTCCCCGCGTGGAACAGATGAATCATGTCCGACATGACCATGGCCTCATCCTGGTCGTGGGTGACGAAGATGGTGGTGATGCCCAGCTGCTGCTGGATCCGGCGGATTTCGATCTGCAGGTTTTTGCGCAGCAGCGCGTCAATGGCGCTCAGCGGTTCATCCAGCAGGAGGACTTTCGGGGCCGTCACCATGGCGCGGGCCAGGGCGACGCGCTGCTGCTGACCGCCGGAAAGCTGGGCGGGGTACTGGCTGATTTTGTCACTCAGTCCCACGATGTCAAGCATCTGTTCAACCTTCTGGCTGATTTCCGCTTTGGGCAGCTTTTTCAGCTTCAGACCGTAGGCCACGTTGTCCCGTACGTTCATGTTGGGGAAGAGGGAATACTGCTGGAAGACCATGCCGATACCGCGGCGGCGGGGAATGACGTCGGTGATTTCCTGTCCGTCCAGGTAGATATGCCCGCTGGTGACCTGCTCAAGGCCGGCCAGACAGCGCAGCAGGGTGGATTTTCCGCAGCCGGAGGGACCCAGCAGCGTGACCAGCTGCCCCTTTTCCACATCCAGGTCAATGTCTTTGAGCACGTGATTTGTGCCAAAGAGTTTATTGATTTTCTCAAATCGGATGTAAGACATGGCTTATTGCCCTCCGTTTCTGATCTTCTCAAGAGTACTCCGGTTCTGCAGGGTCAGCACGACGGCGGTGATGGCAAAGGTGATCAGCATGATGACCACAAACACGGCAGAGGCCTCGGTGCTGGAGCGTTTCATGGCCTGATAGAGGAACTTCTGCATGTTGTTCACGCTGGTACTGGACAGGTTCCGGATAATGACGTAATCACCGAACAGGAGACCGACCGCCAGCAGGCTGGAGACGGTGATGCCTGTGAGAATGTTGGGGACGATGACCTTGAAAAAGGCGCGGAATTTGCTCTCACCCAGCATCTCTGCGGCCTCAAGGAGCATGTTCATGTTAATGGCCCGCATGCCGTTGCGGATGCCGTTGTAGATGTGGGGCAGAATGATGATGCAGTAGGCCCCGATGAGCATGACCATCCGTCCGCTGAGAATGGTTTTGCCCTTGGCATAGAGGATCAGGATGGAAACGGAGAGGATGACGCCCTGAATGGTATAGGGAATCATGCAGAGAATCTGAACGTATTTTTCCAGTTTCGGGAAATAGACCGTGACCACAAAAAGGGCCAGCAGCACCACAATGATGGTGATAATGATGGGCACGGCACAGACGATCAGGGTCTGGTACATGGCCGTCAGGAACGCGGGATCCGTGAAGATTTTCTGATAGTTGGCCAGGGTAAAGCCCCGGGGGATGATGCCTGTCCAGTCCTCAAACAGACTGTAGATGATGGTGGCAATCAGGGGAATCAGCAGCCAGATGACGACGATGGTCATCACGATGTTGGCAGAAATCTTGGCGCGTCGGTTCATCCGGTCTTACCTCCCTTCCCATTTGGTCGTCTTTTTGGTGATGTAGTTGTTGAGCAGAATCACCAGACACATGATCAGCATCATGACGACAGACAGGGCGGCACCCAGCTTCGGCTTGGTCTTGATATCACCGACAAAGGAGGCGGAGATATTGACCGGCAGAAGCGAGAAGTTGTTCATCAGCAGTGCATAGGCCGTGGCATAGGCGCAGAGGGCGTTGGCAAAGAGCACGCTGATGGTCGAGAAGATGCTGGGCAAAAGCACCGGGATGGCGACCTTGAACCAGAAATGGGCGCTGTTGCCGCCCAGCAGCATGTTCGCCTCATTCCATTCCTTCCGGATGCCGTTGAAAGCCGGAATCAGGAGCAGGGTGGACAGCGGAATCTGGAAATAGATGTACATCAGGGTCAGGCCGCCGCTGGTATACAGATCGAAGTTCTGGATGAAATCGATATGATAGACACTGGCGATCTGCTTGATCACGCCGGCGTTGCCCAAGATGATCATGTACGCGAAAGCCAGCGGAACGCCGGCAAAATTGGAGGTCATGTTGAGAACCGTCAGGAACGCATTGCGGAACCGTCCTCTTGAATTGTGGGCCGCACGGGCGCCCAGGAAGGCGATGATGATGCCGGCGATGGTGGAGACGAGGGTGATCCTGAGGCTGTTCTCAATGGATTTCTGGTACTTGAGGGTCGTGAAGATCTTGGTGTAGTTGTCCAGGGAAAAACGGACGCTGGCATTGCTGTCAAGTCCGAAACTGTCCACGATCAGCATGATCAGCGGAAGCAGTTCGTACATGATGACCAGAAAAAGGAAGGGGACCAGTGCCAGCAGATAATAATACCGGTTGTTCCGGCTGGTCAGCACCGTTCCTTTGTTTTTTTGTTGCATAGGCGTCCTCCGTCTGAAAAATGAGGGGGCGCACTTTTGGAGTACGCCCCCGAAGGCTGTCAGTTAATTGGAAATCAGTTCAGAAGAGGAATGATGTTCTCATCCCACCACTCGGAGATCTGACCGCAGACCTCGGCGTAGTGCGCGGCATCGGAGATGCCCACGGCGTTGGCATAGGTGGAAGGATCGAAGGTGGAGGCGATGACCTCATCCGGAATGGCCACGTTGGTGCGGGTCGGGATGGCACCGGCCTTGGCCAGGTTGATCTGTCCCTCATCGGAGAAGATGAATTCACGGGCCAGAGCAGCGGCGAACGGGGAGTCGCTGTTCTTGCTGATGACGCTGGCATAGCCGACCAGGATGGCGCCATCCGAGGGGATGCCGACGGTGATGTTGTAGTTGGGGGTCTGGTCACGGTAGGTCAGCACGTTGTAGGACCAGCTGACGCCGCATTCCACCTCACCGGCCTGAATACGGGCAAGGAGGATGTCACCGCTGTCGATACGGCCGGCTTTGGCCATCTCGGTCCAGAAATCATAGGCAGGCTGCAGGTTGTCAAGATCGCCGCCAAAGGCATAGGCGGTGGCAACCACAACACCCTGACCGGTGGCGCCGCCGACGACGTCGCCGATGGTCAGCTTATAGGTTCCCTCGCGGACATCCTGCCAGCTCTTGGGCATGGGCTGTCCCTTGGCCAGATCGTTGTTGAAGATGAAGCTGGTGCATCCGGTGTAGGCGATCATCCATTTGCCATCCGGATCCTTGGCCCAGTCAGGAACGCTGTCCCAGTTGGTGGTCTTATAGCTCTGGACCAGATCCTTGTCCAGGGCTACCTGCGTGAAAGCGAGTCCGACATCACCGATGTCGCGGGTGCTGTCGTTTTCAAACATGCTCAGCTCTTCCGCGCTGCTCATGTCCTCGTCAGTATGGGCAATGCCATAGGTTTCAGTCAGGCCTTTCCAGCTGTCGCCCCAGTTGGCCCAGCTGTCCGGCATGCCGACGGATTCCACATGTCCTTCTTCCTTTGCCTTGGCGATGATTTCATCCAGCGTATAGCTGTTCAGGTCATCGGCCAGTGCGCAGCAGACGGTCAGCACCATGGAAAGCGCGACAAAGAGAGCAATCAGTTTTTTCATGGTTTTTTCCTCCTGTATATTCTTTGGGTACATCAATTCGTACCAACTGACTTCATTATATATGATGTTTCATGGGAATGTCAAATAGGAAACGAATAAAACTGGTGTAAGTTTAGCGCTAAACCCAAATGTTTTTCCCCTGTAAACCGCATGAAAATGAGAATGCAGGGTTGTGAGATTGTCTGAGTGCGGGCAAAACGGGCAGGAACCGGGAACGCTGCCGGAAATCTCTATTTTTTTGGATCAGATTTTTTTTAAGCTTTTTTTCAGCTTTTAATTGTATAATGGCGCTGACAATAACGTGGCGGAGGGATACCCGTGCGTCGGAAAAACAAGAAAAAGAAAAAAATCTGGCTGGTCATTCTGGTACTGGCACTGTGCCTGGCCGGTTTCGCATTGTCCCGGAATCTGACCGCAAAAGAGGGTCAGAAAATGCGGATGGTGACCGTTGAGCGCGGAACCATTGAAACCTATAAATCGTTCAGCGCGACCCTGAATGTGGAAAACAGTGAGACTATCTCCAATACGGAGGGCGTCACGACCATCAAGGAACTGTACGTCAAGGCCGGGCAGCTGGTCAGCAAGGGGGATCCTCTGGTGATGCTGGGAACCGGAAAGGTCTACGAGGCATCCATCGGGGGAACGGTCAATGAAATGCGGTTTAAAAAAGGAGATTTCATCTGGCCGAATGTTACCCTTGTGCAGGTCAGTGACCTTGAGCATCTTGAGGTCCAGATTCAGGTGGATGAGTATGATGTAAAGAAAGTGGAAGTCGGACAGAAATGCTATGTGACCATAGTTCCGCTGTCCATGGAAATTGAGACTGTCATTACCCATGTCAACCGGATGTCTGCCAGCAACGGCCGTGTGGCCTATTATCCGGTGACGGCAAAGCTGGAGGTGCCGGATTCTGTCCTGCCGGGCATGACCGTCAGCGTCCGCATGGCGGATGACCGGGCGGAAAATGTCCTCACGCTGCCCCTTGCCGCGCTTTCCTTTGATGAAGACGGAAAACCCTTTGTCTATGGGAAAGACGGGGACAATATGAAAAAAATTGTCCTTGAGACCGGCCTTTCAGACGGCATGCAGATCGAAATCCTTTCCGGCGTAACCGAAGGGGAACAGGTGTATACGCCTGTACTGGACGAAGAGGAGGAAACGACAGGGCCTCTGACCAGACTGCTCCGGCAGATTTTCGGCACACATTCTATATATAATGAAGAAAAAGCCGTCCGCGGCGCCCGGGACAGTGGACGTAACGGGCAGAGGACGGGCACGGAAACAGGAAATGGGCAAATGCCCGGAAGAGAGGAACAGGGTTCCTCGGGCCCGCGTCAAAACAGTGAACAGGGACAAAGTACACCTTCCGAGGCATCCCGGGCGGCAGGTGAACCCGGACAGGCAGGACCTGCGGTTTCATCCGGTACGGGCGAAACCCGGGAACGGCCGGGAACACGGGGACAAGAATTGCCTGTGTCACAAAGTGAGACGGAAGCCGGATCCGCTGAAAGAACTCGGTCTGAAAATGTGACGGACACCGGATCTGCTGAGAGAACCCGGCCTGAAAATGAGACAGACACTGGATCTGCTGAGAGAATCCGGCCCGAAAAGGGTTCGGGACAGCAGACAGGAAATACACAATCTCAAAGGTCCGGGTCAGGCAGGCAAAGGAATGAAAGTGCGGAGGAGAGTGCACAGTGAAACGAAGATGGGGTGTTGCTATTTTCTGTCTGCTGACAATGGCGGCACTTTCAGGAAGTGCTGAAATCCTGCTCAGTGGCAGAACGGTTCCGGGGGAGGCGGTCAGTATGCGTGCTCCCTACGGGGGAATTGTCAAGCGGATTGATCTGCGGCAGGGAAGCACAATTGCGGTGGGCGATGAGGTGGTTGAAATGGCCACAACCCGGGTGATGGCAACGGAGGACGGTGTGGTCACCGGCATCTTTGCCCAGCCGGGGGACACTGCGGAGCAGACGGTCCTGTACCTGGCGCCGGTCAGCAAATTTACGGTGAGCTGTTCCATTAAAAAAGCCTACAGTTCAGTGGATACGACCTACGTTACCGTAGGCGAGACGGTCTATATCAAGTGTGCGAAAGATGGAACGCACAGGGCCATCGGACGGATTACGAAAGTCAGTGGTTCTGACTATACGGTAGAGACGGTTGCCGGGGAACTCTATATGGAGGAGACGGTCTATCTGTACCGGTCGCCCAATTATGCGTCCAAAACCTGTATCGGATCGGGAACCGTTTCCCGGACCGGTGTTCGCAGCATCCAGGGAACAGGGAGCATTATCCGGATATATGTGTCGGATGGCGAGGAAGTGGAACGCGGACAGACATTGTTTGAAACCGTGGAGGGGGATATCGACGGCCTTCGGGCTATGGACCCCATTCTTCGTTCGGAGCTCAGCGGAATTGTGTCGGAGGTATCGGTCAGCGCCGGACAGAAAGTGGAAAAGGGCGATACGCTGTTTACCTGTTATCCGGATAATTCACTGAAAATTGAGTTTGATATTCCGCAGGAAAATTTGTCTGAGGTGAAAGTGGGAGATCCAGTATGCATCTACTTTGAATGGATCGAGGAAAAGGAGCCGGTTTCCGGGGTTGTCACGGAGATCGCCTTTGTGGCAAATGAAACTGAGACGGATGAACCGGTTTACAGCGGATACGCGGTATTTGAGAATACACCTCAGGTGCGTTCAGGAATGAATGTGCATGTGGAGATCGATCAGGGGGGAGAAGAATGAGAAAGAATCAGGGATTGCTGCTTGCGTTTAGTCTGATGCTTCTGACTCAGTTTAACATGCCGGCGGTGAGCAAAGGGGAAGAACCGCTTGAGTTGATCGAGGGTGAACTGGATGAGGGCTCAGATCAGTCCCCTGAAAATGAATCAGAGGAAGGGGGCGGATCTGAGAACGAAGCTTCTAACGATGGTGGATCAGACGGAGGAGATACGAACGGAGAAAACAACGGCGGCGGAAATGACGGTGAAGCGTCCGGAGATGGCAACGGCGGCGACGGAAACGGAGGAGACACGAACGAAGGAGGCGATACCGGCGGAGACGATAATGGTGCAAACCCGACCGTAGAAGCCAATACCGGCGAAGGAGGAGCCGGCAGTGATACGATCCAGGACACAAACGGTGGTGATGCAGCCGGCGGTGATACGATCCAGGACACAAACGGTGGTGATGCAGCCGGCGGTGACTCAAAAGAAAACAACGGCGGCAGTTCATCGGAGACGAATGCTGTGACCGGCAGCGATACCGTCAGTAATTCAGATACATCCGAAAAGAATAAAGACAATGCTTCGGATGCGAATAGCGGAGAAAAATCAAACAACGCGGCCAGTGGAAACCAGGCGGTGACAACAGGTTCCGTTGAACAGAAGATAGAGGAAGCCGGGCAGTCGCTGCAGGATGAGGTAGAAATCATCGAGGGCGAAAAGAAAGCGGAGAATCTACCGAAGAACAATCCGGAACCGGAAGAAATTGAAGTTTCCATGGATGCATACTGGAATTATCTTGATGAGACGGATTCATTTATTCTGACGGTCACGGTCTATTCGGAAAACAGAGAGTTGGATCTGGTTATGACCCGTCCGGACGGCGAGGTGAAAAAACTGGACCGGTCGGACTATGGATGGTCGATCTCAGTCAAAGCAGAGGGTGTGTACGTTTTTGCCGTGCAGGATACGAATGGAAATCTCCTTGTGTCAAAAAAACTCGAGGTCAAAAGGCCGGAGGTTACCAAAGAGAAACCAGAGGAAACCGATCAGAAACCGGCTGAAAAAGGAAATCAGACACCTGTGCCGGATGGGACAGATGAAGACGACGATGATATTGTTGTGGAGACCCTGACGCTGGATAAACAAAATACGAAAAAGGACGGAAATGAAGAATTAGATTCTTCCTCTGAGGCAAAATCAGGAACGGACACCGACTCGGCGAATGAAGGCAAAGGAAACAATGCGCTTCTGAATGCGTTTAATCAGCTGAAATCGAATCAATCCACTACCGGAAATGAGCAGAAGGAGAATCCGGAACAGACGGAGGATCTTCTGACAAATTCCGGGGGGAAAACAGGGAATCCGGATGAATTGTCAAGCAACGGACAAAAACAGGAAAAGGACAGTGAACCCATTCTGGGAATGGACCTGGTTTCAGAGTTAAAACAGACAGAAAAGAAAACAGAGGAAACGGATTCCGCTCAGCAGCAGGACGAGAATAAAGATGAACTTGATTCGGATGGTGCAGATGGAGACGGTAATGAGGAAAATCAGACGTTGTCACAATCGTCTGTCCTGAAGAATGTTCAGCTGAAAAGCGCACCATTATCCCTTAAAAGTCTGAACTCAACAGCACCGGTTGTCGTAAAAGGTGTGTCGGGGACAAATTCGGAAAATGAAGAGGATACAGACGAGGACAGTAAGCAGCCGGAAGGCGAGCAGAATGAAAACGGACAGAACGGGGAGGAGAGAGAGAACAACAATCCGAACAACACGGAAAATGGTCAGATTTTGTTCAAATCCTCTTCTGTGATGAAATCACTAGCGAACTCAGGGGAGGAAAAGAAAAACGGGGATACTGACCTGAATGATTCGCAGCAGAATGAAAATGACACAGACAAGCTGAATACGGCAAATACAGGAAACACCGTTTCACAACTGCAGACCCTGAATTCGACACCCCAATTCACATCACTTCAGATGAACAGTCTGCAAGGGAATGCATCCGAAACGTCTCAGAAATCGGAAGTACTTTCAGTGACCTTTACTGAAAGTGAGGATTTGACAGAGACCCAGACCCTGAATTTTACAATCCTGTATGCGAATGTAACCGGGGATGAAGAGGAGAATGCAGAATCGGAAACTGTGCTGGTCTATTACGTTCAGGTAGATGATAATGAACCGGTCCGTCTGGACGGAACGGAATACGCGCTGCCGCAGGAGGGCGATCATACACTGACTTTCTTTGTAAAGGATGCTGAAAACACACTTGCAGAGAAGAAGATAACGGTCAGGGAGGGGAAAATTGTCACGGAAGAGGAAACGACAGAGGCCGCAGATAATGAAGCTTCCCTGATGATGGCAATGAGCCCCCTGTCGAGCACGGGCACGGCTTTGACCGGTGAAAACCCGGTCCTGGGGGCAGAGCTCCTTTCCGCCGCTGAGGAAACAGAAACCATTGAGGGGGCCGGGCAGACCGTTCAGTACACCCTTTCGGTCAGCCGGACCGGCGAGGCCGAAAAGGGATGGAGCAGGGAGGCATCCGTGTTCACCCTCAGTCATACCGCGGAACCGGCCGGCACGGAGAAGGTGGTTTATGCGGCACAGAGGACCGGCGCTGAGCCGGAAATTCTGGATGGGTCTGTCTATACGGCCGTAGACGGGGAATATATGGTCCGGTTCCTGCTGCTGAATGAGGCAGGCGATGAACTGGCCAGATCCGAGGCGTACACGGTCAAGCAGGATACGGTCGGCCCGATTATGCTGCTCTATATAACGGATGGATACGGACTGGTGGTCACCGGAACAGATACGGTCAGCGGAGCGGTGTCCGTGTCGGTGAACGGCGGGAAAAAGTGGAGTCTGCTGACGCAGCAGAAAGACGGAACCATGCGCCGGGCTTACCAGGCGAACGGAAAAGTGACACTGGAAGCCGGACAGATCTGTATCCGGGATGCAGCCGGAAACATTACCAAGAGCACGGAGCGGATTCTGCTGGGAACCAGGGATGAAAGTGTTGAGCTGGAAACGGATGAGGACAAAATGAATGCCAAAACCGAAACTACGACGGTGAAACGCAGCTCAGGCAGCGGATCCAGCCGATCGGTCAGTCACGCAAAGTCTTCCACGACACTGATTTCCGCCTACAACGGTGTGGATCTGGTGCTTGATTCCAGTGCCATGTCCCAGCTGATGATCGGTGAGGAAACACTGGATCTGAATCTTTACCCGGGTGAGGGAAACACCGGTGAGACCGCGCCTTTTAAGGCCCGTTTTGTAGCCTTAAATGAGAACGGCACATTGGATACCATTGTTCTCACCGCGGATGAAAGTGATGAGAATGCCTATACCTGGGTATTCAGCGGCACGGTGTCAAAGAAGCTTTCAGCCAGCGGAATTGCGCAGATGGTTCTGCAGGCCGGCGATCACAGCATTACGGTGCCCACAGACGGTTTTTCCGGGGGAACCCGCTATGCCATGTATCGTTCCAGCGGAAAGGTCAGCAAGGATTTCCTGTATGCGCTGACAATGGATACCACGGACAATACATTCAATGTCAACGTAACCGTAGATGATGTGACCTATACACTGACAGATAATCGCGATTCGGAATTCTATTATTACGATGTGCGCAGCAATACCGCACAGGAAATGAGCCAGCTGAGTGAGGAGGGACAGAGTTGAGAGGATCCGGGAAAAAGAAGCGTGGACGCCGGATAATCCGTCTGGTGCTTCTTCTCCTTGTGCTGGGCGCTGTCGGGTATTTTGTCATCTTCAGAGGTGTGAACCAGGCGGTGACTGTAACGTACGACACATTTACCACACGGAAAGGAGACATCTCCAATACACTGAGCTTCAGTGGGACCATGAGCGCAAAAAACTATGAGACCCTTTCGGCGGATAAGGCCGGGACGGTACGCAAAATCTATGTTTCCGAAGCGGAAAACGTCGAGAAGGATGAACGGCTGATCCGTCTGTCAACCGGGGAGATGATTAAGGCATCCTTTAGCGGACAGGTAAACGAAATCTCTGTCAGTGAAGGGGATGAGGTAACGGCGAATCAGAATCTGATTCAGATTGTCGATTTCACCGAAATGACCGTCTCCATCCGGGTGGATGAATACTCGATTTCCAAAGTGTATCTGGGCCAGCCGTGCAAGGTCAACCTGACCGCCCTGGGGACCAGCTTTGATACGACTATTGCCCACATCAACCGGATTTCATCCTCCAACGGCAATACTGCCTACTATTCAGTCAGCTGTGATGTGACCGTGACGGAGGATGTACTGCCGGGAATGCAGGTAACGGTGACCATTCCCCTTGAGGAGGCCACGAATGCCGTGATCCTGAGCAAGTCCGCGCTGAGCTTTGCCGGGAATAACAGCGCATACGTGTTAGTCAAAGGTGAGAATGATGAAATGTCGCAGGTACCTGTCACGGTAGGCGTGGATAACGACAACTATGTGGAGATTGTCTCCGGTCTGACCGAGGGACAGACGGTTTACAAGGTTGCCGAGCAAAAGGCCACCGGCAATACCGGCCTGTTCAGCGGTTTGCAGAATCTCACAACAGGAAGCGGTCAGAACAATTCCAACCAGAACAGACAGAACCGTCAGAATCAGGGAAATAATCAGCGGAACACCGGCGGAAATATGGGCGGCATGGGACCGGGCGGGATGCGGTAAGGGAGGTACGTATGCAGAACGGAAAAGATGCAGCGGCCAACCTGAAGGACTGCTTTTTCAGAATGACCGATATCGTCAAAAAGTATCGGCTGGGTGAGGAATATGTCACCATTCTCAAGGGAATATCGCTGGAGATTGAGGAAGGCGAGTTTCTCTCCGTCCTGGGGCCCTCCGGTTCCGGAAAATCGACCCTCATGAACATTATCGGATGCCTGGATCTGCCCACGTCAGGTGAATACATTCTGAAGGGAAATGTGGTCCTGGACCTGGATGAAAAGGAGCTTTCCCATATCCGCTCAAAGGAGATTGGGTTTATCTTCCAGAACTCGCAGCTCCTGCAGCGGATGGATGCCATGAAGAATGTGGAACTGCCGCTCATTTATGCGGGCGTCCGGCCCAGTGAGCGGCATACCCGGGCGGAGGAGATGCTCTGCAAGGTCGGGCTTGAGGACCGGATGCATCATATGCCCAATCAGCTCTCCGGCGGTCAGCAGCAGCGCGTGGCCATTGCCAGGGCGCTGGTGACCCGCCCGAGTCTCCTGCTGGCAGATGAGCCCACGGGCGCACTGGACCAGACTACGGGTCATCAGATCATGGACCTGTTCCATGCGCTCAACCAGGAAGGGCACACGATCATCATGATCACCCATGATGTCAATATCGCCAGAAATGCACGCCGTGTCGTCAATATTATCGACGGTGTGATGACTGAAGCGGAGGGCGAGGTGACGTTTGCATGAGCCTCATGGACAGAATCATGGGTCATGTCTACATGTTTGTGGAAAGCTGTGCCATGGCCATTGAGAACATCATGCAGAACCGCCTTCGTTCCTTCCTGACGGTACTGGGAATCATGATCGGCGTTACGGCCGTCATCGCCCTGATTACCACCATTTCCGCCGTTTCCTCGTCCATTTCCTCGTCCTTTACCTCCATGGGTGCCGGGACCATAACCCTGACAACCACCGGAAATGATCTCAAGGACGGGCTGGATGAGGAGGATATGAAGCGGATCATTGCCATTGATCAGATCCGCGGACTTTCACCCACTGTGAGCATGAGCTGCACAGTGGCAAGAGAGAATGTCAGTGAAACCAGCATCAGCGTGCAGGGAACGAATGATACCTACTTTGAGGTGCATGAGGATCTGGTGAAGAGCGGACGCAGACTGAACCGGATTGATACGGAAAACATGTCCCGGGTCTGCCTGATTAACGGGGACATTATTGAATCCTTTTTCTATGGCGTGAGTCCGATCGGAAAGACCATCTATCTGAACCGGATTCAGTTTACCATTGTCGGCATCTATGAATCGGATACCTCCATCGCCAGTCTTCTGTCCGGTTCACCCAAGATTCTGGTTCCCTATACCACGGCGCTCAAAATGAACAACGCCTCACTGGTCACCAGCGCGACCATCTATCTGGACAGTGCCAATGCCTCAAAAGAGGTGCAGCCGAAGCTGGAGGAGCTGCTGGATGAGATTTTCAGTTACGAGGATGACACGTACAAGATCACCACAATGGAAAGCATTGAGGAGACGATGAAAACCATGATGTCCATGATGTCAGCCCTGCTGGGCGGCATTGCCAGCATTGCTCTGGTGGTCGGCGGCATCGGCATTATGAACATGATGCTGACCTCCGTGACGGAACGGACGGTGGAAATCGGACTCAAAAAAGCCATTGGCGCGGAACCCGGGCAGATTCAGATGCAGTTTCTGATTGAATCGTTCCTGCTCTCCATGATCGGCGGACTGGCAGGTGTTGTACTGGGCCTGATTCTCTCGGCGATCATGTGTCATCTGATGGGAACGGATTTTGTAATTTCCTATGGCGCGATTGCGCTGGGCGTCGGCTTCTCAGCGGCCGTTGGCATCATCTTTGGCTGGTCACCGGCCAGAAAAGCCAGCAGACTGAGTCCGATCGATGCCCTCAGACGCATGTAAACAGATACCAAAAATGACAAGGCACATGCCCTTTGTGCCGGAGGAGTGACTATGAAAAAGTTAATCGGAATCATTCTGGCATTGGTCCTTATGCCGGTGTTGGCACTGGCATCCACTACATTTGAGGGAACCGTCGTATCAGGTGAGGTTGTCTCCGTAACAGCGCCATTTGGCGGAACCGTCAGCCATTTCAGTCTGCGTGCGGGCAGCCGGATTGACAGGGGAAGCGTGGTTGCCACCATTGCCACGGATAAGGTCTACGCCACGGCGGATGGCACCATTGCCGGGGTATTTGCCCAGGTGGGCGACAGCGTGGAAAATGTCGTGAACCGCTACGGTGCGGTGATGTACATTGTGCCGGAGCACAAGTACACGATTTCCGCGGACATTGAGAAGGCGTATAACAGCGCGGAAACCAAGTATGTGAATATCGGTGAGACGCTGTATATGAGCTGCACCAGCGACGGAGCCCATACGGCGGTTGGCATTGTGACGGCAGCCAGTGACACCACGTATACAGTGGAAACGACTTCCGGTGAACTGCTGATGGAGGAAAATGTTTACCTGTACAGGAGTCCGAATTATGCCTCCAAGACCCGGGTCGGCCGGGGGAGCGTGAGCAGGACTTCGGAGATCGCGGTGAACGGCAGCGGTTCCATCCTCCGTTTTCATGTGAAGGACGGGGACAAAGTGAAGCGGGGAGATCTGTTGTTTGAGACCGTGACGGGTGAGTTTGACGGGCTTTATGCAACCAGCAATGAAATCATTTCAGATGTCAGCGGCATCATCGCCTCGGTGGACACTGCAGCCGGCAAGACGGTCAGCAAAGGGGATACGCTGCTGACCGTCTATTCCATGGATTCCCTGCAGATTCAGATCAGTGTCAACGAATATGACCTGGTTTCTATCAAGGAAGGGGATACCGTGAATCTGTCTTTCAATTATGATGAAAGCAACAGCATGCAGACCAAGGGAACTGTCTCCATGATTTCCCATCTCAGCGAGTCAGAGGCCGGAAGTGAGGCAAATTATCCTGCCTATATCGACTTTGTTCCCAACGAGAACATTCGAATCGGCATGACCGTCTCGGTAACCACACTGGATGCACCGGCGCAGCCTGCTGCGGCAGAACCGGAGGAGACGACGGAAGAATAAAAGGAGCAAGGCAACAGGGGATGCTTTGCGGGCATTTGTCAGTCCTGCCTGAGCAGCGTCGTGCGTGCCCGGATTTGACGAACTGTGGGTGCGTGACAGGACCATTCTGCGGCAGGTCCACTTTGTCGGACCGCTGGCCATGAGTTGAACACAATAATGAAAAGGCTCACACAATTCTCTGGAAACAGAAAATTGCGTGAGCCTTTTATCCAACAGGCAGCATGCCGCTTAATCTTTAGCCAAACCATAGTCCTTCAAAAGCTTCTCCCTATATTCCGGATCTTTTGATACCTTCTCTAAATCCTCGATCTTTCCCAGATCAAAAAGCTTTGCTACCAACTGAGCCATTTGTTTTTTGCCCTTCTTCTCGCCTCTCTTTTCGCCTATCTTTATACCTTTTTTCTCCATGGCGTTCCCGTACGCCTGTACGGCATATTCCTGATTAATTAGCTCGATCATGATATTAACGACCTCATTTTTCCATTCATTCAGACAGTCCTTCAGATCGTTTATTGCCTTTGACTATGAAACAGGTACAGGTATCCGGGAAAAGAAAAGTCTTTCTCAGAAACGAGTACAGCAGGACATATACAGTTCAAGCTTTAGCCAAACCATAGTCCTTTAAAAGCTGCTCCCTATACTCCGGATCTTTTGATACCTTCTCTAAATCCTCGATCTTTCCCAGATCAAAAAGCTTTGCTATCAACTGAGCAAGTTGGTTTTCGCCTATTTTTATACCTTTTTTCTCCCTGGCGTTTCCGTATGCCTGAACGGCATGTTCCTGATTAAAAAGCTCAATCATGATATTGAGGACCTCCTTTTCCCGCTTCTTCGGATAATCCTTCAGATCATTTACTGTCTTTGACTTTGAAACAGTTACAGGTATCCGGGAAAAGAAAAAGTCTTTCTCAGAAACGAGTACAGCAGGGCGTATACAGCTCAACCTTCAGCCAAACCATACTCCTTTAAAAGCTTCTCCATATACTCCGGATCTTTTGATACCTTCTCTGCATCCTCGGTCTTTCCCAATGCAAAAAGCTTTGCAAACAACTGAGCAAGTTGCTTCTTGCCATTTTTTTCGCCTCTCTTTTCGCCTCTCTTTTCGCCTATCTTTATACCTTTTTCCTGCATAGATTTCCCGTAGGCCTGAACGGCATGTTCCTGATTAAAAAGCTCAATCATGATATTGATGACCTCCTTTTCCCGTTTCTTCAGATAATCCTTCAGAACATTTCGATCTCGGCAAATCCGGAGTGTTTCCATCGCTGCTTCTCTCGTTCTGCCGTACTTTTTAGTCTGTGCATCAAATACGTGACAGAAAATGATGTACTGGCCAATTATGTCATCCGTTTCAAGGGTAAACACTTTTGCTTCCAGATCTATTGGGCACAGTTCGCTGCGGAAGAAATCCTTCTTCAGAGAAATTGTCTTTGGTTTTTTCCCTTTTCCTGAATAAATCACATAAAATTCAGGCATCGGAATCTTATGTTTCTTACCATCATGAATATCCATATCGCTGTCGTGCAGGTATTCCCGAATTGTTTCCGCCAGATACAATAAAAGTCGAATCAGAATATTGATAGACCATGTGGACTGAGCTTCTACAAATATCATCAGTTTATCACGAAATACGAATGCCAGATCGTTATACTGCTGGTTCGTGATTATCGGTTTGATGGTGATAATCTGCAGTTCATCCGCATTTACATCCGTTATCTCCGGATGTAATGTCTGGAAAAGCTGAAGGCGGTATTCATTCTGTGAAAAAAGATCAATAAACACCGTATTTTTAGCATCCCGTTTTACTATTTCCTCCATTTTCTCTGTTTCTTCCATCAGATGATCACCCTCTTTCCTTAATTATATTCACCAATCAGATTATACCGCAATTCAACCGGTTTTTTCAATGGAATTCTCTTCTTGACTTTAGTCATAAATTGGTCACTCGGCAACGCTGCCTTAACGGTGTTCAGACTTGACAAACTGCGCTGTGATGAAATGCAGCCCCTTATTTCGTTGATGCAGTTCATTTTTGCCTTTGACTTTAAATCTGCTTTGGCTAGTATCCGGAAAAAGCATATCGGAGAAAGAGCGGGCTTGACGCATAGCGTTGATTTGTCAGATAGGTGCACCGGAAAAAAATAGCGGTGGCAAAAACCAGGTCATTGCTCATAAAGGAGCACGGGAGGGTGAATGCGGCTCAATCCTCAGCCAAACCATAGTCCTTTAAAAGCTTCTCTCTATATTCCGGATCTTTTGATACCTTCTCTGCATCTTCAATCCTTCCCAGATCAAAAAGCTTTGCAAACAACTGGGCCATTTGTTCTCTGCCCTTCTTCATTCCTTTTTTTAACCCCTTCTCAAATCCCTTCTCAAATCCCTTTTCAAACCCCTTCTTAAAACCTTTTTCCTCCATTGCTTTCCCGTACTGCTTTATGGCATATTCCTGATTAAAAAGCTCAATCATGATATTAAGCTCTCCCTTTCCCGCTCCTTCAGATAATCCCTCAGAACATTTCGATTTTGACAGTTGTTGACCTCATTTCTTTCCGGCAATCAGATAAACAAAGTATACCTCTGAATTCACAGCTTAGCAAGATGTGGCCTTTATTGGGGATAGGATCTTAAGGGATCTGCCTAAAAAACAATGAAACAATTCTTCCCGACATACAGTGAATATGAAACGCCGCAGCATACGCCCGGTTTATTCGGGATGATTAAACGCAATGGAGATGAGAAAGGGAAAGGGCTGCAAAGATCCTTCCGTATGATTGTTTGATATTCTGCCTTTATTGGGATATAATCAGTCTGTGAAGACATCGGATGATCAAACAGTTGCCGGAACTGGCTGACAGAAAGGAGTCGTGTATGGGGTATATCTGAATCCGGGGAACAGTGGATTTACAAGAATTATCAGGAAAAACTATATTGACAAGACAGAATTAATCGGAGCGATTAACCAGACAATTGATACCACGGAAAACCTGATATGTATCAGCAGACCTCGTCGTTTTGGAAAGTCTTTTGCTGCCCAGATGCTGTGCACCTATTATGACAAAACGTGTGATTCACATGAACTGTTTTCCGGCTATCGTATTTCAGGAAACGGGAATTATGAAAAGTACCTGAATCAATATGATGTGATTTACCTGGATATGACGAACCTGCTTGGAAAAGTCAACCCAAAGGATTTGGTGAAATATATCACCACTAATGTGACGGAAGAAATACTTGACAGCTATCCGGAAGTACTGTAAGGGAATTCGTTTGATGAGACGTTAATCAATTGTGTATCATGTGTCGGAAACAAGATGATCATGATCATTGATGAAAGGGATGCTCCAATCAGGGAAACACCGGAAATTGAAGAAGCGTATCTGAAGTTTCTGAGAATGTTGTTTAAAAGCAGCGGAACGATATCAAAGATTTTTGCGGCTGCCTATATGACGGGCATCCTTCCTATAAAGAAGGATGGAAATCAGTCTGCTGTTTCCGATTTTGAAGAATATACAGCTCTTGCTCCGGGAGATTTTGCGGAATTTGTTGGCTTTACGGAAGAAGAAGTAAAAAGGATCTGTGAGAACAGGCAGATAGATTTTGATAAAATGAAGCAATGGTATGACGGATATACGTTTGGAGACAGGCACTCCATTTACAATCCATATTCCGTCATGTATGCAGTAAAATCCGGCAAATTCAGGTCCTACTGGAAAAAAACAACTGCAGCAGAGAAACTGACGACGTATATCGACATGGATCAGGAAGATCTCCAGGACACAATCGCGAGGCTGATTGCCGGGGAGAGCATTGTGATTGATGCGGATTCTTTCCAGAATGATGTGGAGACCTTCAACTGCCGGGATGATGTTCTTACACTGCTTACACATCTGGGATATCTGACGTATGAAGAGGAGCCGGACGCATATAATGAGGATACGGTGGCAGGCCTTGTAAGAATCCCGAATGAAGAAGTAAGGTCTGAATTTGGAAATATTCTGCGCAAATCCAGACATAAGAAACTGATCAATCTGGTTAAAAAATCCGATCAGCTGCTGAAAGATACACTGGATGGGAAGCGTGATGCAGTCGCAAAAGCAATCGCAGATGTTCATGATTCTGAGTATGCACCAACTTATTATAATATGAGCAAAGCCTTCGATATGTGGTGAAGATGGCGTATATTTCCTGCGTGGATCAATATGCGAAAGTGGAAGAACTTCCCGGCGGTCACGGAATAGCAGATATCGTGTTCATGCCCAAATACAGATCCACTCTTCCTGCAATGATCGTAGAGCTGAAATGGAATAAAAATGCAGAGGGAGCAATAAGACAGATCAAAGAGATGAATTATCCGGAAATTCTGAGAAATTACGGTGGAAGAATTATCCTGGTTGGCATACACTATGATGTGAACAGTAAAATGCACGAATGTGTGATCGAGGAAGACAGCAAAACAGGCTGACTCCGGATGGAACCGTGGATGGATCCGGGGGTTAATCGACGGGAAACAGCCTGTGGTAAGGTGAAAAGCCGTTGATTTAGAGGCAGAAATCATCTATAATACGGAACTCAAACAGCATGCAGAGAATTTCTCCGTTCATAGACCGGGGGAGTTCCTTTTTTCCTGCTGAAATAGGGAAAGCGGTGAGAAAGGTGCAGGAAGAACTTAAGAGAATCGATCGCGTGATTGAATCGGGCCCATACCGGGATGACTGGGCATCCCTTTCTGCCTGGCGGGTTCCGCAGTGGTATGAGCAGATTAAATTCGGAATTTTCATTCACTGGGGCGTATTCAGTGTCCCGGCCTTTGATAATGAGTGGTATTCAAGAAACATGTACATCAAAGGCAGCCGGGCGTTTGAACATCATATTCAGACATATGGACCGCAGGCGGTCTTCGGTTATAAGGACTTTATTCCGCTTTTCCGGGCGGAACGGTTTGATCCGGATGCCTGGGCGGAGCTGTTCCGGCGAGCGGGTGCACAGTATGTCATTCCGGTGGCAGAGCATCATGACGGCTTTCAGATGTACAAAAGTCAGCTGTCGCATTACAATGCCTTTGAAATGGGTCCCAGGCGCGATGTACTGGGTGAACTGAGCCGGGCCTGCCGGGACAGGGGAATCATCGCCGGGGCATCCAGTCACCGGATTGAACACTGGTTTTTCATGGGCCACGGGAAGGATTTTGACAGCGATATTCATGAGCCGCTCCGGCGGGGCGACTTTTACTGGCCGGCGATGCCCGAAGGGGATCACATGGACATTGCCAGTACACCGGAACCGACGAAAGAGTTCCTTGAGGACTGGCTGCTCAGGACCTGCGAAATCATTGATCAGTATCATCCCTCTATCATTTACTTTGACTGGTGGATTCAGCACCGGAGCGCAAAGCCCTATCTGAAAAAGCTGGCGGCCTATTACTACAACCGGTCTCTTGAATGGGGACAGCCGGCGGTCATCAATTACAAGTTTGATGCGTTTCCCTTCGGCACGGCGGTGCCGGACGTGGAACGCGGACAGTTTGCCGAGATGAAGTCCTATGCCTGGCAGGCGGACACCTCCGTGGCCCGCAATTCCTGGTGCTATACGGAGGATAACCAGTACAGAGAGGCGGCAGATCTGGTCTGTGATCTGGTCGATATTGTCAGCAAAAACGGCCGTCTACTTCTGAACATCGGCCCCAAAGCAGATGGCACAATTCCGGACAGGGATGCGGCGATTCTGGAGGAGATTGGCCGCTGGCTCAGTGTCAACGGGGAAGCAGTCACCGGTGCAGGCGTGTGGAAAAAGTACGGGGAGGGACCAACCCGGATTCCGGGCGGGCATTTTGCAGAGGGAAAGCGGAAGCCGTTTACCTCCGCCGATTTCCGCTTTACAACGGCGAACGGTGCACTGTACGTGACAGCGCTCAAAGCCAGCGCGGACGGGGTGTATGATATCCATACCCTTGGGATGCCGGAGGATGCCAGGGAGGCAGACTTTAACGGCGTGATCCGTTCTGTGTCGGTGCTCGGCACGGATAAACCGGTGACCTTTAGCCGCGGGCGTACGCTGCAGCTTCGGACGGATTTCCGTTCCGATATGCCGGTCGTCTTTAAGATCTGCATCGACTGACAAAAAGAATGGCCCTGCCGCGCAGCGGCAGGGGATCGATTCCAGGCCTTCCCAAAAGTGATCCGGTCAAAAGATCACCTGTGAGGCCTGTAAAGAAAGGATAACTGGAATGAACCGAAATGAAACCATCGTCAGGACGAGTATAGTTGGCATTGGCGTCAATATCATTCTTGTTTTGTTTAAAGCTACTCTTGGACTGCTTTCCAATTCCATTGCGGTGGTAACGGACGCTTTAAACAATCTGAGCGATGCCCTTTCCTCCATCATAACCATTGTGGGTGCGAAACTGGCTGCCAAGAAGCCGGACAAGAAACATCCGCTGGGGTATGGACGGATTGAGTATCTGAGTTCCATGATCGTCTGCGGCATCGTCATGGTTGCCGGTGTCAATGCGATTGAGGAATCAATCAGAAAAATCATTATGCCGGAAAAGCCCAACTATTCACCGGTGACCCTCATCATTCTGGTAGGTGCCGTTATCGGAAAAGTGCTCCTTGGCCGGTACATGGTTGCACAGGGACAAAAGGTGGATTCGGATTCCCTGATCGCTTCCGGAAAAGATTCACTCAATGATGCGATCCTGTCCAGTTCCGTCATTCTCTCCGCCGTGATTTTCATTATGACGGGTTTGAGCCTTGAACCCTACGTCGGTATCCTGATCGGTGTGATGATTACGCGTTCCGGCATCGAGATGATCAAGGAAACGCTGGATAAGATTCTGGGCGAGCGGATGGACCGGGATCTGGTAAATGCGGTCAAGAGAACGATCTGTGAGGAGCCCGGCGTTTACGGCGCCTACGATCTGATTCTCAACAGCTATGGTCCGGAGCGACTCATCGGGTCGGTTCACATCGAGGTGGATGAGTTCATCACAGCCCGGCAGATTGATCAGATGCAGCGAAGCATTGCGGAACGGGTTGCCCAAAAGCATAAGATTATCCTGACCGGCATCAGCATCTATTCCCATTACAGTTCAGATGGAAACGAATCCATGCAGGGGAAAATTACAAAGGCGGTCATGAGCCATGATGGTGTCCTGCAGATGCATGGATTCTATGTGGATGAAACCCGGAAATATGTCACGCTCGACGTCATTCTGGACTTTGAGGCAGACCAGAAAGAACTGCTGGAGAAGATACAGAAGGAAGTGGATGAGATTGCCAGGGGATATACGGTTGAGGTAAACCTGGATCTCGATATCTGATTCCGGGCCTGCCGCAGGGCGGCAGCCTGTCGAGCTGGCGTATCGGGAAGAAGCGGTGCCCAAAGACCAGAATGCGGTTCATGGATGACTGGGCCTGCCGCAGGGCGGCAGCCTGTCGGGCTGGCGTATCGGGAAGAAGCGGTGCCCTAAGACCAGAATGCGGTTCATGGATGACCGGACCTGCCGTAAGGCAGTCTGTGAAGCGGGTGTATCGTTAAAAAGCGGTGCCCTAAGACCAGAATGCGGTTCATGGATGACCAGGCATGCCGCAGGACGGCCATTGGCATTGAGATCCGGAAAGAAGGCAGCAGAATGCGCAAAGATCAGAAAACCTACCGGCGAAAGCCCGGACAGCCCGGAAAGGCGCCGCGGAAAAGTGTCTATTCCCGGCTGGACCGGATTCCTGCCGGTGAAGCACGGAAAGTGATAACCCCGGGCTGTCTCTGCCTGGAGGGCGGTGCGTTCCGGGGACTGTATACCTCCGGAGTTCTGGATGTCCTCATGATGAATGACATCAATTTTGAGACCACCATCGGTGTCAGCGCCGGTGCGCTGAACGCTCTTTCCTATGTGGCCGGACAGATCGGGCTCAGCGCCCGGATGAATCTCCGGTACCGGCGGGATCCCAGATATGTGGGGATAGGGCCGATGATGAGCCGGCAGAATCAGGGGGTAATTGGGTTTGATTTCCTCTTCAGTCAGATGGAACGGACGGAGCCGCTGAACCGGGAACGCCTGATGCAGCCTGAGCGCCGCATGATTGCCGTGGCAACGGCACTGACCACCGGCTGGCCGGTGTATTTTGAGAAAAAGCAGAACCTGGATGAACTGCTCATGGCGGTTCGCGCCTCGGCGTCCATGCCCTTTGTCAGCCGTCCGGTGAATGTGTGCGGCATCCGCTGCCTGGACGGGGGATGCAGTGTAAAGATCCCCTTTGAGTGGGCGCTTCCGCGGTTTGAGAAAATTGTGGTGGTCCGGACCCGGGACCGGTCCTTCCGGCCTTCACTGCAGGACAATTCGAAGATTATCCATCAGCTGTACGGAGATTTTCCCGAGTTTGAGGATGCGCTGCTGCGAATGAATGAGACGTACATCCGGGAACTTAAGGAAGTAGACCGCCTGCATGAGGAAGGACGGATTTTTGAAATTGTTCCATCCATTCCCATCCGCATCGGCCGGCTTGAAAAAGATGTGGAAAAACTGGGGGATGTCTACTGGGAGGGCGTGCATGATGCCAAAGAGCAGCTGCCTGCCCTCAGGGAATATCTGAGTGCCGGGCATCCGGCCGGGACCGTGTAAAGATAAAAGGAGAATGACATGAAGCGGCTGTTTCTTATCCTCGCTGTGCTGCTGATGCTCTCTGGCACAGCAGGAGCGGAGAATTTTCAGATCCTGACGACGTTCTATCCCATGTACATCCTGACACAGAACGTGGCGGGGGGCATCGACGGGGTGCAGGTGACCAATATGGCGGAGCAGACGGTGGGCTGTCTGCACGACTACACCCTGCAGACCCGGGATATGGTGCTGCTGGAGGAGGCAGATGCCCTGGTGATCAACGGCGGCGGAATGGAACAGTTCATGGACCGTGTTGCCGGGGCCCAGGCTGACCTGCCGGTCATAGATGCCTCACAGGGGATTGAAATGGAACCGAGCATTGAGGAGGGACTGCTCAATGCCCATGTGTGGCTGGATCCCCAGCTGGCCATGGTGCAGATCCAAAACATCGCGGCGGGTCTTGCCGGGGCGGATCCGGCCCATGCGGAGCAGTACAGGAGCAATGCGGAAACGTATGTCGGACGGCTCAAAACACTGGACGGGGAGATGACGGAGGCACTCAGGCCCCTGGCCGGGAAAGAAATCATCACCTTCCACGAAGCGTTTAACTACCTGGCCCGGCGGTATGGACTGGTTGTTGCCGGGGTAATCGCCAATGAGCCAGGGGAGGAACCCAGCACGCGGGATATCGCTGAGACCTGTGATCTTGTCGCGCGGCTCGGCATTAAGACACTGTTCATCGAACCGCAGTATTCCCCGACAGCGGCAAAAATCATTGCGGGGGAAACCGGGGCATCCATGTACGTTCTGGATCCCTGTGTCTCCGGAAACGGAAGCCCGGAGAGCTATGAGCAGATTCAGCGAGAAAATGTCCGCGTTCTCAGGGAGGCGTTTGGCCAGTGAGAGAGCGGGGAACGCCGGTGCCTGTTCCGGCACCGGTGAAAGGCGCATCCAAGGAACTGTCCGGCTGCCGGCTCTGCCGGATTGAGGTGGACAATCTCAGCGTCAAACGGGACGGGCAGGTGCTGATCTCGGATGTGAATCTTCATATTCACTGCGGGGAGCTGACGGCGCTCATTGGGACCAACGGCGCCGGCAAGACGACGCTGCTGCGGGCGCTGTTGGGACAGATTGAGTACAAAGGCGACATCCGGCACCTGACCGGTGACGGAAGGCCCGCCGCGGCCGTGCGGACGGGCTATGTTCCGCAGCAGCTGGAGTTTGATCATTCCTCACCGGTATCCGTTCAGGACTTCCTGGCGGCGGCCTTTTCCTCACGTCCGGTCTTCCTGGGAATCAGCCGCAGGGTCAGGGAAATGGCCAGGCATGCCCTGATGCGCACCCACAGTGAGCATCTGGCAGACCGTCCGCTGGGGGCACTCTCCGGCGGTGAGCTGCAGCGGGTTCTGCTGGCGCTGGCCCTGACGCCGCAGCCGGACCTGCTCATTCTGGATGAACCGGTTTCGGGAATGGATGAGAACGGGCTTGAGACGTTTTATCAGACAGTGAATGAACTGAAAAAGCGGAATCATATGGCGATTCTGCTGGTTTCCCATGATCTGGATGTGGTGAGACGGTACGCAGACCAGGTGGCCCTTATGCAGGGAACCGTCATTGAACAGGGAACTCCGGAGCGGGTATTTGCCTCGAAGGCGTTTGAACAGGTGTTTTATTCAAGGGAGGGACGGGAATGAACGGAATCTATGCCGTCATGGGGACAATTCTGCCCTTCAGTTTTCTCCAGTACACCTTTATGAAAAATGCCCTTCTGGCAATAGTGCTGATTACGCCGCTGTTCGGAATGCTGGGAACCATGGCGGTGGACAACAAAATGGCCTTCTTTTCGGATGCGCTGGGACACAGTGCGCTGACCGGCGTGGCCCTGGGGGTGGTGCTGGGCATGAAGGACCAGATGCTGCCCATGCTCCTGTTCGGTGTGCTCTGGGCGGCCCTGATCACCTTTGTCAAGCAGCACTCACGGATGAGCGCGGACACGATCATCAGCGTATTTTCCTCCGCCAGCATAGCCCTGGGCCTGGTGATTCTCTCCCGGGGCGGCGCGTTTGCCCGCTATTCCTCCCTGCTCGTCGGGGATGTGCTTTCCGTGACGGCAAATGATCTGCCGCTGCTGCTGGGGGCGCTGATTCTGGTCTTTGTCTGCTGGACCTTTCTGTTCAATCCGCTGCTGCTGACCAGTGTCAACGCGTCTCTTGCCCGAAGCCGGGGCATCCGGACAAAGCTGACGGAGTACGGGTTTACCATTCTGGTAGCTCTGTGCGTCATGGTCTCCATCCGCTGGGTGGGCGTGATGCTCATCAATTCCCTTCTGATTCTGCCGGCGGCGGCATCCAGAAATCTGGCCAGGAACGCGGTTTCCTATCTCTGGGGTTCCGTGCTCATTTCCCTTGTCTGCGGCATTGCCGGCCTGATTCTTTCCTATTATCTGAATACCTCTGCCGGGGCGGCCATCGTGCTGCTTTGTGCGCTGGTCTATTTTATCTCACTGCCGCTGCGCAGACGGTAAGGAACAGACTTGCCCTGTTGCGCAGCAACAGGTTGGCGAAGCGGATGCCTGGGCCGCCCGGGCATACGGCCAATACGGCGTTCCCGGGGAAGGGAAAGACGGTCCGGATGTGCGGGTCAGCGGCGGGACTGCGGCACTGGGACGCAAAAAGTGACAGTTTGTCCGGTGACGGTTGTCAACCTTGAAAAGGCATGATATAATCCCGCAGAAGTGAAACTGGCGGAATTTATTCAGTGCACGGGCTGTGCGGCTGTTTTTAAAAAGGAGATTTCAATGCTTGGTGTAATGCTTGCCCGAAAGGATGAACTCCGGTTTCGGGAATTTTACCGTTACAGGGCGTTTTACTGCGGGCTTTGCGGAACGCTGGGCAAGCGCTGCGGAGCGGTCAGCCGGCTGGCACTCAGTTATGAGATGACGTTTCTTGCCATGCTGCTGACAGCCTTATATGAGACGGAAACGGCGGAGGAGAAGCACCAGTGTCTGGTGCATCCCTTCGTCAAACAGAAGATGTACAAAAATGCTGCCATAGATTACTGCGCGGACCTTTCAGCGATTCTGTCCTATTATGATCTCAGGGACGGCTGGGAGGATGAACACCGGGTGGAGCGCCTGGCGGGCAGTGCACTTTTGTCCGGCGCGGCATCTGTGTGCGGCGGCCGGTGGGAGCGGCAGAACCGGGCGGTCAGGGAATATGTGCAGAAGCTGCATGAGGTCGAGCGGCGAAAAGAACCGCTGCTGGATACGGCGGCGAATCTGACCGGCGAGATGCTTGCGGAGCTGTATGTCTGGCAGGAGGATATTTACAGCCGTGACCTCCGCACGCTGGGGTTTGGCATTGGAAAGTTCATTTATCTTTTGGATTGTTTTGAAGACATTGAGGAAGACCGGAAACACGGAAGTTACAATCCTCTGGTGCTCAGAGCAGATCAGCCGGGTTTTACAGAGAACATTCAGATGATCCTTGAGGGCGTCATGGCAGAGGCATCGGCGGCATTTGAGCGCCTGCCGATTCTGCAGGATGCCGAGATCATGCGGAATATTCTCTATTCAGGAATGTGGCAGCGCTTCGAACGGGCTGTCATCCGGAGACAGGAGAAAGGAAAATAATGGATCCATATCAGGTTTTAGGCGTATCCAGAAGCGCAACGGATGACGAAGTCAAAAAGGTGTACCGTCAGCTCTGCAAGAAGTATCATCCGGATGCCAATGTCGGCAAGCCGAACCAGGCAGAGTGCGAGAAGAAATTCGTTGAGGTACAGCAGGCCTACGAGGAGATCATGCATCAGCGTCAGGGAGGCGGATCGCGCCCGGGCAGCGGATATAACGGCGGAAGCGCCGGGCAGAGCCGGCAGAGTACGTATGCGGATCCGTTTGAACAGTTCCGGCAGGAATTTGGCGGATATGGATACGGGCAGCGGACGTATGGCGGCGGACATGGTTACAGCCAGAGGACGGAGTCCGTTCCGGAAATGCAGGCGGCGCTCAACTATATTCGTTCCGGTCATTACAGCGAGGCGCTCAATGCCCTTGGCATGGTTTCCCCGCGGGAGCGCAGTGCCCGCTGGTACTATCTGAGCGCACTGGCACAGGCCGGACTGCACAATCAGGCGCAGGCCATGGAATATGCCCGGCAGGCGGTGAGCATGGAACCGCAGAATATGGAATACCAGCAGTTCCTCTCGGATCTGCAGAGCGGCGGCCGCGGGTATTCCCAGTACGGACAGCAGTACGGGCGGCCGAATATGGGCAATGTGGTCAGCCCCTGTGCATCGCTGGCGGCCATGTACTGCTGCAGCATGTGCATGTGCGGACGGGTTCCGCTGTTCTGCTGTCTGTAACCGGTCCGTGCCGGCGGTTAATCCCAGGTTGGCTTTTATTTCAGGACCGCACGCCCGGGCGTGCGGTTTTTAAGCGAATTGGTTTGTTTTTGCAGAATTGTTTTGCGGACTTTACCGATCTTGAAAAAAATCGTTGCATCCTTATACCATTTGGGATAAAATGCAGTCGTTTAACCAGAATGAGGAATAATCGGGCCTCGAATGACGGGAGGCGGATGGAATGAAGGAAATTGAGAGCATCCGGAATCCGCAGATTCAGGCGCTGCGAAAGCTGAGCCGGACCCGGGAAAGACGGGAACAAGGGCGTTTTCTGGTGGAAGGGCCGCGAATGGCAGAGGAGGCACTGGCCGCCGGCTGGTGTGAACTTGTGCTGGTCAGCCATCTGACTGAGCGGAACGCGGCTGTTGCGGAAAAGGCAGAGCAGACGGGCATTGAGGTGATACGCGTCAGTGAGGCTGTCATGGAGAGCCTGTCCGAGAACCGGACGCCCCAGGGCATCCTCTGTGTCTGCCGCATGCCGGAACAGGCGAAGATGCCGGATGGACCGCTGATTCTGGCCCTGGATGCCGTGCAGAATCCCGGAAATGTCGGGACGATGATAAGGACGGCTGATGCGGCTGGCTTTGCGGGAATTGTGCTGGGCCCGGGCTGCGCGGATTTGTACAGCCCGAAGACGCTGGCCTCGACCATGGGCTCTGTTTTTCATCTGCCGATTGTGACGGTGGAGGACCTGCCGGGAATGCTGCATGCCTTTGCGGAAAAGGGCACGGCAGTCATCGCGACGGAGCTGGGCGGGGAGGATTTTTACCAGGCCTGTCCGCAGGAACCTGCCGTCCTGGTGATTGGAAATGAAGGAAACGGGATCTCGGAGATCGTCAGCCAGCAGGCCACCTGTCATCTGGCACTGCCCATGCGGGGCGGAGCGGAAAGTCTCAATGCCTCCGTTGCCGCCGGGATCATGATTTATGAGATGGCCAGACGCAGTGAGCAGCCGGTCCCTGCCGCGCGGCGCTGATCGTTGTATTTCTGAGATGAGACGGTGCCGACAGACCAGGCTGCGGCTAAGGAGCTCGACGCGAAGCGCCGAGCTGTCAAGGGTGAGCATTGGAAATGAGACGGTGCCGACAGACCAAGTTGAGGATCGTAAAAAAGGAGGAAAAAGCTATGCTTGAATATCGTTATGATACACAGCTTCTGATCGATGGAAAGAACCTGGATGAGGATGAAATTTACGATTACTTTGTCGACAATTTCAAGGGTGACAGCCTGCTGGCCGTGGGGGATGAGGACCTGATTAAGATCCACTATCATACCAATGAGCCCTGGAAGGTGCTGGAATACTGCTCCACGCTTGGGGAGATCTACGACATTGTGGTGGAGGATATGGACCGTCAGAGCCGTGGGCTGAAAGGATAAACATGGAGAGGTATTCACTTGGAATGATCCTTGAGGCCAGAGAGCGTCTCAGAGGAATAGTTCAGAGAACCGGACTGGTGGCATTTCCGGCCCTGTCAACGGAGGAAAGCATCCTGTATCTCAAGACGGAGGATCTGCAGAATACCGGTTCCTTTAAGGTTCGCGGAGCCTACATCAAGATTGCGGGGCTTACGGAGGAGGAACGGGCAGCCGGGGTCATTGCCTCATCCGCCGGAAATCACGCGCAGGGGGTTGCGCTGGCAGCCCTGCAGTTCGGGGTGCCGGCAACCATTGTCATGCCTACCGGAGCGCCGCTTTCAAAGGTGAAGGCGACGATGGAACTGGGGGCCAAAGTCGTGCTGCACGGAACCGTGTATGATGATGCCTATGAGGAAGCCAGGCGGATTCAGAAGGAAACGGGCGCGACCTTTATCCATCCCTTTGATGATCCGCTGGTCATCGCCGGGCAGGGAACCATCGGGCTTGAAATCATGGATGACCTGCCGGATGTGGACACGATTGTGGTGCCCATCGGCGGCGGCGGTCTGGCCAGCGGCGTGGCGGCAGCCGTCAAGCTGCTCCATCCCGAGGTAAAGGTGATCGGCGTTCAGGCCTCCGGGGCGGCCGGAATGAAAGCCTCTTTTGAAGCGGGACACGTGGTGTGTCTGCCCTCGGCCAAGACGATCGCGGATGGCATTGCCGTCAAGCAGCCCGGCGAACTGACGTTTGAGATCTGCCGGAAGTTCCTGGATGATATCGTGACGGTGGATGATGATGAAATCGCCCAGGCGATCCTTCTGCTGATGGAAAAGGGCAAGATGGTGGCGGAGGGCGCCGGCGCAGCGCCTGTTGCGGCGATAATGAATCAGAAGATTGAGCGCAGGGGAAATGTGGTCGCCCTGGTTTCCGGCGGAAACATTGATGTGACCATGATTTCCCGGATCATCGAAAAAGGTCTCCTTCGGGCAGGCCGCGTCAGCAAGCTTCGCATCGTCCTCAAGGACATTCCGGGACAGCTGGAGATTGTCAGCCGTATTATCGGCTCTGCCGGAGCCAATGTCATGGCTGTGCACCATGACCGGACCAATGTTGACCTGGATATCCGGGATGCCATTCTTGAGATTACCATGGAAACCCAGGACCGTGAGCACGCCATGCGGGTCATTGAGAGCCTCAGGGAGGCCGGATTTACGGTAAACTGAGAAATGACCCTCAGTTTTGAGCGATTGCCGTGTTTTTTCTCATTTTCGGGATTGAAATGCAGGAATGCATTTGATACAATATAGAATGGCGCTCTGAAAGAGTGCTGTATCAATAGGGCAGAAACGGGCTGCGGTGCAGACCGGTTCAGCCGGATCACCGCGAAGGATTTTAGGAGGAACATTTTCATGCAGAAGTCATTTGAACTGAAGCCCGATTGCAAATTAACGTTTACCTATACATATGATTATGATGAAGCGTATCCGGAAGCACTGAAAGTCGCCAATACGATTCGTTTCCCGGGATTCCGCAAGGGCCATGCGCCTTTCGGCCTGGTGGTGCGTTCCTATGGACTGGATGCGCTTTTTGATAGTGCCTTTTCGAAGCTGATGACGATGAAAGACCTGTATCGTGACCTGGATGAAAGCGGACACAACTCCATGTTTTACCCCGAATTCTCCACTAAGCCCGTGAAAAAGGGTGAGCCGGTGGTTTACGAGGTGGTATGGACGATTGAGCCGCAGGTGGAACTGGGCGAATACAAGGGAACGAAGCTGACGGTGCCGGAGGAGACGGTGACCGATGAGATGATCGACAACCGGATTCAGGCAGAGCTTCGCAAGCAGACCTCTTTCACCAATATCACGGACCGTCCCTGCCAGAACGGGGATATGGTGACGGTGGACTATGCCGGAACCATTGACGGAGTCGCGTTTGCCGGCGGAAGCGCGGACAACGCCAGCTTCAGGCTGGGTGAACATGCCTATCTGCCGGAGCTTGAGGATGGCATCGTGGGCATGAGCGTCGGCGAGGAAAAAGACGTGAATGTGCACTTCCCGGAGACTTACGATAAATCCCTTGCCGGCAAGGATGCGGTGTTCCATGTCAAACTGTCGGCCATTGTCGAGGAAAAGCTGCCTGAACTGGATGATGATTTTGTCCAGGATATCAGCGATTTCGATACCGTTGAGGAGTATCGCGAGAGCGTCCGCAAGGCACTGCAGAAAGAAGTGGAGGACAGGAACCGCAGACATCTGTCCGACCGGATCATCGAGCATGTTGAAAACCTGTCCAAGATCGAAATTTCCGAACAGATGATGGACATGCAGACCCAGCATATCTATGATACGTACCTCAAGCGGTATGCGGCGATGGGTCAGGATTATGAGAAGATGCTGGAGAATTCGGGCCTCGGCAAGCAGTTTGGCATGATGATGTGCAGAGAAGAAGCCGATCGTCTGCTGAAGAGCTACGTTATCACCCAGAAGCTGGTGAGTGAGCTGGGAATCGAGGTAACGGACGAGGACATCGAGGACCTCATGGAGGAAAGCCGCGAGGAACTGGGCGACCGGTATGATGAGTTCGTTGAAAGAATGACGGAAACCGATAAAGACGCGCTCCGCGAAGAGTGCCAGCTTCGCAAACTGGGGGAGGCCATGAAGGAACTGATGGAGATTACCTTTGTGGCGCCGGATGATCCCTCTCTCAAACCCGATGCCCCTGAGGCCAGTAATGAGCAGGCAGAGGAGAAGGCGGCTGAGGACGGAAAGGAATAATCATGGCGGGAATGCAGTATTTTGAGCCCAGCGTCATTGAAAAAACAGCTTACGGCGAACGCGCCTATGATGTGTATTCAAGACTGCTGAAGGACCGTGTCATTTTCCTGCGCGGCGAGGTGAATGAGGCGCTGGCAAACAGTATTGTTGCCCAGCTCCTGTTCCTCGAAATGGAGGATGCGGATGCGGAGATTTCCATGTACATCAACAGCCCGGGCGGCAGTGTGACGGATGGCATGGCGATCTTTGACACCATGCGCTATATCCGGCCCAAGGTCCGTACGGTCTGCCTTGGCATGGCCGCCTCCATGGGTGCCTTCCTCCTGATGGCCGGTGAGCCCGGCATGCGGATGGCGCTGCCCAACAGCGAGGTCATGATTCATCAGCCCAGCGGCGGCGCCAGCGGCCAGGCAACGGATGTTCAGCTGCATGCGCAGTGGCTGCTGAGGACCAAGCAGAAGATGAACAGCCTGATGAGTGAGATGACCGGTCAGCCGCTTGAGCGCATCGAGCGGGATGTGGAACGGGATTACTTCATGACGGCGGAGGAAGCAAAGGCCTACGGCATCATTGATGAGATTTTTGTTCCGCGGACAAAATGAGTTGAAGCAATTGAGGTTTCTGAATGGCAAAAATAAATGATCCTAATGCGCCGCGTATCGCCAGATGTTCGTTCTGCGGGAAACCGCAGGATCAGGTCCGGCGGCTGATTGCCGGAAACGATGCGTATATCTGCAACGAATGCGCGGAACTCTGTCAGGAAATTATCCGGGAGGATTTCTACTACCAGGATGGCTTCGGGACCGTCAAGAGTGTTCCGAAGCCGACAGAGATCAAGGCTTTTCTGGATGAATATGTCATCGGACAGGAAAAGGCAAAGCGGGTTCTCTCGGTAGCGGTCTACAACCACTACAAGCGGATCAACAGCGGCATGAAGTCAAGGGATGTGGAACTGCAGAAGTCCAATATTGTCATGGTGGGTCCTACCGGCTGCGGCAAGACCTTCCTGGCTCAGTCCCTGGCGAAGATGCTGAATGTTCCCTTTGCCATTGCCGATGCCACCAGCCTGACGGAGGCGGGTTATGTGGGTGAGGATGTGGAGAACATCCTGCTGCGCCTGATCCAGAACGCCAATTATGACGTGGAAGCGGCACAGCGCGGCATCATCTATATCGATGAAATTGACAAGATCGCCCGCAAGAGTGAGAATCCGTCCATCACCAGAGATGTTTCCGGCGAGGGCGTGCAGCAGGCGTTGCTGAAAATCATCGAGGGAACGGTGGCCAGTGTTCCGCCGCAGGGCGGCCGCAAGCATCCGCACCAGGAATTCATTCAGATTGACACCACCAATATCCTGTTTATCTGCGGCGGCGCCTTCGATGGCATCGACCGCATCATCGAGAAGCGTCAGGGTTCCACCGTCATGGGCTTTGGCGCGGATGTAAAGGGACATACCAAACGGGAAATCGGTGAGATTCTGGATGATATTCGGGCAGAGGACCTGCTCAAGTTTGGTCTGATTCCGGAATTTGTCGGCCGTCTGCCCATCGTGGTGACGCTGAGCGGACTGGATGAGGATGCGCTGGTGTCCATTCTGACCAAGCCCAGAAATGCGCTGGTCAAGCAGTACGGCGCATTGCTTGCCATGGACGGAGTGGAACTGGAGTTCACGGAGGAGGCCCTTCGGGCGATTGCCAGGAAGGCCATTGACCGCAAGAGCGGTGCCCGCGGACTGCGTGCCATTGTGGAAAACGCGCTGATGGATACCATGTTTACGCTGCCGGACCGCAACGATGTCTCCAAAGTGGTGATTTCCGGGGAGACGATTGAGAAAGGGAAGCAGCCGGAACTGATTCAGGGCGAACCCAAGCGCCGCAAAACGGCCGGGACTCTTCGCCGGGACAGTCTGCCCGTGGTCGGAACCGAACCTTCCGTATCGTAAAATTAGTGAGGCGGGAACAAGCGGTGTTCCCGTCTTTTCTGCAATCCATTGTGGAAAGGAGAAACTGAAATGGACTATACGACAGAAATGGTCGTCTATCCTCTGGTGCCCATGCGCGGCATAAATCTGTTCCCGGGAACCGTTCTCCATTTTGATGCGGGACGGGAACGCACGGTTGAGGCACTGGAACAGGCCAGGAAAAAAGACAGCATGATCTTTCTGACGGGACAGAAAGAGATCAACGTGGAATCACCGGAAATGGATGACCTGTATTCCATCGGAACCGTGGCGAGGATCCGGCAGATTGTCAAAATGCCGGGACAGCGGACCCGGGTCATTGCAGAGGGACTCAAGCGCGGGCGGCTCTGTGAACTCATCCAGGAGGAAACCTATGCCTCAGCCAATGTGGAGGTCCTGGTGCCGGTGGTTCAGGAGATGACGGCCGAGGTTGAGGTGCTGATGAAGACCGCCCGGGAGTATTTCCAGCGGTATGTGGAATCCGGCGGGAAAGTCACCCGCGACCGGGTGGACAATATCATGCGCCTGGAGGATCCGGGTGAACTGGCGGACATTCTGGCAGCCAATGTGGTGACCAAGATGGAGGACCGCCAGGAGATTCTTGAAATTATGAACCCGTGTGAACGGCTTGAACGGGTCTGTGCCCTGATGCTGACCGAGACGGAAATGGTCGGGATTGAGCGCGAGGTGCAGCAGCGTGTCCGGGAGCAGGTTTCCGAGAATCAGAAAGAGTACTTCCTGCGGGAGCAGATCAAGGCCATTCAGAATGAGCTGGGTGACGGGGATGTGCTCAATGAGGTGGACGATCTGCGGAAGAAGCTGGCCGACATTCCCATGAATGAGGAAGCGCGGGAGCGGACGGAAAAGCAGCTGGATCATCTGTCCCATATGTCGACGTACAATCCCGAGGCGACGGTGGTGCGGACGTATGTGGAAACCCTGATGGAGCTCCCCTGGGGCAAATATACGGAGGATGATCTGGACCTTGACCGGGCCAGGGCCGTCCTGGCCGAGGATCACTGCGGACTTGAGGATGTCAAGGAACGCGTGATTGAATATCTGGCCGTCCGGAAAATCAAAAAGGACATGAAGGGGCCCATCCTCTGCTTTGTGGGACCGCCGGGTGTCGGCAAGACCTCCGTGGCCCGCAGCATTGCCCGGGCACTGGGACGGAAATTCGTCCAGATGTCCCTGGGCGGCGTCCGGGATGAGGCGGAGATCCGCGGTCATCGCCGGACCTATCTGGGAGCAATTCCGGGCCGGATTCTGAGCTCACTGCGGCAGGCCGGCACCATGAATCCGGTGTTCCTGTTCGATGAGATTGACAAGATGGGCATGGATGTGCGCGGCGATCCGGCCAGCGCCATGCTGGAGGTGCTGGACAGCGAGCAGAATTTCGCGTTCCGGGATCACTATCTGGAGGCGCCCTTCGATCTCTCCAGCGTCATGTTTATTACCACGGCCAATACGGTTGAAACGATTCCGCAGCCGCTGCTGGACCGCATGGAGATCATTGAGGTCAACGGATACACGGAGGATGAAAAGCTGGACATCGTCCGGGAACATCTCCTGCCGGACCAGATTAAGGAACATGGTCTTGAGCCTGAATCCGTGACATTGTCCGAGGCGGTGATCCGCCAGCTGATCCAGGGCTATACCCGGGAGGCCGGCGTTCGCGGACTCAAGCGGGATATCGGGAAGATCGTGCGCAAGAGCGCGGTGGAGATGCTGGATTCAGGCGTCACGACGGTGACCGTCGACGGCGACAAGCTGCTCAGCTTCATGGGCGCACCGCATTTCCACTATGAAAAGGCAGGGGAAAAAGCCGAGGTCGGCGTGGTGAACGGGCTTGCCTGGACCGCGGCCGGCGGCGATACCCTGCAGATTGAGGTTCAGATCATGCAGGGCAGCGGGGTGCTTGAAACCACCGGAAGCCTGGGCGATGTGATGAAGGAAAGCGCCCACGCGGCACTGACCTGGGTCCGGGCCCACATGGAGGAACTGGGGATTACACGGAAAATCAGCAAGGAAACCGACATCCACATTCACGTGCCCGAGGGAGCCGTCCCCAAGGATGGTCCCAGCGCGGGCGTGACCATGACCACGGCACTCGTATCCGCCCTGACCGGCATTCCGATCCGCCAGAATGTGGCCATGACCGGTGAGGTCACCCTTCGCGGGCGTGTTCTGCCCATCGGCGGGCTCAAGGAAAAGCTGCTGGCCGCCCTTCGGGCGGGCATCGATACGGTGCTGATCCCGAAGGAAAATGAGAAGGATCTGGAGAAAATTCCGGAGAATGGGAAAACCGCGATCCGGATCATTCCGGTGGAGGATGTAAAAGAGGTCCTGGAGGTAGCGCTCCTCACGGAACAGAAGACAGCCAAAAAGAAAAACGGCGGCCGGAAAAAGACGGACAAGGTGAAAGTGCTGCCCAGCGGAACCATGGATGTAAAGCCGCCGGTGCGGGCGTGAGGCAGCCATGATTATCAGACGTGCGGACTTTATCACCTCCATGAAAGAATACGGCGCCTTTCCGGGAAAGGGAATGCCGGAAATCGTCTTTGCCGGACGGAGCAATGTGGGCAAGTCGTCCATGATCAACAAGCTGACGGGCCGCAGCAAGCTGGCCCGGACCAGCGCGGATCCGGGCAGAACCCGCCTGATCAACGTCTTTCGCATCAATGATGAGATCAACCTGATCGATCTCCCCGGATACGGCTTTGCCCGTGTCAGCAAGCAGGAACGCCTTTCCTGGGGGAAGATGATGCAGGACTACTTTGCCCGGACGGAGGATCTGGCCCACGTGTTTCATCTGGTGGACATCCGCCATGAACCCTCACAGGAGGACGGCGAAATGAACACCTTTCTGCGGCAGGCCGGGATTCCCTTTTCGGTCATCGCCACGAAGGCGGACAAGATCTCACGCGGTGCCAGGCTGAAATACCTGGCGCCCATCTGCCGGGCTCTTTCGGTGCAGCCCTGGCAGGTGATCCCGTTTTCCTCACAGGATGGAACCGGACGGGATGCGGTGCTGAATCTGATTGAGACGACATGTTACGCAGAGGAAATCCTCGACGAAAGCGCCGATGATTCCCCAAAATAAACCGTCTTTCGTCATTCCCGTTTCGTGGAAAAAGTCAACAACGGTGCTTTTAAGAGGTGAGCTTGCTCGCCTCTTTTT
>JAGAHV010000310.1:0-16321 GCA_017626895.1 Clostridia bacterium | reverse complement strand
CAATCTGAATTTTTGTTAATGTTATGATTCTTGAGTCAGATGCTGAATTATGTTATACTTCAGTCAGATTTACCTGATTTTCTGCAGAGACGGAACAGCGGTTTTCCAATCTGCCAACAGCCAAAAGGTTCCTGAATCTGCAGAAATAGATGCGCGGAAAACGGATATTTTGACAGCTCAACTGCGGGATGATAAACCTATCAGCTGTTCTGTCGGATTCTCCCGTTCAACGCGGACGGATTAACCCCCTGAAGGCATCAATGAAGAGGAGGAGTTTGTATGTCGAAAAAAATCGGAGTCATGCTGTTGGTTGCAGTCATGCTGATTGGAATCTGCACGGCTGCGTCGGCCACACTCTACTATGTCACGGGCAACCGGGTGCGTGTTCGCAGCGGCCCGGGAACGGACTATGATATTGTGTCGCACCTGGATCGGGGAGATAAGATTGATGTCATTTCCACCTCCGGCGGCTGGGCACGGATGACCCTGTACAGCGGCTCGGATGAAGGATATATTTCGACAAAGTACATCAGCCGGAATAAACCGAGCGCACGCATTTCAACGGATGTCTACAATACCACCAGCCAGAGCTACAATACGTTTAATACGGCCAACTATTATGTCATTGTTAACCCGGTCAACAACTATGTGAATATGCGCTGGGAGGCATCTAAAGCATCTCCTGTCCGCCGCGTGTATTTCTACGGAGAGAGACTGAAGGTTCTGGCAGAGAACGGAAGCTGGTGCCAGGTGTATGATGAAACAACCGGAGAGGTTGGATTTATCATGAAGTCCCTGCTCCTTCGTGTCAACTGAGGATTTCCTGATTAACAGGCAGTTGATTCGGAACCGTCGTTAAGTGAGTGAACCGATAAAGGAGAGGGCCTGCCGCCACAGCGGCAGTTTGTCTAATATGAGCATCAGAAATGCCGCGGCGCCGAAAGACCAAGCTGCGGCTCATAAAGGAGAGCTTGATAATGAAAAAACTGATTTTTATGCTGTGCCTGATTTTTGCGCTGAGCATCTGCACGGCATTTGCTGAAACAACGGCTGCGGATACGGCATCCGCAGAGGAAAAGATTATTCTCTGGGAACACATGTGCAAGGAAGTGGATGAGAACGGCAAGGAATTTGAACAACCCGTGAAAGTCACGCTCACCCTGAAAACGCCTGTGGAGATTGAACCGCTTGAGAATGTAGATATCGCAGATGGCTATTTCGCCAAAATGTCGCGCGGCGATCTGGCTCCTGTGACGGTCACCATTACGCCTGCGGATATCAAGGCACATGCCAATCTGAATGAAGCCACGGATGAACAGCTTCAGCTATATATCGACATGGTTGCGGCACAGTATGAGGAAGGAAAAGTCCAGTCCGAAATCAGAAAGACAGAGAGCGGAAATGTGTATCTCTCGGTAGGCGATGAGAAAATCCGCAGTGTCTGGCAGATTTATGAGGATACATTGATTGAGATTATTCAGTTCCATGATGATTTCGAGGATCTGACAACCGAAGATCAGAATTTCGCCATTGAAATTCTGCAGGGAATCTGGATGGAATAAATTCCTTACTGAACATAAGACAGCTTGGATGATACAGGCTCTTAGGGCTGCCGCATGCGTATCGCGACAGCTCTTTCTTTATGACTTTCGATCCTGTACAGGCTGATTTGACGAACTGCTGCTGTGCAGCAGAGCCAGTACCTGTTGATTGAGCCGGCCGAAGTTGGGTGGAGGAAACGATCGTGACAGAGAGTATTGCACAGAATTTGAACCGCTTGCGCAAGAGGGTGGGACTGACACAGCAACAGCTTGCTGAGAAAATGTATGTGGACCGTTCTACCGTCGCCAGGTGGGAAAAGGGATACCGGATCCCCGATCTGATCCAGTTGCAGCGCCTGGCTGCGTGCCTGGGCGTCCCTGTCGCGGAACTGATCGAAAATCCTCCGCTCACGGAGGCGAAACGCCCACTCATCCTCGTCGTCGATGATGAAAAAACGGTTCTTGAGGGAAGCTTAAGAGTCCTTGCGGAGGTGCTGCCCGGGACGGAGATTGTGGGATTTACGAAGCCTTCCGAGGCGATTCTGTATTGCAAAAAGCATCCGGTCAATGTGGCTTTTCTGGATATCGAGATAGGGAAGAGCAGCGGACTCGATCTGTGCAGGCGTCTTACGGAGATCCTCCCCATGTTGAACGTGATTTTTCTGACAGCCTATGCCAAATACTCACTGGATGCCTGGGAAACCCAGGCCTGTGGATTTCTGGTTAAACCGCTTGCGGCGGAGGATGTGAACGCGGTGATGGCCAAACTGAGAGTTCCGCTGCCGGTATCGGAGGATGAGATGAAGGATGACGGATGAGTTAATTCTGATTATAAACTGCTCAGTCAGTGCCGCGGGGTTCATGCTGGGACTGCTTGGGCTGGTCATTAATATCTTTTTTCACCCGATGAAACCGGAAGTTCGGAAAAGATGTGTCCTGCTGTTTGGAATCGTCTGCCTCTATATGCAGGCTGATTTCTTATCCTATCTGGGCGATCTGATGGCGGACCGGACAATGATGATCAGCGGGCTGTTTTTCTCCAGTCTCTTTGCCGGTGCGATTATGCCGGTGGTGACATCGCTCATTCTGTATTTTTCAAAGGAAAAGGAAAGCCGTTCACCGCTGATGTGGATTTCTCTGTCCCTTCTGATTCTTTACTGCGCGATGCTCATCAGCACCTTTTTCACCCCGGTTTTTTACACGGTTGTTCCGAAAGCGGATTATCAGCGCGGGCCGCTGTATCCCCTTCTGCTGATTCCTCCGCTTCTGGCATTGCTGCTCAACTGTCTGGGGCTGCTGAGGCGCCGCGGGAAAATGAGCAGAAGGCAGAGTATCGCCATGGCCGGGATGCTGCTGCCGCCTCTCCTGTGCGGATTCATCCAGACATTTTATGAGGGAATCCTGCCGATTGCCATTGGCATCATTCTGGGGACCCTGATGATGTTCATCCAGATTATCCAGGATCAGCTGGATGAGTATCTGGAGCAGAAAGAACGAAATGCACAGCAGGAATTTGAAATCAGGGTTCTGCAGATGCGTCCGCATTTTATCTATAACGCGCTGACCAGCATTTATTACCTGATTGATTCGGACCGCGAAAAGGCAAAGAAAGTAGTGCGGGATTTTACGGTTTATCTTCGAAATGTCTTCAGCTCGGTTGTCCGGACGGAGATGATCCCCTTTGAGGAAGAGATGCAGCATACAAGGGCCTATCTTGCTGTCGAGGAGGCCCGATTCGGGAATCAGCTCATAATCGTATTTGATTTGCCGCATATCCATTTCATGATCCCGCCCCTGACCATGCAGCCGCTGGTGGAAAATGCGGTCAAGCATGGAATGGATCCGGAAAGCGGGCCGCTGACGGTGACCATCCGGACACGGAAAAGCAATGAGGAAATGCAGATTATCGTCAATGATGACGGTGCCGGTTATCATCCGACGGATTCGACAGATGACTATTCAGCCCTTGACAACATCCGGGCCAGGATGAAAAAGTTCTGTCAGGGGACAATGAGCATTCGGTGCGGGGAAAACGGCCGCGGAACCTGCGTCATTCTGCATATTCCGGCAGCCGGTCTGAACGGGACCCTGCCTGAGGCCTCCGGCTGAGAATTTAACACAACTGCAACATTGACCTTGCCGGGCGGCAGGGTTTTTGTTTATGCGGCCTCGAATTCTGTTTTAAATCCGGTGTTGCACTGAAAACGGTGAACGTGCTATAATAGCGCGTAATTTTAAACAAGTTTTTGAAATCTGGGAGGATGTTTTAAATGTCTGGTCATTCCAAATGGGCAAATATTAAGCATAAAAAGGGCAAGGCGGATGCGGAGCGCGGCAAAATCTTTACCAAGATCGGCCGTGAAATCGCCATTGCGGTGCGTGACGGCGGCGCGGATCCGGCGGTAAACGGAAAACTGCGTGATGTCATTGCCAAGGCAAAGTCTAACAATATGCCCAATGAAAATATCAAGCGTTCCATCGCCAAAGCGGCAGGTGAGGGCGGCAACGTCAATTATGAAGAGATCATGTATGAGGGATATGCACCCGGCGGCGTGGCCATCATCGTATCGACGCTGACCGATAACCGCAACAGAACCGCATCGGATGTCCGTCATATCTTTGACAAGAACGGCGGTTCTCTGGGAACCAATGGCTGCGTTTCCTATATGTTTGACAAAGTGGGCCAGATTATCATCGAGCGCCAGCCGGGAATGGATGAGGATGAGATGATGATGGCTGCCCTGGATGCAGGCGCGTCCGATGTGCAGACGGATGAGGATGCCTTTGAAATTACGACAACGGTCGAGGATTTCTCGGCAGTTCGGGACAATCTTGAAAAGGCAGGATATCAGTTCCTCAGTGCCGACCTGACCATGCTGCCTCAGAATACCAATGAGGTCACAGATCCTGAGGTTGTCGAGAAGATCAACAAGATGCTGGAAATGCTGGATGACCTGGATGATGTGCAGGACGTTTACCACAATGCTCAGTTGCCTGAGGAAGAGGAAGACGAGGATTGAAATCTCAAAAAACTGCCGTTTCACACGGCAGTTTTTTTACAAAATGTCTGCGGAGGCGTATGGCCTCCGTATCGGAATCGGAGGATAGAATGATCCGCTCAGTTGCGTTGATTGTGCCTTGCTATAATGAGCAGGAGGTCCTGCCTGTTTTTTACGAGACGGTTCGCGGGGTGATGGATAAGATGCCCGAAATCACCTTCACGCTGCTTTTCGTCAATGATGGTTCATCTGACCGGACACTGGAGATTCTGAAGGAGTTTGCCGAAAAGGATAAACGGGTGCGGTATCTCTCGTTCTCACGGAATTTCGGAAAAGAGGCGGCGATGTTTGCCGGCTTCTGCAACGCAGATGCGGACGCGGTGGCGGTCATGGACGCGGATCTGCAGGATCCGCCGTCCCTGCTTCCGGAAATGATCCGGGTTCTCAATGAGGAACCCTATGACAGCGTTGCCACGCGCCGGATGACCCGGAAAGGGGAACCGCCGGTCCGCTCCTTCTTCGCGCACCGGTTTTATCACCTGATCAACCGGATCAGCGACGCGGATGTGGTGGACGGTGCCCGGGATTTCCGCCTGATGAAGCGGGAAATGGTCGAGGCAATCGTGGCAATGAGCGAGTACAACCGGTTTTCCAAGGGAATTTTCGGCTGGGTCGGCTTCAGGACAAAGTGGCTGCCGTATGAGAATATTGAGCGCGCGGCAGGAAAGACGAAATGGTCTTTCTGGGGACTGTTCAGGTACTCCATTGACGGCATTGTCAATTTCTCCCAGGCACCCCTGGCCGTTGCCAGCTATATGGGCATTCTTTTCATGCTGATTGCCTTTGTCATGGTCATTTTTGTGGCGGTGCGGCGTCTGCTGTTCGGTGATCCGGTGGCAGGCTGGGCCTCGACCGTCTGTATCATGCTCTTTATCGGCGGCCTGCAGTTTATGTGCATGGGCATCATGGGGCAGTATCTGGCGAAAACCTATCTGGAGGTTAAGAACCGGCCGCACTTCATCATTTCCGACACGAACTGCGAGAATCCGGTTAAAATTCACTGACAAGCGAGGAAAAACGTGAAAAGACAAACAGGTAAAAGCCGTTCATCCGGCTTTGCGCCCCGGCACAGGCTCGGGCAGAATTTTATCCTGGATGATTCCCTGATGGCCACTGTGGCAGAGGCCTCTCTGGCAGGGCCGGAGGACAGCGTACTTGAAATCGGCCCCGGAATGGGAACCCTGACCAGGCAGCTGGCTGACCGTGCGGGCAACGTGCTGGCCATTGAGGTGGATGAGACGCTCCGTCCCTATCTGACGGTTGCCCTTGAGAACCGGAAGAACGCGGAGGTCATTTTCGGGGATGTCCTGAGGTTTGATCTCGGAAAACTCTGCCGGGAGCATTTCGGCCAGGGCCCTCTTCGGGTGGCGGCCAATATTCCGTATTACATTACGACAGAAATTCTCCTGAAGGTGATGCGTGAACTGCCGGATGCCCGGTCACTGGCCTTTATGGTTCAGCGGGAGGTGGCGGATAAACTGCTTGCAGGTCCCGGGGAGGACGGGTACGGGCCCCTGACCATTCTGGCCCAGATGCACTATGAACTGGAACGTGCCCTGGAGGTGCCGGCGGACTGCTTTACGCCCCGGCCCCGGGTCGATTCCACCTTTGTCGTTTTCCGGCGGCGTCCTCTGTACGAGCTCAGGAATGAGGCGTTCTTTGACAAAATGCTGCACCGCATTTTCCTGATGCGCCGCAAGACCCTGCTCAACAACCTGATCAGTCAGTACGGTCTTGACCGCGCGGCGGCAGCCGAAGTGCTGGCCGCTGTCGGTGTCCCGGAACAGGTCCGGGCGGAGGCACTGGATCTTGCACAGCTGGCCCGGCTCAGTGAGGTGCTTTATGATTGTGCCGGGAAGAAAAACATAACGGGCCCGGACAGCGACAGCGTGTCCGATGCGGGCCGGGAAAGGGCTCCGGCAAATGACACTTGTGAGGAGGAATAACGGCAGACCCCAGCGGGGAACTGTCGGATGGAATATGAAAAGAATTGTAACAGGCCTTATCCTGGGGCTCATGCTGCTGTTTTCCTGTGCCATGGCGGAACCGGCGGAGAACCTGACGGATCTGTGCCAGATCACTTCGGTCAACGCCTGGAAGAACACGGGGAATGTCCATGACGGGCAGTATACCAGCTTCTGGCCGGGAAAGAGCAGCAGTGAGGTCAGAGACGGCTATCTGGAGTTCCAGATGCCGGCAGGGAAAACCGCCAGGTGGCTCTACATCTGTTTCGGAGAGGAGCCGCAGAACTGGGAAATTCAGACCGAGCAGGGCGGCAGCTGGGAGACCCGGATTGTCGGGGAAATGCGGTATGCGCATACCCTTCTGGATCTGGGTGCGGAAACCCATTTTCGCCTGATCGATACCTCCGGGAAAAAGACCAAGTTTAAAATCAATGAGGTCTTTGTCTTCGGGGACGGGGAACTGCCGGGCTGGGTACAGGACTGGCAGCCCACCCAGGAAAAAGCAGATATCCTCCTTCTGGCCACCCATCCGGATGATGAACTGCTGTTTTTCGGCGGCACGATTCCGGATTACGGCGTTGAGCGCGGCCTGAGCGTGGTGGTCGCGTATATGAGTTATTCCAATACCACCCGGAAAAGCGAACTGCTCAACGGTCTCTGGTCCATGGGCGTACGGAACTATCCGGTGATCGGGAACTTTCATGACCTGTACAGGGGAACCCTGGAGGCGGCGTATCAGATCTGGAAAAAAGCGGATGTGGACCGGTATGTCTCCGGCCTGATCCGCCGGTTCAAGCCGGAGGTGGTTCTCTCCCATGATGTGGACGGGGAATACGGGCACGGTGCGCATAAAGTCTGCGCGGATGCGGCCCTGCGCTGCTCCCAGATGGCCGGGGATCCTTCTTTCTGTCCGGAAACCGCGGACCTGTACGGCACCTGGGAGGTGAAAAAAGTCTACCTGCATCTGGCCAAGGAGCAGCCGATTCACATGAACTGGCGGGTCCCCCTGAGCACGCAGGAAGGCCGGACCGGTCTTGAGGCAGCCACGGAGGCGTATAAGCTGCATCTGACGCAGGCCACAACGAATTTTGTCGTGACGGATGAGGACAAGAACAGCTGCGCGGATTTCGGCCTGGTATTTACGACCGTCGGACCGGATGTAAAGGGCGGCGATTTCCTTGAGAATATCGACAATGTGACCGGAAACCTCTGGCGTGAGCCGGCAAAGACCGGTGCACAAAGGGAAACGGCCGCAGATGAAACGGCTGAGATTGAGACGGAAACCGTCCTGACAGAGCCGGACAGTGCCGGACAGGCACAGGCCGTGCCTGCAGAGAGCGCAGATCAGGAAAATGTGCAGGCCATGCCTGCCAATGGCACCGCCCAGACAGAGACAGCTGCTGAGCCGGAAGAGCAGAAACTGCCGCTTCTGCCGATCGTCGAGTTCAATACGGATACACCGGCCGGTAACGGGAAAGCGGAAAAAAATGCCCCGGAGACCGCTGCGGATGAACCGGCGGATGCGGCCATTGCCGAGAATGAGGAGGCATTGACTGCGGATTCCGGCCGGTGGACGGTGAAGGCATCTGCGCCGGAGGCGATAGGGAACCGCAAGCCCTACGCGGATGTGGAATGGCCGGCAGAACTGGCCGGAACCCCCAGGGATGAACTGGGGTATGCCCAGAGCGGGGAATGGGTGATTGCGGACAATGACAACGGTCTCTGGTTCTACGCCTCGCCGACACTGGTGGTGCGGGTCGACCGGATCTTTGAACCGGAGGCAGTGCTGACCTGGTATAAGGCGAAAGTCTTCTGTGATCTGGACCGGGAGCATTTCGGCTCCATTCTGTACGATCCGGATGCACCGCAGAAAAAGCATGTGCAGGCCAAACTGATTGCCAAGGAAAATCAGGTGGTCTTTGGCATGAATACGGATTACTATACCTACCGTCTGGGCCGCAAGACCATGATTGGCGTTGTGGTGCGGAACGGGAAGATCTTCTTTAACCGTGCCCCTGAGGCAAACCGCCGGCAGTTCCCGAATCTGGACACCATGGCCATGTATGAGGACGGCCGCTGGGCGGTGTATCAGTCCGATGAGCGGACCGCCGAGGAGTACATTGCGGACGGCGCCGTGGATGTCTGGTGCTTCGGCCCGTATCTGATCCGGGAAGGAGAATACAACCCGTTCCTCAAGACCATGAAAAACGGCTTTACCCCCCAGCCGCGGGCGGCAATCGGGATGGTGCAGCCGGGACAGTATGTGATGCTTCTGGCAGAGGGACGTATCCGGAATCAGGCGGTCGGCGTGGACATTCAGTTCCTGGCGGATCACCTGATGGAAGAGGGCTGCGTGGAGGCGCTGAATATCGACGGCGGACAGACGGCGGTCATGTGTTTCATGGGTGAGCAGATCACCCGCATCGGCAGTTATAACGGCGGGAATACCAGCCCGCGGGCAACCACGGAGCTGATGGGAATCGGTCATTCGGACCTGATCGATCCCAATACCAAGAGCAAATAAAGCAGCATGGGAAGGAGACAAAGATGCCGGCAGCAAGAAAACCGAAGCAGGAAATGTTGGTCATATTCGTACCGGAGGGTTATATCCTGGATATTCCGGAATCGGATCAGACACCGAGGGCGCGCTATCTCCGGGAGGAATATGAGAAGGAGAAATGGCAGCTTCTGTTTCAGATCGGATTCGAACCCGCCGCCCGGGAGGACAGTCCGGGCATGGGTTTCTTGCATACGTTTTCCGCGTCATTTGTCCGCACCCTGACCAGCCAGGCGGCCCTGGAGATTACAAGGGAACAGACCGCCTTTGAGCTGGATGAGCTGGAATGCGAAAACCTGCTGGCCGCGGTTCCCTTTGGCGTCGGCACGGAATACATCACGGAGCAGTGGCTGAGAGACGGGTATCGCCGCCTGCTGGAGGTTTTCTGCCGGTCCATTGCCGCCTATGAGGGAACGGTGGAGATGTTCCTGACGGAGCGGAGCCAGGACATGCGCATCCCGGAACGGATCTTTTTTCACCTGGTGGAAAACAAAAAGCCGGGGCAGGAAATCAAGGAATCGCATCCCTTTGCCTTCATGGCCACCTATACGACGCGGATTAACGGACATGTGCGGCATCAGGCGCTTTCCTACGCGCTGAAGGAATACAAGGGACAGAACGACAAACTGGTGGCCATGCTCTCCTGTCTCAATCAGGCGGCGGAGGCTTCGCCCATGATCGGGCAGTTCATGGAATCAGGGGAGCTGCTCCATGCCCTTGAGCTGACCAGCCAGGAGGCGTGGACGTTCCTCAAAAGCGTGGAGGGGATTGAGAAGGCAGGAATCAGCTGCCGTCTGCCCAACTGGTGGCGCAGACGGGCCTCCTCCGTTTCCGTCTCCGTGCGTCTGGGGGAAAAGGAACCCTCCCTTCTTGGCCTGTCCTCCATCATCTCCATGAAGTCGGAGCTGACGGTGGACGGGGAGCGACTGACCCGGGCGGAAGTGAAGGAGCTTCTGTCCATGGCGGAAGGCCTCACAATGATCAAGGGGAAATGGGTCGAAATCAATCATGAACAGCTGCGTAAGCTGCTGAACATGATGGATGATTATGAAGGCGACCTGACCATGATGGAAGCCCTCCGGCTGGAGGGCGGGCTGGACCGCCGGAAAGAGGTGCCGGAGGGCGTAGAGGTCACTAACGGCAAGTGGCTGCAGCACATGATGGTGCAGCTTCGCAATCCCGGAAAAGAAGAGGCGCCGGCCATGCCGGCCAATGTGCACGCCACGCTGCGGCCGTATCAGCTCAGCGGGTACGGATGGCTCTGCCGGATGGGACAGCTGGGCTTTGGTGCCTGTCTGGCAGATGACATGGGCCTTGGCAAGACCCTGCAGATCCTCACGTTCCTTGATTATCTGCAGAGTGTCCGAAAAGATGCCCGGGTGCTCCTGGTGGTCCCGGCCACCCTCATGGACAACTGGGAAAAAGAAGCGGCCCGGTTTACACCGGACCTGACCATCCTGCGTCTGCACGGAATGACGGGAACCCGTCTCAGCGAGCGCCTGCAGGATCCGGAAAGCCGTGCTTTTGTGACCATGACCACATATTCCATGGTCGGGAAAATTGACGGACTGAAAGAGATTCAGTGGGATTATGTCATCCTGGATGAGGCACAGGCGATTAAGAATCCGGGAACGAAGCAGGCCAAAGCGATTAAGGAACTGAAAGCCGGCGGCCGGATTGCCATGACCGGTACACCGATTGAAAACGACCTGACGAACCTGTGGTCCCTGTTTGATTTCCTCAACAGGGGCCTTCTGGGAACGGCAAAGGAATTCAGTGATTTTGCCAAGGCACTGCCGTATTCGGGGAACGGTTATCTGAAGCTGAAGCGGATGATTTCGCCCTTTATCCTGCGGCGCCTGAAGACGGACAAGACCATTATTTCGGATCTGCCGGACAAGGTAGAGACGGTGGATTATGTGGGCCTGACCAAAAAGCAGCTGGCCCTTTATAATGAACAGGTATCGAAGCTGGAAAAGACGATTGCGGAGGTAGACGGAATGAAGCGGCGCGGCCTTGTGCTGGCCACCATCAGCCGGCTCAAGCAGATCTGCAATCATCCGGACCAGTATCTGGGGCTCAGCGAGTATGCGGAAAAGGAAAGCGGCAAGTTTGAGGTGCTGCGGGGAATCTGCGAGACGATCCGGGACAAGCATGAACGCGTCCTGATCTTTACTCAGTACCGGGAAATTACCCCGTACCTGCAGGAATTCCTGGAAGGGGTGTTTGGCCGGCCGGGCCTGGTTCTGCACGGCGAAACCCGTGTCCGGGACCGTCAGGCCATGGTGGATGCGTTCAATTCAGAAAAGTACGTGCCGTTCATGGTGCTGACCATCAAGGCGGGCGGCACCGGACTGAACCTGACGGCAGCCAATCATGTCATCCACTTTGACCGCTGGTGGAATCCGGCCGTTGAGAATCAGGCAACGGACCGTGCTTTCCGTATCGGCCAGAAAAACAACGTGATTGTCCACAAGTTCGTGGCCAGCGGAACCATTGAGGAAAAGATCGACGAGATGATCAATTCCAAGAGTGAGCTGGCCAGGAGCATTGTGGGCAGCAGCGGGGAAAACTGGATTACGGAAATGAACGATGAAGACCTGCTGAATATGATGCGGCTGGAGGTGTGAACATGGCGAGGTATGGACGCAGCAGCTATGGGTATTTTTCGCAGCCTTCCGCCTATGAGCTTCAGAGCATGGGGGAGGAATACATCCGGAAACAGGCGGCCAAAGGCATTATTCTGCATCCGGTATGTGCAAAGTCCAGCAGCAGAAACATCTGTCAGAGCTGGTGGGGCATTTCCTGGTGCAAGAATCTTGAACGATACGCGGACTATGCAAACCGTCTGGCCCGGGGCAGAAAATACACCCGTTCCGGGGCCATTCTTGACCTGCAGATCAGCAAGGGTGTGGTGACCTCAATCGTTCAGGGATCCAGCGCCAGGCCCTATAAGATCACGATCCGGATCGATCCCCTCAGCGACACGCATCTGAAAAAGCTGGAGGATACCTGCTTCAACAAAGTCAAAAACCTGGATGAACTCCTGGCCGGAAAATTTCCGGATGATCTGAAAAACGTCTTTTTTGACAAGGACGGTCTGTTTCCCACGCCGCGGGAAATCCATTTTGACTGTTCCTGCCCGGACTGGGCTTCCATGTGCAAGCATGTGGCAGCCGCCATGTACGGCATCGGGCTGCGGCTGGATGAGGATCCGATGGGATTCTTTGTGCTGCGCGGACTGGATCCGGACAAGTTTATTGCCCGGGCGGTAGAGAGCCGCGTCAGCCTGATGCTGAAAAACGCAAAAAAGAAATCCACGCGGATCATTGATGATCAGGACGTGGATGCATTATTTGGTGTTTTCTGAAATCAGGGTGCTCCCAGCCTCAGGCGGGGACGAATCCGGTTGAAATAGATCATGGACAGGGGATAGAGCAGCCGGTCGTAGAGAAACATGCACACGTTCAGCAAAATGGCGAAGAAGATGAACATGGCAGTGCCCATTTCACCGAATTCGGCCACAACGGCATCCATATGCAGGATTAATCCCAGAAATGAGTACATCAGCACATAGGAGCCGTTGAAAATCAGCAGCTTCAGGGCGATGCGGATGAATCGGTTCGGAATCCGGTCCAGCTGGAACTTGACGATGGGGTAATATCCGATAAACAGATAAAAGAAGGCGGCTTCCTTGTCCAGCCCCAGAAACAGGCTGATGAGGGAAACGGCCGCATAAGCGGTAAAGGCAATCTTCCGTCCGTATTCAAACAGAATCGGCAGCAACAGGACCGCACTGATCATGGGGGCGGCATAGGTGGCAATGGGGATAATTCCGCCTGCCAGCATGATGACGATGGAAAGGGCGACCATGAGGCCGCAAAAAGCGGCTTTGGCACTTTGCTGACGGCTGGATTCGCGATTGGATGGCATGCATTAACCTCCGTAACTTAAAACAACACATGCCGGATCCGGCATCGTTTTTCCCGGTTATTATAGCGCGAAAAACTGAAAAGTCAATTCTTCGCCTTGTCCCGGTCAATGAAACGAAAGGAAACTTTTTTGGCAGTTTTTTCTCTGCGGAACCGTTCTGTTTTCTGATGACAGAATCCGGTACAGCGTTTATAATGTGTGCGTTCCAGGACAGGCGATGAAATCTTCCGGACATCCGGCTCGCGGATGATTGAACTGCCGGAGGGAAATCTGCTGCGCCCCGGGGACATCTGGCCGGACCATTTCGGCTTCAAAAACAACCCCCAGGCCTGTTATGGCCTGCAGTACCTGCATGAGGAGAGAATCTTCCGATATGAATATGCAATTCAGGCGAAACCAGAGAAGCAGTTCCGTATTTTTCAGTATGCTGCTGGCGGCCTTCAGTTTGTTTGTCAATGGATTTGGTGTATACCTGACCATCCAGGCCAATATCGGAGCCGGTCCGTGGGATGTGCTCAGCCTGGGTGTTTCCAAGACACTGGGCATTCTGTATGGAACAGCGTCCATTTCGATTTCCCTGATCATTCTGATGATTGACATCGCGCTTCGTGAACCCATTGGCATTGCCATGTTTATTGATGCTGTGGTGGTAGGAAAATCAGTGGATCTGTTCAACGCCCTGAACGTGATTAAGCCGTGCCAGTCGCCGATTGCAGGAATACTCATGATGCTTCTGGGACTGATCATCATGGCGTATACCCAGTACGGGTACATGATTGCTGCGCTGGGCTGCGGTCCCCGGGATACGCTGCTGGTGGGGATGGCCAGGCGCATCCGCCGGGTGCCAATCGGGATTGTCAGTGTGGCGCTTCTCTCTCTGGCCACGCTCCTGGGCGGTCTCCTGGGCGGCCCGGTAGGCATTGGCACCCTTATCAGTGCCTTTTGTTCCGGACCGATTATGCAGGCGGCATTCGTATCCGTCCATTTCGATGCGACGCATATCCATCATCAGAAACTGGGGGACAGTTTCAGAGTGATTTTTTCGGGGAAAGTATAGGAACGAGTTTGCCCCTATTTTCTGATTCCGGGCATTGATCCAGATTCAGAAGGGGATCTTTCGATGCAAGTTACGAGTACTCAGACGTATTCATAAAAAGGTTATGTGCCATGCTCAGAATCTATTATGGCGATCTTGAATCAGAGAAATACATTTTTAGCCTCTGTGATTTTTAATCCTGATGCCTTCTTTAGGATTCCCGCCTAAATTATTGAGTCAACTTGCGTTAGGCATAACCACTCAATAATTATGCCATTTCTAGTTTGAACTGTGCTTCAATTTCAATGGTATTTGGGTATGCATTCAAAGGTTTTTTTCTATTGGAAGTTGCTTTGTTAATTTAGACGGGAATCCTTAATAATACGTACGTATGAAGATGAATGGATCACAGATTCGATGTCAAAACAGATGATCAGGGATATAGATGGTTCTGAAGTCATCGGACCGAGATTGATTGACAGCCCTTTTTTAGAAACAATTCCAACCGAGCGGCTTTCCGGCGGGGTAAAAACGCTGATGCTGATGAAGTTTGATTCTGACCATATCTTTAACGCCTCAGCTTGCGGCGATAATTGTGCGCACTGGATATTAAAGATCGGGCAGGAGAAGGATCTGACCGTTCGGCTGGGTTATCTGATGAACTTTGGAAAAGACCGCTTTGATATTGAAATAGTGAATCTGCACTAGATCGTGCATTCTATGAAAGAACTGGTCGAATCGGTGTTGGATCATTGTCTCTTATGAATATTGCCGGTACACGGTTTATCAATACAGCAGGTTATGAGTGGCTGAAGCATTTTAGACACAAGGCCCTGTTGCTAAAATTGCGGCAGGAATGCCGATGACTATACTTTCTGAATCTTGTTGTTAAGGAAAGATTATGGTTAGAGAGAGGGCTGAGAGGCTCTGCATGATGAATCTTTGGAAAGGAGAGGGACCGTTGAAGGAATTCAACACAACAGCAGTATGTATACCGGATGAGCATTATATGGTGGATCTCTCCGAGCGGGTACAGGAGATCAGGAAGCTGGTCGATGACGGAAAGTATTTCACGATTAACCGGCCCAGACAGTATGGGAAGACGACGACAATAGATGCACTCTGTAAGGTGCTGCAAACCGAATATGAAGTTGTAAGTTTGAGTTTTGCGGGCATAGGAAATGCCGGCTTTAGAACGGAACAGTCGTTTGTAAAAGCATTCGCAAGAAAACTGAAAAGAGAGTTCCAAAATGGTCTGGTGGTTCCAGCGGGAATCAAAGATCAGATTATGGAGATTATTTCTAGAAAAGAAGAGAAAGCGGAACTGGATGAGTTGTTTGACCTGCTGCAGGATTGGTGTTATGAAGAAGAAAAGGGCATTGTCCTGGTTATTGACGAGGTTGATAGTGCGACAAACAATCAGGTTTTTCTGGATTTTCTTTCTTTACTAAGGGATAATTATATTAACAGAGACACAAAAGGCATTAAAACTTTCCAGTCGGTCATTCTGGCCGGAGTAACAGATGTAAAGCATTTGAAAAGTAAGATTCGGTCAGAGGAAAAGCATAAAGAAAACAGTCCCTGGAATATTGCCGCTGATTTTACGATAGACATGAGTCTCTCCGAATCAGGCATCCAGGGTATGCTGGATGAATATGAAGCGGATCATCATACAGGAATGGACACCGCAGCCATTGCGAAACAGATAAGAGCATACACAAACGGGTACCCGTTCCTGGTCAGCCGGATATGCCAGCTGCTGGATGAAGGAAGGATCCCGGGATTTGATAATCTGCCTGACGCGTGGACGCAGGATGGCATAGATGCGGCAGTCAAGACGATTCTTGGTGAGGAGAATACACTCTTTGATTCGCTCATGGGAAAACTTCGAACGATGCCTGAGCTGCGCGGGCAGCTGAAAGAGATTCTTTTTGAGGGTGAAATAATTCCAAACCTTCCGGATAACGATGAACAGAAACAGCTCAGGATGTATGGTTTCATTGTAAATGATCATAATACTGTGGCCATTGCAAACAGGATTTTTGAAATGAGGCTGTATAACTTCTTTATCGGTGAGAGCCGGTTTGCCGGGGAACTTCGCGGAAACGCTCTGGACAACAAACCGGAATTCATCAAGGGTGGGAAGCTGGATGTTCCTCTCATCATGAAGCGATTTATTGAGACACAAAGAATTATCCGGAAGCTTGACGATGAAGAGGCGGAGAGAAAGT
>JAGAHV010000309.1:0-15188 GCA_017626895.1 Clostridia bacterium | reverse complement strand
GTGCTGAACATGAGCGAGGCTGTATTCTGGAAAAGCTCACTGCGAAAGTTGCATGCGGTGTTCAAATGTCACTGTGAGCATATGCCGAAGGCAACCGGGAAAAGATAATTCTCATTGCTCGATAATGTAGGGAACATTTTTAGCTTCGAGTTTAAAAAAAGTTCCCTACACTAGTTGATCTCCACCATCTTCAACAAGACGGATCTTGCCGCTGTGACGGCACTGCTGGACGGATGCGGGACTGAGTTCGATGAACTAAGGGCAGCGAAGGCGCAGCCCAGCAGATGGCCGATACCATGGAGAGCGGTCTCGGCGGTTCCTTCCGAACGTTGAAATCGGCTGTGGAGGGTCTTGCCATTTCCTTTGGCGAGCGCCTGGCTCCTACGAACACCGAGAAAGGAGAGCTCGAGATGTGTGAGAAGGTAGATCAGCTGGTAAAGCAGACCAGATTGACGGATTTGTTTGTTTACACAGAACGTGGCTTGATGACGCTAAAAAATACGGCTGTTGCTGCGGAACTGACTCCCAAAGAGTTCAGAACACAAATGCAGATGAACGGCTATACAGTACCTCAGAAGACAAGGAAGTCCCCTTCGTCATCGGTGGAATAAGACTGACGGAAGATTTCCTCCAATCCTTCATGCAGACATGCTTTGGTGGTGCGGAGGGTTTTGTCTGCTATCCACGGCTTCCTTCTCCAGCCTTCTGTACATTAAGATGTTCCCGATTTGACGTCAACGGAAATCACATGATTCTTGAGAAAAATGTGATCAGAATCACGTTTTTCTCAAGAATTATGTGATTTTGCTTATTTGACGGACGGAAAACAACCTGAAACCTCCAGCTAAACGCACAGTGACGGGTGTGGAGAGCCTCAAATGAGCAGAATCCTGAGTTTCTCGAAAAATAGATGATCTGCGGGAGCTATGTTTCAGCCAAAACGAAAGCTGAGGCCGTTGATGGACAACGAACTCAGCTGCAATGGAAAGACTGGAAACCGGCTCACGTGAGAATGAGACTCCAGATGAAGATAGCCGGAATGGAGCACAGGGTGGTGAAAATCACAAGACGTGTGGCGAACTGGGGATCACGGTTATACTTGGATGACAGCATGACGGTCGTGGCACCCGCCGGCATGGCGGCCAGCAAAGTACTGACACCGGTGACCATTTTGCTGACGGGGAGCAGCTGACAAGCCAGATAAACCACCAGCGGCATCAGGATGAGACGGTGGACGGTGAAAATCAGGATGGTTCTGTCCACCAGATGGGAAAGGTCGATGTTGCTCAGGATCATTCCGATCATGAGCATGGTCAGGGGTGTATTGCATCGGCCGATGCTTTGAATGGGCTCTTTCAGAAAGGCGGGGAAAGGGAGGTGCAGCGCCATGAACAGCAGACCGAGAAAACAGGCCAGAATGCAGGGGTGGGTGATGACTTTTCGCAGGGTGGCCTGTTTGTCGGAGACGCCGGAAAAGATCGCCAGTCCCTCGGACCACATCATGATGCGCTGCGGAATCAGGTAGATGCTGGTGAGCATCAGTCCAACCGGTCCGAAAACACCTTCTGTCACCGGATTTCCGAGGAAGGCGGCGTTTGAACAGATCATGGCATAGGACAGGCTGCAGCGGCGATCCGGGGTCTCTTTCGGGAAAGCGAATTTGCCGTAGAGAAGGGAAAGCAGCTGGATGCCGATGGACACCAGGAGAATCGCCATGTAGTCGGCGGCAGAGGAATCCTGTCCCGAATTCAGGAAGGAATTGAAGATGTTGCAGGGCAGGACGACGTAAAGAACGAGATCCGTAATGACGCCCTGCGCTTCTTTTCTCACCACATTGATTTTCCGGATCAGGAAACCAATGGCAATCATGAAAAAGATCTGAAATTCCAGCGCGAGGAGTTTTTCCATGGGTTAATCCTCTGCATTTAGCTGCCGGGCAATCATCTCTGCGGTAGGCGGACAGCCCATGACGCACCGGTCGGCACCTTTGCAGCATCTGCCGATGCCAAGACCGGAGAGCGTCTGCTTCTGCCATCCCTGACCGATGTAGATGTCCGTGTTCTGACCGAGGCCGGTGGCATGCAGCGCACGGACCAGGGCAGCGAAGCAGGCGGAACAGGCCTGATTCTCATGGACGTTCCGGGTCAGCCGGGCGACGGTTCCCCGGGGCTTCGCATTGGAGGCGCCTGCACTGGGCTGGTTCAGTTCGACGATATCCTCAGCACTCCATTGTGTGCTGCCGCCGCCGTACTGCTCCGCCAGCTCAATATAGGGGACATCCGCGGGACTGAGTCCCATCAGGGCGCGGCCATAGGCATCCAGCTGTACGGCGTCCGTGCCCAGGTACATGCGGTTGGTTTCGACGGGTGTGCCGCCTTCCTCAAAGTCAAGATCCCCGCAGATGCTGTCAACCACGATCAGCCGGGGCTTTAAGGCTGCCCCCAGCGCGGCAATGGGCTTTTGCAGACCCATGGCATGGAAGTGGCGCTTTTCTCTGTCCGGCAGGCAGCCTTTCAGGTTTTTGAGTGCACAGGTCATGATGGTCTGACAATGCCCTTTGAGCACCGGCAGATCCACCAGCAGGCCGGCATCCAGGGCACGTTCACAGATATCGATGTTGCCGACGGCTGTCCGGACGGAACGGACCTTGTCCTTTTTCAGGTCATAGAAGGGGACAGACCAGGTCTTGCAGACCTGATCATATCCGGCCCGGCGCATGGCGCGCATGGTGTCATCGCCGACCCAGCTGCCCTCAATGACACTGATGTCACGGATACCGTGTTCCCGGAAATAGGCAATGCATCCGCTGAGCACGCCGGGATGGGTGGTGGAACCGCTTTCCGGCGTGCCGGCAATGACCAGATTGGGCTTGAGTGCTACGGAACCGCCGGCAGGCACCAGACGGATGGCATCCGCTGCGGTAAGCAGCTTAAGGGTCATTTCATGGGCGTCCTGCCCGTAAATCTGATAAATCTTCCCCATTGTTTTCCATATACCTCATCATGCCTGCAGCGGCATTTTTGGCGTTGTTGACCGCGTGAACGACGGTCAGGGATCCGTGGACCACATCACCGGCGGCAAAGACACCGGGACGGGTGGTCATGTTGTTTTCGTCGACAATCAGGAGGCCGCGTTCGTTGGCGTTCAGGCCGACGGTGGTATTGACCAGCTTGTCCTTGGGCCGCTGATTGATTGCGATAATCGTGGTATCGGCCCGGACCAGTTCATCCTCGCCGGTGACCCCGGTGGGCCGGCCCTGTTCATTGAGGATGGAGTTTTTAAACACCGGCCCTTCCGGCGTGATGCGCTGAATCGATTTTCCGAAGAAAAATTCGGCGCCGTCCAGACGGGCATATTCCATCTCATGATCACTGGCCGGGGACTTGTTTCCCCGCTGGAAGAGCATGACCCGGCGGGCGCCGTGGCGGAAAGCTGTGCGGGCCACATCCATTGCCACATTGCCCATGCCGATGACGGCCACGGTCTGCCCGATGGTATAGCTGATGGGCCGGGCCAGGTAGCTGATGCCGAAATGTACATTGGGCAGGGTCTCTCCTTCAATGCCCAGGGTGCTGGGACGCCAGACGCCGGTGCCGATGAAGACCGACCGGTACCCATCCCTGAACAGGTTGTCGATCATCAGATCGCCGCCCATGACGACATGGGGACGGATCTTGACGCCCAATTCCAGAAGACGGGCCTTGTACCGGTCCAGGATGGTCTTGGGCAGACGGAAATCCGGGATGCCGTACTGCATCATGCCGCCGATGCGGTCTTTTTCCTCGAAAATCGTGACGCCATAGCCGTGATACGCCAGCACAAAAGCGGCGGTCATACCGGCCGGACCACTGCCGATGATGGCGGCGTTTTTCCCGTTAAAGGGTGCTGCCCCCTCAAGGGTCATCCGGTCCAGGTAGGCATCTGAGATGTAGTTTTCGATTTCATAAAAGTGAACCGGCTGTCCTTTGCGGCCCAGCACGCAGTGACCGGCACACTGGGCCATATGATCACATACCATGGAACAGACCAGGGACATGGGATTGTTTTCAAACAGAACCCGGCCTGCCTCCATCAGCTGGTTTTCCTTGAACAGCGCGATGACTTTGGGAATCGGGGTATGCGCCGGACATCCCTCCGTGCACATCGGCTTTTTGCACTGGAGACAGCGCGAGGCTTCGTTGGTAATTCGCAGTGCCATGGTTTCCCCCTTCTATATGAACAATGATTTGGTCCTCAGGCGCCTCTGCGATTCAGGTGCGCATCGTTGACAGCCTGCCGCTTTGCGGCATGTGCACTGGCTGAGCAGGTACTATTTCGGCACTGCTGCTCGCCGGTGCACATGCCTGACAAATCGATGCGGCGCATTGAGCTCTGTATCAGGTAATGGGTGCGGGATTGAAAATGCACAGGTAATTATGCATCCCGTACTTTTCCGCAAAGGGCTGATCCTCACCGCTGGCGCAGGCGATGATTTTGTTGAAGATTTCGGTGCCGACCTCTTCAATGGTCTTCTCACCCGTGGCCACATCGCCGGCGCTGATGTCGATGATGTCGGGCCACTGGGCCTTGAGCTCGTTCCGGCTGGAGACCTTGATGACCGGGACGGCGGCCAGGTTATAGGGCGTTCCGCGGCCGGTCATGAAGACCTGCAGGCCGATGCCGCTGGCCATCTGACAGGGACCGCAGACGATGTCGCTGGCGGGGGTGGCGGCGAAGATTTCGCCGTGTTTGGTGGGACGCTCGGCCGGGGAGAGGACCTCGACGATGGGGGAGGTGCCGGATTTGGCAATACTGCCCATGGCCTTTTCCACGATGTTGGAAAGACCGCCCTTTTTGTTTCCGGGGGTGGGGTTGGCGCTGCGGTCCACATTGGCATCCGCCAGATAATGGTCGTACCACCGCATTTCAGCGGCCAGTTTATCCCGGACCTCGGCGGAAACACAGCGCTCGGCGATGAAGTGGACGCCGTCCCGGACCTCGGTCACCTCGCTGAACAGCACGGTGCCGCCGCCGCTGACCAGCATGTCAGCCGCATAGCCGGCACTGGGGTTGGCGGAAACGCCGGAGAAGGCATCACTGCCGCCGCACTGCATGCCGATGAGCAGATCGGAGAGAGGCAGTTCCTCGCGCCGGCGCTCGTTGAGGATTTTCAGTTTCTTTTCGGCCATGGCCAGGATGGCCTGCATGCATCCTTCAAATCCGTGGCATTCCTGCAGGACGATGACGTTTTCCGGTGTATTGTTTTCAGGCCCGACCAGCATGTCAGCCGTGAGCTTTTCGCAGCCCAGGGAGACGACCATCAGCTGTCCGCCGAAATTGGGATGATGGCAGATGTTGCGAAGGGCGCGGATGGGCACCTTGGCCTCCGGCGCATTGATGGCCACGCCACATCCATAGGCATGATTGATGGGAACCACGTCATCCACATTCGGGTATTTGGGCAGAAGCTCCCGGCGGATCCGTTCAATGGCCACATTCAGGGTTCCCTCAACACACTGAACGGTGGTCTGAATGCCCAGATAATTGCGGGTGCCGGCATAGCCGCCCTCCGGATTCCGGTATCCCTTCCAGGTCTTTACCGGCGGCTCGGGCAGGTCCGTGCGGATGTTGGTGCCAAAGGGCATGTCATCCAGGCTGGGCGGCGTGGGGAGACGCAGCATATGTTCATTGATCCAGGAACCTTTTGGAATAAAGTCGAGGGCGTACCCCAGCGTGACGCCATAGCGGATAATGGCGGTGTCTTTGGGAATATCGGTGAGGGCAATCTTGTGTGCCTGCGGAATATCCTGCAGGGCAGTGAGGCCGGGCTGAATTTCCGTTCCTTTTGGAATCTCCCTGACCGCAATGGCGACATTATCCTCAGGCTTAATCTGTACGGTTGTACGCATGTTTTTCTCCTTCTCAGCAACAGGATTTCAGCAGCGCTGATTTACCGGATATGTCTGCGATAAAAAGGCCGACCGGCACACGCCGGCCGGCTTTGAATTATCTTACCAGACAGGGCTTTTTATTGTCAAACTTCCAGCCGGGGATCAGGAACTGCATGCCGATGGAGTCATCACGGGCGCCGAGGCAGTTCTCCATGTAGATCTGGTTGGCCTTTTTGACCTGATCCAGATCCACGTCGATGCCAAGGCCGGGCTTCTTCGGCAGATCGATGCAGCCATCCACGATCTGAAGGGGCTCCTTGGTCAGCCGCTCGCGGCCTTCCTGCCAGATCCAGTGGGTGTCGATGCCGTTCATCTTTCCGGGGATGGCGGCGGCGCACTGGGTCACCATGGCCAGGGAGATGTCGAAGTGGTTGTTGCTGTGGCAGCCCCACATGAGACCGAAATCGTTGCACAGCTGGCCCACGCGGACAGAACCGTTCATGGTCCAGAAATGCGGATCCGCCAGCGGAATGTCCACGCTCTGCAGGGCGATGGTGTGGCACATCTGCCGCCAGTCGGTGTTGATCATGTTGGTGGCGGTGGGCATCATGGTCGCCTTGCGGAACTCGGCCATGACCTCACGGCCGGAGAAGCCGTCCTCAGCGCCGCAGGGATCTTCCATATAGGCCAGAACCTTCTTGAGATCCGGCGCTACCTCAAGGGCTTCCTTCAGGGACCAGCAGCCGTTGGGATCCAGATCCACGCGGGCATCCGGGAAGGCCTTCTTGATGGCCGTTACCGCCTTGACTTCCTCTTTGGGAGCCAGGACGCCGCCCTTGAGCTTGAAGTCGACGAAGCCGTACTTTTCCACGGTGGCCTTGGCCAGCTCGACGATGGCATCCGGGGTCAGGGCCTCTTCGTTGCGCAGCCGATACCACTTGCAGTCGCTGTTTTCCTCACTCATGTAAGGAAGGGTGGTCTTTTTCCGGTCGCCGATGTAGAACAGGTAGCTGAGGAACTGGACGCGGTCACGCTGGATGCCGTCGCCCATCAGCGCGGCAGCCGGAACTTCCAGGTACTTGCCCAGGAGGTCCAGGAGCGGCGCCTCAATGGCGGTGACCACGTGAACGCCGGTGCGCAGGTCAAAGGTCTGCAGGCCGCGCACGTCATCCTTGATGTTGGCATTCAGCCAGGCACGAACCTTGTTGAGGGTGCCCTTATAGTCTGAAATCGGGGTGTCCAATACCAGATCCTTCACCTGCTCAAGGGCCTTGGTGATCTTCTGTCCGCCGGGAACCTCGCCGACGCCCAGGTTTCCGGTGCTGTCCTCAAGGACGACGACATTGCGGGTAAAATAAGGCGCGTGGGCACCGGAGAGGTTCAGCTCCATGCTGTCATGCCCGGCTACCGGATATACGTCCATTTTAACTACTTTGGGGATCATGTTACTCTCCTCCATGTCTGTCATTTACCGTCAGTAAGGATTATCTCAGATTCATGCCGATGCGGACGGCGCGCAGCAGCCGCTCGGCAGCGTATTCATAGAGCGCGGAGGCATCGGTCATGGCCTTTTCAAGGCTCATGGGACCGGTGGCAATGGTCATCATGGTGCTCTCGCACAGATCAAACAGGCCCTCGGCGCCCTCGCCGATGCCCCCGACGATGGCCAATGTGGGGATGCCCTGTTTGGCACAGCGCCGGGCAACGCCCACCGGAACTTTCCCGAAGCGGACGCTCTGGCCGTCGATCATGCCCTCGCCGGTGATGGCCAGGCTGACGCCCTCCAGCTTTTTGTCAAAGTCCACGGCATCCAGAACAGCGTCGATGCCGCTTTTCAGCTGCATGCCCAGGACGCCGCCCAGGGCAGCGCCGAGACCGCCCGCGGCGCCGGCACCGGCAAAGCCGGCAATATCCCGATTTACCGCCTCGCTGACGACACGGGAATAATTGACCATGCCTGCCTCCAGTTCATCCCGGATGGCCGGCGTGGCGCCTTTCTGCGGACCGTAGATATAGGTGGCGCCGTTCTCCCCGAGAAGCGGATTGGTCACATCGCAGATGACGGTGATCCGGGTATCGGCGAGTTCGGGCATCAGGCGGGAGAAATCGGCGCGGTGAACGTTGATCAGCTGGCCGCCCACAGGCGCCACTTCCTGTCCCTGGGCATCGGTGAACCGGGCGCCCAGAGCCGTGAGCATGCCCATGCCGCCGTCATTGGTGGCGCTGCCGCCGATGCCGATGAGGATATTGCGCACGCCGCGGCGGAGCGCGTCGGCAATCATTTCCCCGGTGCCGAGACTGGTGGCATTGCGGGGATCTTTCCGGTCCGTGGGCACATAGGGCAGTCCGCTGGCCTCCGCCATTTCCATGACGGCGGTGCCGTCGCTGAGCAGGCCCCAGTTGGCGGTTTCACGCTCGAAGAGCGGACCGGTTACCTCAGTCTGCATTCTTGTTCCGTCCATGGCCCGCAGGAGCGCCTCCACCGTTCCCTCGCCGCCGTCGGCGACCGGGACGGAAATGGTCTCCGTGCCCGGAAAGAGACGGGCGGTGACGCGTTCCAGAATGTCGCAGCATTCCAGTGCGGAGAGTGATCCCTTGAAGGAATCAGGTGCAAAGATGAATTTCATATCGCGTCTCCCGTATGTTCAGGCGGGGCGAAGCAGGCGCTTCGCCCCGGAGTGATCAGTGATGCAGCACTTCGCCGGTGAGTTTCTGATAATACTTGAGCAGGGCGCTGTGATCGCAGGAACCGTCGCCGTCGTGATGGAGCACCTTCATCATCTCAAGAACGGCCTGGGTCAGCGGGATGGGAGCATCCACGGCCTTGGCGGCATCCACCACGTTGTTGAGGTCCTTGATGTGCAGGTCAATGCGGAAGCCGGGCTGGAAGTTCTGGTCCATCATCATGGGGGCCTTGGCGTTCATGACCGTGCTGCCGGCCAGGCCGCCGCGGATGGCCTCAAAGATCTTCTGGGGCTCAACGCCGCACATCTGGCCCATCTGCATGGCCTCGGCCAGTGCCGCGATGTTGACGGCCACGATGGTCTGGTTGCAGAGCTTGGTGACGTTGCCGGCACCCACGTCGCCGCAGAGAACGACGGAACTGCCCATGGCCTCAAGAACGGGCTTGAAGCGGTTGAAGATTTCCTCCTTGCCGCCGACCATGAAGCTGAGGGTGCCATCCACGGCCTTGGGCTGTCCGCCGGACACCGGCGCATCCAGCATGTCGATGCCGTGCTTGGCCAGCTCGGCCGCGATCTCGCGGCTGGCCACCGGGTTGATGGAAGAGCAGTCGATGAACACGGCGGTCTTGGGCATCTTCTCGGCCAGCTTGTCATCCTCCAGCATGACGGACTTGACGTGCGGGCTGTTGGGCAGCATGGTGATGACCAGATCCACGTCGCGGACGGTGTCCGAGGAGCTGGCACAGGCGGTGGCGCCGGCGGCGCTCAGTTCGTCGATGGTGGCCTGATTGCGGTCATACACAAACAGCTGGTGGCCTGCCTTGAGCAGGTTCTTTGCCATGGGCTTGCCCATAATTCCAAGACCGATAAATGCGATTTTCATAATACATTCCTCCTAAAGATTATTGAATGAGTTGAATAAGCCAGGTGATAAAGGGAACGGTGATCACGCTGAGCAGCGTGGAGACGCTGACGCAGGCCGAGGCGAAAACGTGATCGCCGCCGTATCGTTCCGCCATGGCTGCGGTATTGCTTGCCACGGGCATGGCCAGAAGAATCACGCAGATGTTCATGACCATTTCCTCAGCATGCAGGAATTTCAGCAGCACGGCAAACAGCAGGGGAAAGAGAATCAGACGAAGGGCAGTGATCAGGAGCACGGAGGGATCCAGCAGTTTCCGAAAGTCCATGTGTGCCAGGGTGGCACCGATGAGGATCATGGAAAGGGGACCCGTCATGCTGCCCAGATTGGCAATGGCTTTCCCGAACACGCCGGGAATCTGCCAGCCGGTGATCATCAGGACAGCGCCGATGTAGATGGTCACCACCATGGGATTGAGCAGGACGTTTTTGACCCATCCGCCCTTTTCCGGTTTGACGAAAAAGCCGAGGCCCACGGTCCACTGGAGGATGCGGGGCGGAATCAGGTACATGCTGGCGTAAAAGACGCCGGCCGGCCCAAAGACCAGGCTGATGATGGGGAGGCCGGCGTTGCCGGCATTGCTGAACATGCTGGCATACATCAGGACCTTGCGCTTGTTGTCCGGCTGGCGCCGCCAGAGGATCCGGCCGATGAGACCGGTCACGACGCAGCCCGCCAGGGCAATGAGCATGACCCAGAACGAGGAAAGGATTTCCTCCCGGGTAGTGGGCTTGTTGAACGCGTTGAGGACCATCATGGGCATGGCCACATCCATGAGCAGCCGTACCAGAACGGCCCGGTTGTCCTCCCGGACGATGTTCAGCCGGCTGATCACAAATCCGCACAGCATGTACAGAAACAGGAGCAGCTGGGTGTCGATCATCCGGGAGACGATATCACTCACAGAAGACCCATCCCTGCCAGAACACCGCGGAGTTTCTCACGCTGATCCTCATGCAGCGGCAGAATGGGCGGCACGCAGTCGCCGCAGTCGTGGCCGATGAGCTTGAGGGCTTCCTTGAGGGTGACGGGGAAGGAACCCATGTTGGTGGCAATGCGCAGGGCGCTGAGCTTGAACTGCGCCTCCAGCGCGCCCTCATAATCCTTCTGGCAGAACTTCTCGTAGATGTCAACGGCAATGCGCGGGGCCACGTTGGCGCAGCTGGCGATGGCACCGGTGGCGCCGTAGTGCAGGCCGGCCAGGATGAGAGTGTCGCGGCCCATCATGACGCTGAAATTCTTGCCGCGGGTGAGACGGATGTATTCCTCGGCATTAGTCATGTCGCCGGTGGAGTCCTTGGCGGCAACGATGTTGTCGATGTCGGCCAGACGGGCCACGGTGGCGGGTTCCACGGTGACGTTGGTCTTGGGCTTGTTGTTGTAGATGATGATGGGCAGGCTGGTCTCGGAGGCAATGGCGCGATAGTATTCGTAGACCTCCTCCTGGGTCTGGCTGACGAACATGGGGGTCAGGACGCTCAGGGCATCGATCCCGCCGATCTTCTCAACCGCCTTGGCGATGGCAATGGCGCCTTTGGTGGTGATGTGGTTGGCGCCTGCGTAGATCTGCATGCGGCCATGGACGGCATCCTTGGTCACCTCGAGGAGGTGATTGTCAAATCCCTGATCATGGGCGTAGAACTCGCCGGTGGTGCCGAAGGGGAACACACCGTGAATCCCGTTGTCTGCCAGGTAATCGATCAGGCCGCGGTAGGCTTTCTCATTCAGGTTTCCATCCTGATCAACAGGGGTAACAATGGGGACCACAATTCCTTTTGGGGTAAAGCTCATCGTCTATCTCTCCTTTTTTTATGGCAGCCACGGTGTGGTAAGCGTGCCATCTTGATCGAATGTCATTTCCGCCGGGGCATCAAGGGCAGTAAGGCCGGGGTATTTGCCTGCACAGACATCGGCATAGTAGGCCGCCGAGAGCATGATCTGTCCGATATGCAGGCTGTTCCGGATCCGGATCACGCGGGGGTTGTCTTTGTCAATGCGGTTGCAGGTGCGGATACAGAACTGAATGGCTTCCTTATCCGTGCTCATGACGCAGGGAACCATGGCACTTTTGATGACCGTGCTGGTCATGCAGTTGGTGTACATGGCATCCGCGTCGATCTGATCAAAGATGCGTCTCGTGATGGCGCTGGCCAGGCCGATGCCCAGGGAATTTCCATGGCTTTCCGGCGTCAGATCCAGGAAACAGGAGCGCTGCACCTGCACGCCGCCGGTGGCGTAAGGGGTTGAGAAGGTGCCGGTAATATTGGGGTCCACGCCGGTTCCGCTGAAGTTCTTGCCGATCTGATCCACGATCAGGACATCTCCCTCACCCACCAGGATGGAGGGCATGTTGGCAAAGGCCAGTTTCAGCAGTTCCGGTTCACGGGTCAGGATCTTTTCCGCCGGAATGGCCTCAAACATCATGGTCTGGTCATAGGCGTTTTCAAGGCACGGGATGGCAAACAGGATCTTCCCGGTTCCCAGAGTGACCTTGGCCATGGTGGGAATATTCCGGGCAATGATGTCCATGCCGTCCGAGTGAACCTGTTCCGCGCCCCGATGTTTTCCAAGGCCAACGGTCATCATCTTGCAGGGACCGCTTTCCACGGGACCGCGGAAGGCGTTGTGCGGCTTGAGGCGACAGGACAGGATCACACCATCTGATTCGTAGGCATTTTTATCCATGTACACGGGCTTGCCCAGTTCACTGTTGCCCAGAAAAACGGTTTCCATGGAGGAGAGAATGGGACAGCCCATGGTTTCCTCCGTGATGCCGTAACCGGCCAGCAGCTCGCGCTGTCCCTCCGCCGTTGCCCCGCCATGGCTGCCCATGGCCGGGACGATGAACGGTTCGGCGCCATGCGCCCGGACGCAGGCGACCACCGAGCGGGTAATCTCATCTACATTCCGGATTCCCCGGCTGCCTGCCGTGACGGCGATGCGCATGCCCGGGCGGATGCGTGCGGCCATGCCGGAACGCTCGATTTCCTCAAAGATGACTTTTTCAATGTCTTCCCGCTCAATGTGGGTATCCGGGAATGTCTGGGATGCATGGAACATGCCGGGCAGCGGCACCTCCCGGAGCAGCCGCGAAACAGTTCCATCATTTCGTATTCTCAAGTTTGTTCATTCCTTCCTGTTAGTGCTGCGGGTAAAGCTTGAGCTGATTTCCAGCTGAGAACGGTATTTGGCTACGGTGCGCCGTGAAAGGGTGATTCCTCTTTTCTGAAGTTCCTCCGTAATCGCCCGGTCCGAGAGGCGGTCATCGCTCTGGCAGATTTCCCGGATGATCTCTTTCACCCGGGCCGTGCTGACGCCGCCGGAGAGGCTTTTCTGGAAGAAATAGGAAAGGGGAAAGGTCCCCCGGGAACAATACAGGTATTTTCCCTGAATGGCGCGGTACACCGTGGCCTCATGGATGCCCAGCTCTTTTGCGGTTTCATCGATGCGCAGCGGGATGAGGCTGTACTGCCCCAGAAAATACGCATGCTGTTCCCGCACGATGATGCCGGCGATTTTTTCCATGGTAGACTGCCGCATTTCAACGGCCCGGATCATCTGAGTGGCGGAGGAGAGCATCCGTCTGGCGTAGGCGGCCTCCTCACCGGTCAGGGTTTCCGACAGACGCCGAAAGTTGGCATCCGGCCGGAAAGAAGGGTAATAGTCATTGTGGAACAGGATGGTCAGCTTGCCCTCGCTGTCCGCTTCAACGGAAAATTCGGGCATGATGTACTGCACGGCTTCGGAATGAAGGGAGCAGGGAGCGGGACTCAGGCGCCGAATGGTGTCCACACAGTGACGGATCCGCTCCATGGCAGCACCGGTTTCCCTGGCAATCCGCCTGAGATCGCCTTTCCCGATGTCCAGCAGATGCAGACGAATCAGGTCGTAGCAGAGCGGATCCACCGACTGACGGGAACGGAGCTGCAGTTCAAGGCACTCCTCCACGGAACGGGCACCGATTCCGGCCGGTTCCAGTGACTGAACGGCTTCCAGCGCGCGCTGAGCCATTTCGGGGGATACGCCGTTTTCAACGGCAAAGGCATCCAGATCTTCGGTAAAGTAACCGCGCGAGGACAGGAGGTGCAGAATGTGACGGGCCAAATGGACCGTGTCTGCATCCAGCCGGCTCAGGCGGAGCTGCTGCTCCAGATCTTCAATGTCAGTTTCGGGACTGGCGGCCAGTTCAAGGTCCGTTTCCTCCGCGGAACGCCGGCCGCCGCTGTACCTGGTCCGGACCTGCATGGCATAGTCCTGAGGGGATTTGCGGGGCGGGACATACTCGAGGGCAGGATTCTCCTGAACGGCCTTGAACATGTATTCGCTCAGTTCATTCAGATCCAGAGACAGGAGATGAATAATGGTCTGCAGCCCCTGAGACAGCTTTTGAGTCTGCTGTACTTCAAGTCTGGTTTCAGTCATTTTACACATCCTTATTATGAGGCAGCCTGGTCTCTGGGAACCTCATCTGGCTGTTCATTCGGACAAGAGGGGGATTGATCAGGCCTTCTTCTTTTTCATCAGGGGCTTGAGAATGTAAACCAGCAGAACGATGACGGCAATGGCCAGGAAGATGGCGCTGATGGGGCTGGTCAGGAACGGCACGAAATTGCCTTTGGTGCGGATCATGCCGCGACGATAGTTGACCTCTGCCAGGGGTCCCAGAATGAAGCCGAGAATGAACGGGGTTGAGGGGATCTCCAGCTTCTTAAACGCAAAGCCCAGTGCACCGAAGACGAGGCAGGCGATGACCTGGCTCATGTTGTTCTTGAGCGCATAGGCGCCGATGGTGCACAGAACGAAAACGCAGGGCAGGAGGATATACTTGGGGATGCTGAGGAGCTTGACAAAGATCCGCAGGCCGAAGAATTCCATGAACAGCATGATAACAGAGGCGATGAGCATGGCGGCAAAGATGCCGTAGACGATATTGGCCTGGTTCTGGAACAGCAGAGGTCCCGGGGTGAGGCCGTGAAGGGTGAGAGCACCCAGCAGCATGGCCGTCGTGGTATCGCCGGGGATACCCAGGGTCAGGAGCGGCACCATGGCGCCGCCGATGGTGGCGTTGTTGGCGGTCTCAGAGGCCACGACGCCGTCGATACGGCCGGTTCCCAGAGGTCCGAGTTCCTTGGCATGCTTGTCAGCGTTCTTGGCAACAGTGTAAGCCATCATGTTGCTGGTGCCGCCGCCGATGCCGGGCAGAATGCCGATGCCCATGCCGATGAGGGCGGAGCGCAGCGCATTGCCCAGCTGGCCCACAAATTCCTTCATGGAGAAGCCAAACCCTTTGACGCCCTTCATGCTGGGCTGAATGACTTCCTCATCGTTGTGACGGCTGGTCTCGGCGGCGCTGATGATCTCGCCCACCGCGAACAGGCCGACCATGACGGCCAGCATGTCAAAGCCGCCCTTGAGCGCGGTCTGACCGAAGGTGAAGCGGGCGGTTCCCTCGATGGCGTCGGTGCCGACCGTGGAGAACATGAAGCCGATGACGCCGGCCATGATGCCCTTGACCATGTTGCCGCTTGAGAGGGTTGCAATCATGGTGAGAGAGAAGATGGCGATGGAGAAGAATTCGAAGTTTCCGAAGTTGATGGCTGCCCGGGCAATCTGCGGGGCGATGAACATCAGCAGGAGCGTGGAGAAGATGGTGCCCAGGAAGCTGAATACCACGCCGACGCCCAGTGCCTTGGCCGCCTGACCTTTTTTGAC
>JAGAHV010000308.1:0-4820 GCA_017626895.1 Clostridia bacterium | reverse complement strand
TCCAAGCCGTATGTTCCCTGGCTCCATCCCGTCCGGGTATATCTGCGAGAAAGCACATCCTTGTCTAACGAAAGGTATATCCTTTTTCCCTCAACAGCACGCAGCAGGTCATCGATGTCCCCTCCGAGAGGACGGTCTGTTTTTCCTTCATCGCTTCGGATCCTTCCTTCCGGCCCCAACGTCCAAACCGCCTCCAGCAACGGGTTGCTGTTTTTCATGGCACCGACCCATCCCCCGCAACTAAGGATGTTTCCGAAAGCTGGCTCCTGGTCATCCGGATGGTTATCGACCAGAACGAGCGTGAACGGTATCTTCTCCCCATCCGAAAGGATCTTCGTCATGTAGTGGTAGTCTCCGCTGTCGATCCACCGAAGCTGCGCCTCTTTTCCCCGGATGCGGCGGCGGATTTCAACCTCCGCATCCTCGTCGCAATACCGGCAAGCCCCCGTCATATCCCGCAGATCGACGCGCGTGAAATCCCATCTTTCCTCCTTCAGGAAAGAGAGCCATCCTTCCTCTTCGTACGCCCCGGAAAAATCCAAAATCAGCATCGTCGGTTTCATCTTTCAAATATAATAAAAATCCTACAATCCTCTCACAATTCTGAAGAAATCTTGGCCAAATCATTTCATTTTGTTCTCCGATTTCGCATCTATGTTTTTTTATCGCAATCATTTAAAAATATTATAATAAAACATCATAGTTAATATCACTAACAATAATGTTAATATCGCAAAACAATAACAGAAATCACTTCGGGACAATCGTTGCCGGAAAGACTTGTTCAAAATATGGGATTTGATTATATTTGTCACAAGATCACTCATCCCATGAAAAGAATCATTGTCCTCCTGGTCATCCTGTTCGTCTCCGCGATATCCCTCGCGGCCCAGACCGATTCTGTCCGGCTGGGCTACGTCGTGCGCGGAAGGGTCACCGACCTGTCTTCAGGGAAACCCATCGAATCGGCTCATGTATCCGTTCCCGGACGGCACCATGCCACCGTCACAAATGAGGACGGAGACTTTTCCATCAAGTCAGACGCCCCGATCCGGGAACTGATTTTCTCCTACGTGGGATACAGGACCGTCCGGCAGAGAATTGGTTCGGAACCCGTACAGGTCGTCATGGTGCCGGAATCGATCCTGCTTGAAGAAGCCCTGATCGTATCCGGAGATCCGGCACAGATCGTCCAGGCTGCTGTATCCTTGATTCCGGACAATTACAGCCCGAAGCCGGAACTGCTGGAATGCTTTTACCGGGAGACAGTCCGGAAAAGACAGCGATTCACCTATATATCGGAAGCGGTGGCAAGGATCTACAAGAGCCCTTATGACCGTGGCTCGGTCTATCGGGACCGTGCCGCACTGGAAAAAAGCCGCATCCTGCTCAGCCAGAGAAGATCCGACACACTGAGTATCAAGATGATGGGCGGACCGACCCAAGCCATCACCCAGGATGTTGTCAAGAACAGTGACATCCTTTTCGATCCGGATGAACTCAACTTGTACCATTTCGAGATGGCAACGCCTGTCCACATGGACGGACGCACCCAGTTCGTCATCCGCCTGACACCGAAAACCGAGTGCGATTACGCCCTCTATCACGGTACGCTGTATATTGACCGGGAAACACTCGCCTTCAGCCGCATCGAACTCTCCCTCGATATGTCCGACAAGGGAAAAGCCACTCGCATGATGCTCGTACGCAAGCCTTTGACCCTACGGTTCACGCCCCGTGAACTCTCCCTCATCATCAATTACCGCTGGGACGGAGAGAAGTACCGCCTGGAATATTTCCGCAGCACACTCCGTTTCAACTGTGACTGGAAGAGAAGATTGTTCGCTACAGCTTATACGGTTGTCAACGAATTGGTTGTCACGGATATTCGGCCGGAGGCGACACCGATTGCCAGGCAGGAGATGTTCCGTACCACCGATATCCTGGACGAGAAAGCCGGCGAATTCCTGGATCCTGATTTCTGGGCCGATTACAACATCATCGAACCTTCCGAAAGCCTGGAACATGCGATCGAACGGCTCAAGAAAAGAAGATGATCATGCCCGATATTCCGATCGAACAGCATCCTTTCGCTCCGTTTTTACCCACAAACGCCACCGTTTTGCTGCTGGGCAGTTTCCCGCCCCAGCCCAAGCGCTGGTGCATGGACTTTTATTATCCGAACTGGTTGAATGATTTCTGGCGCATCTGCGGTCTGGTCTTTTTCGGGGACCGGGATCATTTCGCCTGCCTGCCCGAAAAACGGTTCAACCGAGAGCAAGTCGTCGCATTCTGCCAGGAAAAAGGACTGGCCCTGTTCGATACGGCCCGGGCGATCCGGCGTCTGAAGGACAATGCTTCCGACAGGTTTCTGGAGGTAGTGGAACCGACGGACATTCCCGCCCTTCTGGAACAGATTCCTGCATGCCGCGCCATTGTCACCACCGGCCAGAAAGCAACGGACACTCTCGTCGAGTCCTATGGTTGTGAGGAACCCGGCGTCGGCCAGCGGAAAGACACGGTCATCGGTGAAAGGCACCTGGCTTTCTACAGGATGCCATCCACCTCAAGAGCATACCCTCTTTCCCTGGAAAAGAAGGCCGCCGTTTATCGGCATCTCTTTTCTGACATGGGAATTCTATAATTAAACCGTTACTTTAAAATAAGATTCATAATAGCCATGCTTTCTTTTAGATGTGACTACAGCGAAGGAGCCCATCCGGAAATTCTCCGCAGGTTGACAGAGACCAATCTCGAGCAGCTTCCCGGTTATGGGAGCGATCCCTATACATCGTCCGCCCGGCAAAAGATCCTGCAACAGTGCGCCTGTCCGGACGGAGAGGTCTACTTCCTTGCCGGAGGGACACAGACTAATGCGACGGTCATTTCCGCCCTCCTCCGGGAATATGAAGGCGCCGTCGCCGTACAGACTGGTCACATCGCCGTACACGAGGCAGGTGCCGTCGAGTTCACAGGCCATAAAGTCCTGGTCATAGAAGGGAAAGACGGAAAAATGGACGCGGACTCTCTCTCCCGCTATCTGGATGCGGCAGCCAGCGACCCTAACCGGGATCACATGGTTTGGCCAGGACTGGTTTATATTTCGCTCCCGACAGAGTATGGAACGTTGTACAGCCGGACGGAACTGGAGGGACTCCATGATGCTGCATCCCGACACGGCATTCCGCTCTATATCGACGGGGCACGCCTGGGATATGCCCTCGCCAGTCCGGAATGCGATTATACCCTGAAAGACCTGAAAGACCTGTGCGATGTCTTTTATATCGGAGGGACCAAAGTCGGTGCCCTTTGCGGGGAAGCCGTCGTTTTCCCGACCGGAGCACCGAACCATTTCTTCACGACCGTCAAGCAACACGGTGCCCTGCTGGCAAAAGGACGGCTGCTGGGAGTCCAGTTCGACACGCTTTTCACGGATGGCCTTTATGCGAAGATCAGCGCCAATGCCATCGAAAAATCCCGGGAACTCATCGACATCCTAAAAGAAAAGGGAATTCCATTTTTCCTGGAATCCCCTACCAATCAGCAGTTTGTCATCCTCGACAACGAACGGATGAATGACCTCGCAACGCAAGTCGGCTTTGACATCTGGGAGCCTTTTGACGACCATCGTACCGTTGTCCGGTTTGCAACCAGTTGGGCGACGACGAGCCGTCAGCTTGAACAGCTCAAAGCGCTGCTTTGACGGCCTTCGCAACAACCGCCATATCCTCCGTGGGTTCAAAACGGGCTATCACCTTCCCGCTCCTGTCCACCAGGAACTTGGTGAAGTTCCATTTGATCTCCGGTTTGGAAGCATAGTCCTTATCCTTCCCCTTCATCATGCGGTCCATGGCCGCGGCTGCCATTCCTTTGCCAAAGCCCTCAAACCCTTTCTGGGCATACAGATACTTCCAAAGCGGATCAGCCTGGTCGCCGTTGACATCGATTTTCATGAACTGAGGGAATGTCGTGTTGTACTTTCCAGTACAGAATGCCCTGATTTCCGCCATGGAACCCGGCGCCTGCTCCCCGAACTGGTTGCAGGGGAAATCCAGTACGACGAGTCCCGCCTCGGCGAACTGTTCATAAAGTCCCTGCAATTCTTCGTATTGCGGGGTAAATCCACATTTTGTCGCAGTATTGACGACAAGCAGGACCTTGCCCCTGTATTCCGAAAGGGACACATCCTTGCCATCAGCGTCTTTTACCGTAAAATCATACACGTTGTTCTGCGCCAGCATGCCAAGGCTGCAGATCGCAGCAAGAAGGGAAAGAAAGAATCGTTTCATATACTATAATTTGTTCTGATCTCACAAATATAAGAATACGGAGAAAGTTTTCAATAAAAAGTTTGCAAAATCAAAAAGAATCCCTAACTTTGCATTCCCAAACGATGGTGCTGTAGCTCAGATGGTAGAGCAATGGACTGAAAATCCATGTGTCGGCAGTTCGATTCTTCCCAGCACCACCAACTACACTGATAATCAGTTAGTTACATATTTACGCACAACTTTTACGCATAATTGGCGAAAGGTTGTGCGTTTTTTATGGCTTAAAAACAGCCGTGTTGCTCACCTGACGCTACGGGTCCATTCGAATGACATGGAATAAGCATTAGAGGCGTTTTTTGCTTTTAGGGGTCCATGCATAATGCAGTGTAGCCTCATTCAAACAGATAAGCACCGAGTTCACTGATGGGCCGATGGAAATATTCCGCCAAAACTGTTCAAAAAATCAAAGTTTGGCGGAACATTCGGACGTCCTATTTTCTTATACTTCGCTAATTATCAATGTTATAGTTCATCCATTCAGCGCTTTTT
>JAGAHV010000032.1:0-20510 GCA_017626895.1 Clostridia bacterium | reverse complement strand
TTTCAGTTCCTCTTTGACCGGAATCCAGTCTTTTCCGGAGGACAGGGAGATGCGGAAAAAGTCCGAAAGTGCCTGCGTCAGATGAATGACTTCCTGATTATTTTCCTCCTCCGCCTGCCACAGAATGGTATCCAGCGTGTTGTACAGAAAATGCGGATTCACCTGCGCCTGCAGGGTTCGCAGCTCCGCCTTTTTGAGGTTCTCCTGTTCGATTCGGTTCTGGCGGATCAGCTCCTGAATGCGGTCTGCCATCCGGTTCACGCTGGCCGTCAGGTCCCGCAGTTCTACGGTATCCGTCGGCTTCGCCCGGGCCTCCAGATGCCCGCCTGCCAGATCCCCTGTCACCTGCTCCAGCTGCTCAATCGGTTCACGGATAGAGCGCTGCAGGGTGCGTCTGGTATGAACGGAAATCAGCAGGCCGAAAACCAGTATTCCGATCTCGACAATGGCAAAGACGAGTGCCGTCCGTGTCAGTGCCCGGTTTACCTGCCCGGCGTCCTGTGCCTCCTGCGTGATACAGTTGCCCAGCATGTTCTTGATGAGCTGGGCCACTGAACGCACTTCATCCAGAATCCGCTGCAGTTCCTCCACCGGCGTGCCATTCTGAATTCCCGTCTCCACCGCCCGGACATACTGTTCCAGTGTCTCCATGGTCCGCCGGGCAACCTCCAGCTCCATCTGCCCGTCCGTCTCACGGATCAGCTCATCCAGCCGTGCATTGACCTCCTGTATCCCCTCAAGCGCGCCGCACTCCTCAAAGCTCACCCGCCCGGCCACCGCCGACCAGACACTCTCCGGAATGGTCACCTCCACCAGCGGTTCAAGCGCCGCCTCCTGTTCCATCCGCTGCGTCATGCGACCGAAAAAATAGGCCGTCACCAGGACAAAGGTCAGCGAAAGCAGCGCAGGAATCAGAAGCGCCATTGTCAGAATACTGGTAGACCGTCCCACATCTCCGGCAATCGAGTGTCCCTGCGTTTGTTTCATCTAATACCCCCTCGGCGGAAGGTCGCTCAGATCATCATACTCGGTAAACATCGTTTCATCCGGATGAATGACCCGGGGCACCGCCTCCCCGGCAGCCAGCTTTTTGGTCAGGTCCATGATCAGGTCACCCAGCATCGGGGTGCATTCCACGACGCAGTTGATTTTTCCCTCTTTCAAAAGATCGACGGCCGCCTGTTCCCCGTCCACCGTAATGATGACAATGTCTTTCCCGGGGCGAAGGCCTGCCTTCTCGATGGCATCTATCGCCCCCAGCGTCATTCCGTCATTGTGGGAATAAAGCACATCAATCCTGTCGCCCCACTTCTCAAGAAGCATTTCCATGCTTTCTTTTCCCTTGGAGCGAAGGAAGTCCCCGGAAACGGATTCAAGGATCTGGAACCGGCTGTCTCCTTCAATGACATCATGAAACCCCTGTTTCCGCTGGAGTGCCGGCGTAGACCCCGGCGTTCCCAGAAGCTCGACGATGCGAAATGTCTCTTTCTCCGAGTTTTCCGCCTTTTTCCGCAGAAACTCGCCGGCTTTCTGCCCTTCCGCATAAAAGTCTGCCCCCACATAGGTGGTATACAGATTTTCATCGATCTTATCGGAAATCTGCCGGTCTGAAAGGATCACCGGGATTCCGGCATTCCTTGCCTCATACAGCACATTTTCCCAGCCTTCCTCGACAATCGGCACAAAGGCAATCACATCCACCTGATAGGCGATGAACTGCCGGATCGCCCGGATCTCATTTTCCTGTTTCTGATTGGCATCGCTCATCATGAGCTGAATCCCATGCCGGCCCGCCGCCTCCTGCACACTTCTGGTATTTCCGATTCGCCAGCTGCTTTCCGATCCGATCTGTGCAAATCCCAGCAGCAGCCGGTTTCCGGAATCGGCTGCCTCCTCTGTTTTTTTCTTTCCGGACGGCGTACATCCGGCCAAAAGGAACAGACATCCTGCAAGCAGGAGCAGTCCCAGTCTGTTTTTGCTCATTTTCAACCTCCGGATTCTCTGTTTTCCGGCACTGTGTTTTTAAAACAATCCTTCTGTCGGACAGAATTCATTTCGCTTATTTTGCCATATTTTTGACACTTTGTGAATAGCTGAAGTTGGTATTTTATTAACTTTGCATAAGTCTTTCACCGTTCAACTTTCATCCTTTGCCTTTAAAACCATTTCTTCAGCATCGTCAAGATTCGTTCCGCAGACTGTTTTCATATCCGGATGATTCGTCACACGGAAAGTCCGACAGAACCAGGCAGAAATAATTCGAAAATCTGCAGATTCCATAAAAGTCTTTTTCCAGGACACCAAAAAACCGTATGACTGTTCCATAATGTAGAAAAGCCGGATCCGTCATATAAGTGGTGATTCCTGTCAGTACTGAAACCTTCCTGTTTGCTTCAACTATCGCTTGTTTTTAGAGATGATAAGGCAATATGCGCCCATCGTGGACATCGTCTTCAAATGTGTGTATGTAACAGAAAGTGAGAAAAAACAATGAACAGAAAAGCACTGGTATTGATTACAGTATTACTTGTTTTATTTGCTTCTGCTGCACTGGCAGCAACCCCCTATAACCGTCCAACCAACAGTTCGAATTATTCAGACTATGTTTTAGGTCTTACCACTCAGAGGCTGTCGATCAATTCAGGTCCAGGAACCCGAAGATACTTTTCTGAAAAAGGCACATACGGTTCAGCTGGAGAGTGGGTAAGGATTTATTCAAAAGCCTGGGATCCCAACAATGATATTTGGTGGGTAAAAGTTGAATATCCAAATGGAAGCGGCAGTTTCGGATGGACAGGATTAAAGCGCTTCGATACCTATAGTTTTGACCTCGATGATGTTTATACTGAATACTGGTATTAACTCTGTCTGTGGGTTACGTGCTTCCTCACAGCGGTTCTGTTGAATGCTCATAAAGAAAGTCTCTGCCTACAAACAGATTAACCGTATTGGCACTCAGGTTATTCATCGCCAGGAAAAAAATGTGCTGCATATTGCTCAAAACGGTGTACATCCCTTAACAATACCGGAGCCCCATAATCATAAAGATCTGCCGTAAAACCGTACGGCAGATCTTTTTATATCCGGCAGCAAAATCTTCGATTCTCTTCACTCGTCTCCGGTTCGCTTTATGAAAGCACCGCTTACTCGGTTATAAACAGTTCCCATTCCTTCTCCGGATATAACTGTCGTATTTTTTCTGTCTGGTTTGCTGAACAGTGAATGGTTTTCAGTTTACCCAGCTCCTCCAGCCCGGAATAGTCCTCAATCTCAGAGGAATAGATCAACAATGTCTCAAGATTCGACAGTCCGGAAAGGATCTGCAAAGAAGGCAGCCGGATATTTTTCACATCCAGCCATTTCATCTCCGGGAAATTCAGCCGGACATCCGCATCAACCGAATAGGCACTGTCTACATAGTAGTACAAATGTTCCAGATTCTGCAATATCTGAACATCCTCAAGCGGCACCCCATTTGCATGGGTTACTGTCAGCGTATTCAGATGAGGAACATCCGAAAACGTCAAGAGAAGCTCCGGTGTCAGTTTGTTGATGGTCACCTCTTTAAGTGCGGGCATTCGGGTAAGTCCGGAATAATTCTCAAGAGGGATATAAAACAGGTTCATCTGCTCAATGGGCAGGTTCTCAACAGGCCCCAGATCATTCACCTGTGTCCCGCTGATATTCAGCGATTTCAGACCGGTTAATTCCCGGAGACTCTCCAGGTTCTCAACCGACAGGTTGCACAGATTGAGTGACTGGACAGAGGTCATCCCGGAAAGGGGCGACAGATCCGTCAGCGGATTATTTCCGATGCCGATCATCGACAGATTTCTTCCCCGAAGTGCCTCAATATCTGACAGCTGCTGGTTATACAGGCACAGCGTTTCAAGATTGGGCATCGCTTCCAGATCTTCAAGGGACGTTATCTGGCCATTTTCCATCCAGAGGCCGGACGCATTCAGTTCCAGATCGACCATTCGGACAAACGGTCCAAGAAAATCAATCTGCCCTTCCTCATCATAGATCTGCTTTCCATAGACCCGAATGCTTCTGACATTTAGCAGATCCGACCGGGTCAGCGGCCCCTCCGGCCTGTTAAGAACATGTCTTGCAGCCATTTCCAGCAGCGGTTCCCGAAACTGATATTCCTCCAACTGTACATCCGCCTTCCTGCCGCCCGCTGCGGGCAGGAGGGCTCTCCCCAAAACCCCAAAGGGCACACAGAGCAGCACGAAAAGGAGCACTGCAGCAGGAAGCCAGTGCTTCTTTTCCCTGAAAAAACGCTTTCGCCTCTCTCCGTCCCTTGCCTTAACCGTCGCACTGGCTATCCGGCGCAAATCAGCCAGCATCTCAGCGGCGGATTGATAGCGATTTTCCGGATCAAACTGTGTGGCCTTTGTAATCACCGATCGAATTTCAGAGGATATCTCCGCATCTGCCTTATCCTCATATTCCCCTGTCAGACAATATCGAAGAAGAACGCCGCAAGAAAAAAGATCTGACCGCTGATCCGTCTGACGATAGCCGAACTGCTCCGGAGGAGCCGTCACTCTTGTTCCAAGAACACGTGTATCTGTCGTTCTGTCCTGAGAATAAAGCCTCGCAATGCCGAAGTCGATAATGTACACGATTCCCTGTTTATCGACAATGATGTTTTGCGGCTTGATATCACGATGAATGATCGGCGGATTCATTCTATGCATACACTGAACCTGCTGCAGCACACCGATTAGAATCCGAACCGCTTCCTCTTCTGAAATACCCGGGCAGCTGATCTGAGAATCGACCAGTTGCTCAACAGAAAGACCTTCCAGATATTCACGAATAAACACACAGCATTCCGGAGACTGATCATCCAACTGAAACAAGTAGACTTTCGGAAGATAGATGCCTTTGTTTTTGTATTCCGGAATGGTCAGAAAGTAATACTCGTTTTTTAACTGATCGACGATTTCCGGATCCTGTGACATTTTGAGCAGAACCGGTTTATGGCTCTTGTTGTGTCTGCCTTTGTACACTTGCACAGAGCCGGATTTGAGGCAGGCATCAAATGTGTACTCCGACAAACACTCCGGATATTTCCCAGGGTACCCGACCAGAAAATGATTATTCATTGGACTCCTCCATGAATAACGGTTCCTGATTCGATTCCAGTAAAAGTGCATTTGCCTGGTCCATGTTCATCCGCTGCGTTATCGCGTAAATCAGCGTTGCGTCTCTGAGTACTTTCGCATAAAGGCCGGAATGACCGCTGACTTTAAGCAGATAATTTGTCTCATCCAATGTCGCCTGCATGCACAAAGCAATACGCAGCACAATATTCCGACCTGGATTCTTCTTTCCGCTGAGAAGATGGTAATAATAGGATCGCTCCATACGGCTTTCCTGAATGATTTTCTTTGACTTTACTTTTTTCTTTTCCATCAGAGCATACAAAACATCTGAAAACCGGGGATCACGAATCCGCTGATAGGAAAAAAGAACCTCTTCAAATGAATCGGCTTTGCGGATGAGCGTCAGCAACTGACTGGTGGTCATATTTTTCTTCTCATCCCCGCTCATATTTCTTCCCCCCGTCTCACGAATTTCCAGCTCCATACAAGTGAAAACACTATGGAGTCTGATCAAACAGTCCCGTCAAATCAATGCCATTTGACCTATTGAGCAAGCAAAAATCACTATATCACAATGGCGAGAAGAAAAGCAATACGGTCACCGAGTTGAGATAAAAAGTCTTCTTTCAGAACACCAAAAACCCGTATAACTAATCCATAATGAGCAGCAACACAGGACGTGTAAATCCCAGAAAACGAGTCAAAAATACCTGTTTTCTCAACCGATCCCGTTCAAATTTTGAGAAACAGACTGCATCAGGCTTTCCTTTAAGCCGATAATTTTATCACGAAAAAAAATCGGAGAGGCAAAAGATATGAATACATTCAGAATAGGGTTCCTCATTGGAATGATTATGCTCGTGTTCCAGTTTTGCTCTGTTTTATCAGCGGATGCCTCGGAGATCTCCAAAGGATGGGCACTGTTTGGAACCTATTATTATGAGAGCGATGGGGCCCGACAGCCTGTATTGTGGAGAATTCTGGGTGCTGGAGTTCCGGAATTCCTGGATATCACCACCGAAAGCAATAACGTCAAGTATGATGAGAAAAATAGAAAGCATCCAAACGGAGACCCTGTAACAGAGGAAAACGACGATCTTGTCTGTATGATGACGGAATACATTATTGATTATCTGCTTTACAACGACTTCCGGGATGTGGCGGATAAAACGCCGCCTTTAGACTATCAGAACTGTCAGCTTCACCAGACGCTTCAGAATCAGGTGCTTGGAGATATGTTTACCCGTGAGCAGATATCGGTACTTGAAGAGATGCCGGGCAGGGGATATATTGCTCCCCCTTCCCGTTTGGGAGAACTCTTCCGTGCGGATTACGGATTTGTCGAGGAAGACTTTGTCGCCTGCAAAAAACGGATTGCGACAGGAACACCCTATGCATATAAAAAAGGATTGAAACGGATTGGCGGACACAGCTGGTACTGGACAAGCGACTGGAGAAGATACGGCTCCAGATGGATTGTGGGAGACGACGGACATATTTCCGTTTCCGGTGTAGACCGGGCAGGCGGAGTGCGTCTTATATGCTATTTGCATACAGACCGGATACAGGCAGTTTCAGGAAAAGGAACCATGGATGATCCGTGGATTCTTGATGTACTGTCCCCGTCAGCGCAAATTCAATCATCAAGCCATCCGGCGATTGCCACCAACTCCGATGTCAGCCAGTGAACTGACATCATCATTGATGACGACAGCATCATCTCAGGTCCGTCCCTGCCGTAAACAACTGTTGATATCCTGTGATGGAAAAGATGAATGAGGAGGCCGTTTTCTTGAAAACCAGTCGAATAAGTTATTGCGTGCTGATTCTGATTGCATTATTGTTGCCTGTATCCGGACTGACAGACTATCCGCCTCTCCCTATTGACAGCAGTCCTGGACTTCCGGGAATTCCTGATGCCTTTCTGCCGGATTCACGTGGATATGAGGATGAAACACTCAGCGTCCGTATTGAAAATACCCGTGCGTATGACACCAATATCCAGCTGGTATATGTAAAAGTCGCAGATCCATCACAGATAAGGACTGCAATGGCTGATCGTTACGGCTCTACCAGATGCGTTTATCCGGAAATACTGGCCGAGAGAAATAATGCTGTGCTGGCGATAAATGGCGATTATTTCAGTTACCATAACAGCGGCTATCTGATTCGACAGGCATGTACCTATCGAGCAAAAGCAGATATGGCATTGGATATTCTGATCATTGATGATCAGGGAGATTTCCACATTTTACGTGATCCCACAAATGAAATGGTTGAGTCGTTTAACGGAACAATTATCAACAGCTTTAACTTTGGACCTGCCCTGATTATGGACGGAAAGGAAATCCTTCCGCCGAAGCGCCGTGATGCAGGCACTTTCAAAAAAACGCAGCGAATGGCCGCCTGTCAGCTTGGAAAACTGTCTTATCTGTTTGTCGCCACGGAAGGCCCTGAAAATGCCGGCTCAGCAGGACTTTCAATTGAAGACCTGATCCATTTTCTGCACGGGCTGGAAGTTCCTCTCGCTTACAATCTGGATGGTGGATCTTCCTCAAGCGTTATCCTGGGAGGGGAAAAAACCAATGGTCTTTCCAATTCAAAAAGAAGGCTGATTTGCGATATTCTCTATTTTTCCACGCTTATACCAGAGAGTGAATGGGCAAATGCAAAACCAGTATGGAAAGATTCTGAATGAAACAGTGATGTTACCTGAGTGATGGAAGAAGGCACACTTCAGCGTCAAAACAAACAGGGCACGCCAGATCCGTTTTTTCATAAAGATGATGGCAGACAATTTAATCCTGTCAAACTGCTAAAAGTCAGAGCAATATACCAATCAACCAAATCGCAGAATGAATCAAAGCAGGGTATCATTTTAACTGGTAACCCTGCTTTCTTATTTTCCTGCATTACGACACTGCATTCGCGTGCAATTCAAAAATGCACCAAACTTGGTATATAAGTTCAACCACGCACTAAACTCCGGCTAAATATCAGCACATTCCCCCATTCATATATTTAGTGCCTGTCTCCTGTGCCTGCTGCAGATAAGGATGATCCGATAACGCCTCACATAGTTCCTGCAGATTTTTCCGATCGGCATCATCTGCCTGGTTCATATACATTCGCAGCATTCCCTCAGAATATCTGCCGCCGGGACTGGCCTGGTACGCCTGGTTGTTGTCAAAATTCGGAGCCAGCCGCAGCACTTCTCCGGTTAACGAAGACCGGATGAATCCGAAGTTTCGCATATGCCGGTCCGTATTGGCAAAAAGGGCATCTGCCAGAAGAATCCGTTTCCACGCGCGCTCATAAGCTTTGCCAAGAGAGGCGATGTTCAGATAAATTACCGCATCGTCATCGTCGGGATGATCAAAGAAGAAGCGGAAGGAATCATATGGCTCAAAAAACTCATGTGCTTTCAGAAAGCTGCGGCTTTTCACCCGTTTTCGAAACCGCCCCACGTAGTCATATTCAGCAGCCTCCCATCCCGCTTCACGAAGGACACGGCTGATTTCAACCTCAGCCTTCGTTGCCGCAGCGGGCTGCAGCTTGTACAGCCACCAGCTTCCCTCCTCAAATCGCCAGGTCTTGGGAAAACTCCCGTCCGCAGAGGCATTCGGTGTCGCCACATCCATTCGGCGAACAGCGGTGTCACCTGGAAACAGGATATACTCACTCACCATGTTCTGCTCCTGCGGCTGACATAACTGAAGCCGCGGCGTAAACTCGCCCTCTTTAAAGCAGGTGAAGGTATCCGAGAGGCTGAACATATGTGTGCGGAGTGCCAGCGTGATTTTATCACGGCTCCCCAGCAGTTCATGCATCACCGTCCGATGCTGCCGATTGCCAAGGTCTATCGCACGAGCCCGCAGCCACGCGGAAAAACCCTCTGCGGAAGCAGAGCGAATCTGCATGGGAAGAAGCGCCGGTTTCTGCGGCGTAAAGTCTGTAATGACCGAATGCTGCACCGTAAAAAGTGCGACTTGAACATCATCGTTGAACAGAACATATCGGCTCATAATGATCACCCTTCTTCCAGTATACATAAGTTCTTCTTTATCCGCCAAATTTCGTTTCTCAGAAGAATCGGAATCCATATGTTCCGCCAGTTCTTTTTCTGATGCTTTCAGATGTACTTATCCGCACTGAACGTCAAAACTTCTCCGCCCATGATTTCCTTAACTCCTTATCTGCCTTATTCGTATTCCCATACTCTCTCTTCCATGCCCCAAATAATGTACTCACCTTAAATACCGGAAGGTTGGGCTTCTATGCAGTGCATCAGAATAACAAAACGAACGGAAGCAAGATACACAGCTTCCGTTCTAATGGGCTTCAGCAAATCATTGCACGTATCTGTCATGAGAATCCCTTATGCAACAGATTCCCTGCAAATACCAGCACGTTCCATCAGCTTAAAACCTACGGATCTTTCAAAAGTCGACTCACATAACCCGGTAGATTTCTTCATCCCTTATGACGCTGACTCCAATACAGAGCGAAACTCGTCTTCTGTCATTTCAGCACGCACCGCGGCAGCTTTTTCTGTCAAAATTCCATCCTTTACCAGAGAAGCAAGCACTTTAATTATACCTTTTCTCTCCCCTTCTTTCTTCCCTTTTTCCTCGCCCTCATTATAGTACTTATCCGCACTGAATTCCAGAACTTTTCCATGCATGATTTCTTCAACCTCCTTACCTGCTTTGTTCGTGTTTCCCAGTTCACGAAATACCACTTTCAACGCATCAAGCAATGTACTTGCTTCATATGCTGTAAGATTGTTGTCCGTTATGCTTCCCTGTAACTTCTGAAAAATCGTGTTAAACAGTTCCCGGATTCTGTTGTAAATCACTGGATCTTCCGGTGTCTTGCGCAGCTGGCGCTCATAATTAAAGAAAATAAATGGAAGCAGAACAAACAGTTTCTTTTCCAGCAGAGCATCAAGCGAATAGTTCTGTATTTTCAAAACTGGTATTTCATACGTCAGCTTTTTCCCCTGAGGAGCACGAATTTCTACCGTCAGGGTGTCCCGAACGTTTCCGGGATTTCGTAGAAACAACACCCCGGAATTGTCAATTTCTACCACGATTTTGGAATCACTTATTTTAGCCTCATCAATGGCGGCAAGAGTATCATAGACAAACATTCTCAGGATAATGGTTCCATCTGGCGTTGTCTGGCATTCAAGATGGTATATTCTTGTTGTTTTTCCGATTACCTGAACGCGAACATCTTCCTCATAGTTTCTTGTTACAAGGCTGGGAAGTTCTTTGTCCAGCAAAATAACCTTCTCTGTTCCATCATACTCTTCATCGCTCAGTCCTGCATGATAGAACAGTTCATTGATCAGCATCAGACACAATCGAGGACATTTTTTAATAATACTTTTAAAAGCACTGTCATAGGGCATGCTTATGCTTTGTACCTGTTCACTCACAGAGAATACCTCCTCTTATATGCTCTATTATAAAACACATGCAGCATCTGTTTCAAGTCATTGTTCCATAATCGAATGATACAACAGCAGCGCACAACCAATCAAGAAGACAGCCGTTATAACGTGTTGCCCAATCTGTATATCCGCTTTTGATTATCCGAAATTCTTGCTTTTCACCAGTGAAGAAGGCGTAATTCCAAGCGCTTTGTCATGGCCGGGTTTAGCAGTCTGGCGTTTCTTAAGCGCTTTTCAGCCAGATATCTACTCCTTCCCGAATTCGCTGTAAACCTTCAATGTCCGAAACGATATACCCGTGCAAAAAGGTGAAGACCGATTTTCGCAAATCCGGATTCACTTTTCAGTATCTGTCCATGATCTCATCGATCACATGCCGGACGCTCTTTTCCACATTTCCCTCGTGGAACGGGTTCAGAAGACGGCCCTCCTGAAGGAGTTCAAAATACCCCTTCGTCCCGCCTGCCCGGCAAAGCCGCAGATAATCCTGCCATGCCTCGCCGCGGTTTTTCTTCATCCGTCCGTAGTACTGGAACGCACACATTCCGGCAAGCGCATAGTCAATGTAGTAGAAAGGATACAGGAAGATGTGCTGCTTCTGCATCCAGAATCCGCCTTCCTCAAGGAAGGATTCCCCCTCATAGTCACGCCACGGCATATACGTCCGTTCAATGGTACGCCACAATCTGCGGCGCTCCATGGCATCAAGCTGCGGATTGGCATAGACCTCATGCTGGAACTCGTCCACACAGGCCATGTACGGAATCACGGCCAGTCCGCCGATCAGATGTGCCGTGATATACTGATCCGTTTTCTCCCTGAAGAACTCTCCCATCCACGGATAGGCAAAGTGTTCCATCGTCATGGAATGAATTTCATTGACCTCCGATGTGGAACTGGTCAGGTCCGATACCGGAATGCTCCGCATCCCGATGTACCCCTGGAAGGCATGGCCGGCCTCATGGGTCAGCACTTCCACATCCGCACTGGTTCCGTTGAAATTGCTGAAGATAAACGGTGCCTGATAGGCCGGGAAACTGGTCATATAACCGCCCATGTGTTTCCCCGGGCGGGTCTCAAGGTCAAACAGATGATAACGGACCATGAAGTCAAAGAATTCACCAGTCTCCGGGCTCATCTCCCGGTACATCCGCTGCGCTTTTTTCACCAGCGTTTCCAACTCCCCGATGGGGTTGGCATTCCCTTCCGGGAAAAGCAGCATCTCATCGTAGTACCGGAGATGATCCACCCCCAGACGGACACGCTGACGTTCCCGGATTTCCGCCACTGCCGGCGTAACGATCTCCCGGATCTGTTTTCTGAACCGGGCCGCGTCCTCTTTGGTATAGTCAAAACGGCTGAGGTTCAGATAGGCAAGCTCCGTGTACTGTTCAAAGCCCAGTTTCCGCGCCATCTCCGTCCGCAGATGCACCAGCTCATCATACTGCGCATCCAGCTGCGGCGCAATGGAGGCATACAGATTGGCCCAGGCATGGAACGATTCCCGCCGCTCCGCCCGGTCCGTACTCTCCATGTGTCTGAGGAGGCCGTAGAAATTGCAGGTTTCCCCGCGGAAACAGGTCGTTGCCAGTGCACTGGATTTTTCGTACGCCTGAGAAACCTCCCCTTCCCGGATGGTCTCGGGGATGATGCTCTCATCCGTGGTCTTGATTGCCGCATCCACCAGGCGAAACAGCTGCGGACCGAACTCCGCCTCAAATTCCGGACGGAACCGGCAGGATGCCAGCGCCATCTGATAGCGTTTGTATACCGGAATCAGACCGGCCTGCGCCTCCCGAATCCATTTGACCTCATTCTCGTAAAAATCATCCGTCTTGTCCATGGTATTGCGCACGGAACAGATGGAGGCCTGTGTCTGAACCTGTTCATTCATGGCCTGAAGGGAGAAAAAGGCCTCTTTCGCCTCCTCGTAGGAACCGGCATTGGTGAGGCCGTCACAGGTCTGTTCATAGGCCGTTCGCAGTGCCTCAAAATCCGGGCGCACATACGGCATTTCTTTAAAATCAAGCATTCCCGTCATCCTTTTTCTGTTCGTTTTCCGGAGTGTGTTCAGCTGTTTCCGGCACGCTTTCCGTGTTCTCTGCCGCGTGCCCGGCTGTTTCCAGCACACTTTCTGTGTTCTCTGCCGCGTACCCGGCTGTTTCCGGCACGCTTTCTGCATTCGCTGTATCGTGCGCGTCTGTTTCCGGCACGCTTTCTGCATTCGGTGCAAATTGCCCGGCTGTTTCCGGCATGGGTTCTGCACCCGGTGTAAGGCCTTTTGCCTTCTTTCCGGGAAAGCCTTTCAGAAGCAGACGGGCCACCGGCCGCTCAAACCCGTATGTAAACAGGATGCCGGCCGCAATGGCGGCAGCAAAACAGACAAAGGTATACCGCTGCTGCCACACGAGATCTCCCTGGTAATTTGGATTCGGATACTCACTGGGGACGATCCGCAGTTCCCGGATCCAGACCGCCAGCACCTGATTCCAGATGTAGATATGCATGGAAATCCCCGAAAAGAACCGGGTCACCGGATTTCCCAGAAGATGGCGGATCAGCCATCCTGCATTGCCGGCAAGGAGAATCAGCGCCATTCCGGCCAGTGCCATGGGCAGACGATGCAAAAGCTGTCCCTGTTCAATCATCCCGGCATTTCCCATCTCTGACTGCAGCACCGCCAGGCGGATGATCACAGCCAGGGAAAAGACTGCCCCCAGGGAACAGAGCACCCGGGCAATGGGATGATGCGGCACGGTACGTATCCGGCTGTAAAGGAATGCGGTCAGCATGCCCAGGACAAAGATGTCCAGATAGGCCGGAAACTGATTAAAATACGGCTTGATATCAAACAACGCCCGGGAGAGCCACACTCTGAACAGGGTGCAAAGGAGCGTAATCACCCCGGCCGTCAGGAACGGCCGGCGCCGCATCAGGGCGACAAGCAGGGGGAACACCAGGTACAGCTGCATTTCAAGGGCCAGTGTCCACAGCGCCGCGTTGAGATTGGTATAGTAATACGTCTCCATGCGGAACATGTGGGCAAAGATCAGGTGCAGTCCCAGATCCTTTGGAAGGGTCACATAGCTCCTGTCATACAGGCCCCTTGCCAGTGCGACAATGAGCATAATCAGAATCGTCAGGTAATAGGAGGGAACGATCCGCACCAGGCGTTTCCAGTAGAAATTCCGGATGGAAAAAGGTTCATCCGGCCGCAGGCGGGTACAGGGCAGGTAGAGACAGAATCCGGACAGCAGAATCATGATGTCCACATGCATGTACCCGGAGCGCACCAGCGGGTCCAGGCTGATCCGTGTCCCAAAGAGATTCACCACCGGATACAGCCAGGACTGCTGCCAGATGTGAAACCAGGTAACCATGAAGATTGCCAGAACACGTATGCCGTCACAAATGGCCACATAGCGGTCATCCGGTGCTTTTCGGGCATCCTTTATCCAATTCCTGATGAACTGCATGTCCTTTTCGCTCTCCTTTGCAGGCCTCACTGTTATCATTTGCCAATGCAACATGTACATGAGTCCTGGATTTGACTAATTGTCTCTGCGCGACAGGGCAACTCCTAAATCAGTAAATAATCACATCCAGATCTTCGGGTTCCGTCTCTCCGGCGCCCGAATCCCCTTCCAGCGTGATCACCAGGTTGTGCGGCAGACAGACAATGCTCTTTGCCCGGTTCCGCATCTTTCCCTGATGAATGCACAGCCCGTCACGGCAGTTGGCCTCTTCCATCCAGACCGCCCCCTGTTCCACACGGATGATGTTCGTTTCACCCGCCGGGAGCGGAATCTCATAGCGGCCATCCACCAGAAGCGGTTTTTGGAGGACGACCTCGCCCCTGACCCGGGCAACGACCGTGCTGGCGTCCCCTTTTCCCATAAAGCGGGCCGCAAGGAATAAGAGCAGCGCTGCCAGAAGTGCGCCCAGAATCAGAAGGAGATCTCTGCGCTTTGGCATGTTATCCCTCCGCTTTATCAGCAGCCGCCTGGTCAGTTGCTGCTTTTCCGATACTCTTATCTGTCCGGTCGACGCGGTGCGCCGAGCCCGGTCCTTCGCTCCCCTCTGCCGGTTCATCTGCTGCAGGGGATTCCGCGGCGGCCGGGTCCGGGGCCGCGTCCGGTTCACTTTCACCGGCCGGGAGCGGTTCACCCACATAGGTCACACGGAACGTGTTGTCCGCATCAATGTCCCTGAGGGTCAGCGTGGTCCCGCGCAGATTGACCACATGATACCTTCTCCGGGTCGGATAGGGTTCATCCCCGATAAACAGTTCATACCCGCTGCCGCCATAATAGGCATTTTTCCCGTCAATGGTACAGGTCCCGTCACGGCGGAAGGTCATTTCCATGCCGCTTCGGCTCTTCCAACGGCCAATGACCCGGTACACATAGTCAGAGAGGCGGGTTTTGGCGGTTTTGTTGTCCCGGATCCGCTCATAATAGGGCAGCGCATCCAGGGGACGTCCCATTCCCTGCAGTTCCTCCGCCCGGCCGAGACATGCCTGTTCCACCATGGACGGAATGTCTTTATACCGTTCCGGCAGTTCCGCATTCACATACGGGTCCAGCGTTTCAATGACGCTCACATAATTTTCCGTTTCAAGATCCAGCCGGGCATCCCGGTAGACACTGCCGAGCCAGAGATCCTCATTTCGCTCCGTACACTGCCGGGCATCCAGATAACCACCCAGGGATCTGAAGAGCCGGGCCGCATTCTCATATTCACCCGCCGCCTCCAGCTGCTCTGCCTGTCGGTACTGCATCTGTGAGGCTTTTTCCGCTGCATCCAGGTAGTCACCGCATTCCCTGTACAGATCCGCCGCTTCCATAAAGGCACTCTCGCCCGCCTTTTTTTCCGCCAGCGCATACCGGCAGCGTGCAATCTGCTCCTTTGCGCTCTTCTGGTCCTTCATCTGGGAATAGAACGAGATGGCTTTCTCAAAATCTCCCGACGCATAGGCTGCCTCAGCGATTTCCTTCCGGCACTTTTCCGCCTGTTCCGCACTGTCTTTGAGCGTTCCCAGGCCCTCGAAACGGTCCAGCGCCTCCTCGTAGTTTCCGGCCGCCATGCGTTCTCTGGCCAGATCATACTCAATGTTCTGAAGGCGCTTCATGGAATCCTCATAACTGCCAAGGGAAGCATACAGCAGGACGGCAGAATCACGGTCCCCGCTCTTTTCCTTTTCCTGAGCCAGGGCATATACGGCCTGATCATAGACTTTCCGGACCTCTTCGGTCATGGTCAGCTGTTCAAACCAGTCACAGGCCGCCTGATACTTCCCATCCTGCAGGGCCGCGTTCCCCAGGGTAAACACCACTTCCTCAAAGCGGGCCCGGGCATCCTCCACATCACCAGCCTTTTTCAGCAGTTCCGCCGCCTCTTCAAGCTCGCCGCGGGAAACCGCCGCCATGCCGGCATCATACCGGCAAAGCTTTCCAAGGTGCTCTGCGTCCTCATAGATGCCCAGGCTCTCGTACAGTTCCGCCGCCGGAATCGTTTCCCCGGCACTGCGTTTTTCCGCTGCCAGCTGATACCGGCAGCGCCGGAGCAGCTCCATGGCATCCAGATAGTTTGCCACCTGCAGGAACTTTTCCTGCGCCTCTGCCAGCCGGTTGTCCCGCATCATGGCACGGGCCCAGAGATAAATCGTATCGGTCCGCTGCTGCGGGCTGTCCATGTAATCCCCCAGTTCCTCAAACAGGCGCACCGCTTCCTCAAAACGAAGCTGTTCTTTCGCCTCGGCCGCCTCCCGGTAAAGGAGATCCCGCAGCATTCCCTGGGCCGATTCATCATTTCCCAGGCTCCGCAGCAGTTTCTCCGCTTCTGCCCGGCGTCCGCTGTCGATGTATTTGGACGCCAGCGCCAGCTGTGCCTCAAGATGCCGCTTAGTGTCCCCGATCCGATCCGCCTCCTCGGCGGCCGTCATCAGGGTATCCTCGGTATTCATGGCCAGCAGCCGGTCGATCATCATCTGCGTACAGGTCTGGATTTTCGCGGCCGCATCGTATTCATCCGGCCAGTACTGCAAGATCCACTCATAGATTTTGCGCGCATCCGCCGGTTTCCCGCCGTCCATCCGGCTTTGGGCAATCCGGTCCGCCACAAAGGGCACGCCCCACCGCCAGGCCGAAACACCGGCCAGCAGAATCACAAGGAGAACAATCAGCCGGCTCAGCCGCTTTTTCCGTTTCTTCTGCTTTGCCTGAACCGCTTCCATTTCCCGGACATTCTGTTCCGTGGAACGAATGATGTTTTCCTTGCTGATCGCCTCAAGCTCCCGCTCTTTCTCGCCCAGCGTCGCCTCAATCACCTCCCGGGAAAAGGAGGTGAGGACCATCTGGCGTTCCCGGCCGCACCGGCGGCACTTGTCCTCACTGTTCAGATTGGCCCGTCCGCATACACACAGCCAGACCCGCGCGTCCTCCCGGGCATATCCGGCCGCATCCTCCCCGGCCACCGAACGCAGCCGGTCCAGTTCGCGTCCCTCCGGCAGCCGGTTCGACTGATATTCCCGCACATTCCGTTCTTCCCGGCGCCAGACGACCCCGTCCGTAAACCAGACTTTCTCCACACTGGCATCCACCCGGGCCGTCCCGCTCACATGCTCCGGACGGAACGTTCCCATAAACTCCGTCCCGTTCATCTCCCGGGCTCTGGCACGGACCAGACGGCCGCCGAGGCGCATCTCATTCGCGCTGTAACAGACGATATTCATCTGGACACTGTCGACTGTCTTTTCGCTCTCAAGGGAGTGGAAGTCAATGGCACAGACCACCTGTTCCGCTCCGTTGTCCCCTGTCTCGACAGAAATCTGCACACGTACAACCTCGATCGGACAGGTCAGATCACATTTCATGAAATCCCTCCTCTTCAGAGCTGGCGGAGTTTTTCTGTTTCCTCCTCCGTCAGATACCGCCATTCTCCCCGCTGCAGGGAGCCCAGATCCACCGGACCGAAGCGAACCCGCCGCAGCAGCACCACCTGATGCCCTACTGCCGCAATCATCCGGCGAACCTGCCGGTTCCGTCCCTCATGGATAATCACAATCACGTCGCTGTAAATGTCCCCCTCGCGGACAATGCGCACTCTGGCCGGCCAGGTCATCCGCTCCTCGCCCTCCATCAGGACGCCGGTGCGAAGGCGCCGGACCTCCTCCGGACTCAGGCGTCCGGAAATCCGGGCCAGATAGACCTTGTCCACCTCTGAGGAGGGATGGGTCAGTTTCTGTGCCAGCGCGCCGTCATTGGTCAGAAGAAGAACGCCCTCCGTATCATAGTCAAGACGGCCAATGGGGTAAACCCGCTCCGGCAGATCCCGGAAATGATCCATGACCGTGTCCCGGTCCCGGTCATCCGTGACCGTACAGACCTCCCCGGCCGGTTTGTGATAGAGGATGACCACCTTCTGTTCCTCCGGACGGATTACCTCGCCATCCAGCGTCACCACATCCCCTGGTTCAACTGTCGTCCCGGGCACATCCCGCACCACGCCGTTTACGCTGACCCGGCCCTGCGCAATCATCTCCTCGCATTTCCGCCGGGCCGCCACGCCGCACATGGCCATATATTTCTGTAATCTCATGGTTTCTCCCTTACATATTCCCGGAGGCTTCTGAACATGGCCTCCTCGCCTTCATCCCTCAGCTGCGTCAGAAAACGGACCAGTGTCTCATAGGTCGAGCTGTGCATGTACTCATGCATTTTCCCATGCATCAGGTATTCAAGGGGTGACGCATCCGTGTATCGGTCCCCCAGATAGATCCGGCTGGCCGCCAGCCGGTCGCAGATCATCTCTGCCAGAAACCGCCTCGGCATCTCCACCGCCTTATAGCGATACTCCTCCATGTTAAAATCCGTCCAGTATTCCCAGTGATGGCGGTTGCGCCCCTTGTGATGCATCCAGGCCAGGGAATAGCCGTTCTGCCGGCGCTCATCCTCCGTGGGCGAATGCCGGCCGTTGAAAAAACGGACCCCTTCCGTGAATTCCGTCAGGCTGTACTTGGACAGGTCATGCCGCAGGCCCTGCCAGAGAATGCCTGCCTTCCGGCAGTTGGCAATCACCTGATGCCGGTGCCTCGTAATGGTCCCGAGATGTCCCCAGAATCGCTGCCAGATGTTCACAGGCATCCCTCCCGCTGCGGCACCGGACACGCTCCGGCATCCAGAACCTTATCCGTCACCGCGCCGCCCAGACAGACATCCCCCTGATAAAAGACCATGCTCTGTCCGGGGGTTACCGCGCGCTGGGACTCCATGGCCCGCACCAGACAGCGGTTTCCTGAAACCGAGACATGCACCGCCTGATCCGGCTGCCGGTAACGGTATTTGCAGGTGCAGTCAAATTCCGCCGCCGGTGCCTCCCCGCGGATAAAGGTCAGGCCCTCGCCCTCGCAGGTCCGGCTGTACAAGAGCGGATGATCTCCTCCCTGGGTGACGATGAGTTCGTTTCTGCCCATGTCCTTGGCCAGGACAAACCATCTTTCGCCGTTTCCAGCTCCGCCGATGCCCAGTCCCCGCCGCTGCCCCAGGGTATAGTACATGAGGCCGTCATGCCGGCCCACGACCCGGCCCTCCGGCGTCACCATGTTTCCGGGACTGGCCGGGAGGAACTGCTTGAGAAAGGGCTTGAACCGCCGCTCCCCGATAAAGCATACCCCGGTGGAATCCTTCTTGCCGCTGGTGATGAGCCCGGCCGCCTCCGCCTTTTTTCGGACCTCCGCCTTGGTCATCCCGCCTACCGGGAAAACCGCCCTCGACAGGGCCGCCTGCCCCAGCATGTACAGGAAATAGCTCTGATCCTTTCCCGGATCCACGCCGCGCAGCAGCTGCACAGAGCCGTCACTGTCTTTTCCCAAGCGGCAGAAATGCCCTGTGGCCACCGCGTCCGCGCCGGCATCCATGGCATAGTCAAGGAATGCCCGGAACTTGATTTCCCGGTTGCACAGCACATCCGGGTTCGGCGTCCGCCCTTTCCGGTATTCCTCGAGAAAGTAGGAAAAGACCCGGTCGTAGTATTCCTTTTCAAAGTTGACGGTATAGTACGGGATGTCCAGATGATCACAGACCTGCCGGACATCCGCGTAATCCGTCTCGGCCGTGCAGACCCCGTTTGCATCCTTCTCATCCCAGTTTTTCATGAACACCCCGATGACCTCGTGGCCTGCCTCTTTCAGAAGCAGGGCCGCCACCGAGGAATCCACGCCGCCGGACATGCCGACTACAATTCTGCTCATGTTTTATTCCTGTTCGTTTTGTCTGTCTCTCTTTGCCAGATCCGCCAGCCGCTGGCGGACCCGCATCAGCATCTCCTGCGTCACGGCCTCAATGGAACTGGCCGCATTGACCCTGACCACGCGCCAGCCATCCCGGCCGTCGTAGAGCTTTTCATAGGCCTCAAAAGTCCTCTGAAAAAAGCTGTCCTGCTCCCGCTCAAGGCGGTCCGGAACCGATGTATTCAGGCGCCTTGCCAGTGCCTCATGCGGCTCCATCCGCAGATACACCGTCAGGTCCGGCATGCAGTTTTCCGTTGCCCAGGCATTCAGTTCCCGAATCCGGTCCATGCCCAGCTGCCTCCCTCCGCCCTGATAGGCAATGGAGGAATCCACATAGCGGTCACAGATCACCATCTCGCCCCGCTCAAGGGCCGGCAGAATCCGCATCCGGGCATTCTGTGCGCGGCTGGCCGCGTACAGATACGCCTCCGTCACATCCTGCATGCCCGTATTTCCGGGATCCAGAATCAGCTGGCGGATCTTCTCGGCGATTTCCTCCCCGCCGGGTTCCCGGGTCAGCACAATCTCCCAGCCCAGGCGCTGCATTTCCGCCACCAGGGCCTGCTGCTGTGTCGATTTGCCGCACCCGTCCACGCCTTCCATGGAAAGAAACAGACCCCGTGCCCGGGGCCCCTCCGGCAGGAGC
>JAGAHV010000307.1:0-26890 GCA_017626895.1 Clostridia bacterium | reverse complement strand
TTTTTTGTGAAAAACAAACAAAAGCCTGTTGTAAAAACAGGCTATAACGTTTTAAATCCAGGTTTTCAGCCGAGTAGACCGCTTAAAAGCCGCCGTGGTTTTCTATCCGTTTTGAGGACGTTCCGTTTGCGATAAATGATCATTTTCGGTTTGCGCTGTCCGTTTCCCGCCAGGTCTGGGCGCTCATGCCGGTAAAGCGCCTGAAGTTCCGGTTAAAAGTGGCAATGGAAAAAAAGCCCGACTGCTCCGCCACGGCAAATATGGGCTCATCCGTTGTCCGGAGCAGATAGATGGCGCGGTTGATCCGGAAACGGTTGATATACTCCGCCGGGCTCATCTGCATCGTTTCCGTGAACACGCGTCTGAAGTAGCTCTCGCTCATCCGGCAGGCCTCTGCCAGCTCCGCAATCCGGATTTCATTCTGATAATCTCCGGCAATTCGTTTGAGTGCCGGCTGAACGGCCGTCGCGCCGATCAGTTCCAGATCGGTCCGGGGCAGCTGTGCCTTGTAATCCTCTGCCCGGGAAACTGAAAAAATGATCTGACGCAGAAGCACATCCGCTTCCATTCCATCCAGATGCCGCTCTGCATGATACAGCCGGAACAGGCGGTCCATCTGATCCGCCAGGTGGACATCGCAAAGCTCCGAGGGACAGTAAATCCCGCTGTCCATTTTCCCCAGCGTCCCTTTCAGATCCTCCCGAAGACGTTCCGGGGTTTCCTCCAGCAGGGACTCCCCGTTGAACAGAAGATACCGCCAGCGGATCCCTTCACTGCCGTCATTGATCTGGCAGTGCCGAAGCCCCGGTGGAACGGCAATCACCGTTGAGCGGCTGAACGGATAAATCCGCTCGCCAATCTGAACCTGTCCGGCTCCGGTGAGGCAAAAGCCGATTTCATAGCAGTTGTGGGTATGGGGCTGGTCCCTTGTCCACGGCGGCCGGTATTCCTCATCCCGCAGTCCGACAATGGGCATTCCCGTATTCAGATCCCACTTGCGGACCGGCTTCGCCTCCCCCGTGTCCATTTTCCCAAACTGCTCAAAGGTCTGTCTGATCATCTGCCGGATACCCCACCATTTTCCCCGGGCGCAGCCGCCGGATCCAGTTCTTCATTTCCGGCGACGGCTGGAAATAGACTTTCAGCCATCTGCCGGCCTCCTCCCCCGTCCCCTTCAGAAACATCACATCACACACATCGGAGGGATCATGAGCCGAAACATCATACACAATCCGTTTCGGCACCGCCTGTGACGTTTCCGCCTCAAGGGCATCCAGTTCGCGGGAATCCTCCGGGGCCATCAGTTCAAGGTTCTTCAGTTCCAGCTCCGCAAACTGCTCCGTGTGCGGCCGTCCCTTGAACCCGCTGATCCTCGTCACATGAATCGTCGTCCCTTCCAGCTGGTAGCGGTAGGTTACCCGGGCCGAACCGATGACATACCAGGCGAAAATAAGCGTCGAAATGGCCAGCATTCCCCAAAGCGGTCCTGCCATTGTCCCGATGATGGTAAACAAAACGACACAGAAGTACAGCGCAAAACGGATGATCTGGACATACCCGGGCACTTTCCGCTGAACAATCTGTGTATATAAAATGTAACTCTGCTGTTCCTGACGCTCACTCATGCTTGCTCCCTCTTCATTTACAGTTCATTGCCTGATTTAAAAAATCCCGGAAAAACGCATTTCTGAACGTTTCTCCAGGACTCCCTGTCAATTGTTTCCTGCCACGTTCGATTCAGATGGATCTCCCGTACATGCCGATTATACCATACCTTCCATGAAAACCTCCAGAGGCATCTTCCGAATGCGTATTCCGCCGCCGGACATGAATGATCGTTCTCCGCCGTCTGTCTGTTCGGTCTAATCGGCTCATTCAGTTGATGTGAAAGAACTCATGGACGGTCTGCTGCAGCCGTTCATCCCAGCCGGCTCTCCGGATGCCGTAAACTTCCCTGCAGCCAATGGGCAGATACCAGCAGCCATTTTGCACAGTTATCGCCTCATGCTGAGGCATTGAAGACCACATCCGGCTTCTTGTAGATCGCAATCAGGGTCTTCACCCCTCCCGAAAGCTCTCTGGGTGATATTCCGTCAAGAACCAGACTGTCGATCACCCTGGAACCTATCACCTCAGACCTGTCAACATCCCGAATCATCTCTTTAGATAAATCATCCGTAATCCAGTCATCCGTGTATGTTTTTAAAAGTATCTGGCCGGATTGGTGATCACCCCAGACAGTTCGCCAAAGAAAACGGACAGCACTCTCTTCCCTCTCACATCAAACGTTCACATAGTCGATTTGGATTCTGCCGGAATGTTTCCCTTGCCAAATACCTGTTCCCTTATCCTTGTCCATATCGCCGGCAGCGCTCCCACAAGGAGAACCAGCAGAATCATGATCAGAGCATAAGCGTAAATGTCCTGATATTCGTTGAAGTAACTGCTGCTGTATACCGCCTTGCCCAGCGAATTTTTGGTCTGAACCAGATATTCCGTGGTCACCACCAGCTTGAGTCCCATCCCAACCGCATTGGCGTATGCCTGCCGCAGATAACCGGCAATCAGGGGGAGATAGACATCAAAGAGAACGCGCAGATTAAACCCGCTGTTCAGGCGATACACATCAATCAGTTCCGGTTCAATGCTGCGGCAGCCCTCACTGGCCGCCTCGCTGATGATGGGAATCACAAATAAAGAGGAGGCAATCAGGGGCACACGGTCATACTTTGTCAGGACCATGATGATGACGACCATGACAATCATGGGGATGGAACGAAGCAGAATCATGGCCGGCTTCAGCAGGGTGCGCACCGTGTCGCTCAGGCCCTCTGCCAGGCCAATGGCAATGCCCAAAACGGCTGATACCGCCATCACCTCCAGCAGATGCGCCAGCGTTACCCCGATTTTCACGTACGTCTGCTGTTTTCCCAGTAAACGAAAGAAAGCCCGGAGAATGTCGATGACATCCGGAAAAACCAGACGGTCATCGCGAATCCACCCGGCTGCCTGAATCAGGCAGCCGAGCAGAATGATTCCCGAGCAGAAAACAATTGCTTCTCTGAGTCCCTTACTTGGCTTCATAGTAGAAATCATCGGCAGGCACCGCTCCGCCAAACTGGCTGAGATCCACATTGGCCGTCGTCTCAACCTGCTCCCTGGCCTCAGGCGCCGCCAGATAGCGGATTGCGCAGTTCGGAATCGCCTGGGCAGCTACCTTGGCATTGGGCAGGATCTCAAGGGCCACTGCCGCCTGTGCGACCGCGTCCACATCCGTCGTGCACTTCTGGCAGGACTCCTCTACCATTTTCAGATACGCATTGACCTTTTCCGGCTGTGCGGCAATCGTGTCCGCCTTGATAAACAGCGCCGCCTGCGTATAACCATCAAAGCCGGATGCCGCTTTGAACAGTTCATTCACTGAATAGCCGGTAATATGATCGTTTTTCATGGAAGCCGCTGTCAGCGCGGGCTCCGCCGTTACGACAATCGCCTCTGCATCCGAGAGCAGCAGCTGCTGGGTATTAGCCGCACTTGCCAGATACTGTACGCTGGCCGGCATGATGTCATTCTTCTCCAGCGCATAGAGGACAACCGAGGCATTGATGGTGTTCTCACCAAACAGCGTAATCTCTGCTCCGTTCATGTCCTCCAGTTTGAATCCTTCTCTCTGAGAGGCAAAGAACAGGTTTCCCCAGGAAACCACCGCACCCAGTTTGTACGTGGATTTTCCGGCCTTGTACAGTTTGGCACCTGCATTCAGGGGCGCAATGATGAAATCCGCCGTAGCATTGGCAAATTCCGCCGCAATCGTATCCGCGGCCACAAAGGTATACTGATCCGGATTTTCCTGTGCCAGCGTGGCCAGAGCCAACGCAGGTGCTCCGCTCGGGGCGGCAATTTTCAGGTCCGAAACATCCGTTTCGGCCGATGCGGTCATCAGCATAAGGACTGTAAAAAGAACGGTCAAAAGTAAGAGAATTGCCTTTTTCATAATCAAACACCTTTCTGAACAATCTGTTTCCAGCGTTTCCACTGTCAGGAGAAATGGCTATTCCGTTCCCGGGCGGAAAATTTACTTCCGCAGCAGCGCATCAATGGCGCGAATAATCTCCGGCGACGGATAATCCTTTCCATCAAGACCATAGACGATAGTATACGCGAAATTATCTGCCAGCGTTTCCTCCGGATCGATGACATAATCCGTATTCCTGCCGAAAACCTCAAAGAAGTTCGTGGCTTCCTTTGAATCATACATGAAGGAAAGATCATCTATCGGCACCAGTCCGACCATCATTTCGGCGAAGAACGTATCGCCCGGTTTTTCAAACGGCTTTTTGGTCGTAAAGACCAGTGCACAGTTCATCATCTTTCCGCCGATATTGAAGGCGGCATACGAATTATGGCGTTCCACGTCCGGATTGCTGATCATCGCACTGCGTACCTGTGGACCAAAATCAAAGTCCTTTTCCACCACCGTAAAGCCCAGAATCTCATACATTTCCTTCCGGAAATCCGGATGATTTCTGGTCAGGCAATGAAAAATCTCGTGTGCGACGATTTCAGCCTGTTGAACCGCATCCCTGTCAAAGAACTCTCCATTCAGATAGATCTGCGTTCCATGGGTATATCCCATCGCCCCGCATTCCTCTTCCATGGTCGTTTTGGCAAAAACAATGTTGTTGATGGCAGGCAATTTATACCCTGCTTTTTTGCAGCGCTGCTCAATGTCTGCCATAATCCCGGTCAGCGTCTCTTTCTCCTCCGGCGTATAGTCGCGCGTCTGCCTGGCCGCATGTGCCTCAAGCTCTGCCAGCGTAGCGCCCTTTTTCTGCATCCGGTAATCCAGATCCATCTGGTTCAGGTTCTCATAATAGTCCCGGTTCGCCAGCAGAAGCTCTGCCGCTTCCGCGGCATCCGCAAACCGGAATCCCAGCCTGCGTTCCCCTTCACTGACACCTGCTGCCAAAACCAGCACCATGAGCGCAAGCACCAGCCAGAGGACTGTACGTTTTAATCTCATATTAACTCCTTTCCTTATCCCACTGTCTGTCATGCCGCTTTTCAAAACCGCCGCAAGACCAGATTACGTCCGTCCATCAGGATCTGCATCCGGTTTCCCATGACCGCAGTTCCCGGCGGGACCAGGGCCTGCATTTTCTGTGGTCTTCCCCGGAGGGCTGAATCCGAATTCACTCCGGCGTTCATCGTTCAGACACTGAAATAGATTTGGGAACTCGTTCCCAGCAGATGGGAATTATATCACATTCTGCCAAAAGAAGTCGATCTTTTTCTTTTGACCCGGTACACCGCATCTTGGCCCTGCCGCGCGGCGGCAGGCACGCACCGCACTGCTCAGGCATAACCTGGAGAAGGGGACGGGCCTGTACCCGTCCCCTTCTCGTTATTGCTCCTGTCCGCCCAGGTGATATCCCCTGGGGGTCACCATCCTGTCCCCGATTCGCCTTGTCTGACTGTTCCCGACAAAGACCGTCATAAACATATCCGCCGGTTCCTGTTCAAGCTCACGCAGGGACATTACTGCCGCGCTTTCCCCGTCTCTTCCGATGTTCCTTGTCACGCCGCAGACGGTTTCCGGCGCAGCGTGACGGAGGATGATCCGGCAGGCGCGCTGCAGATAATCCTTTCTTTTCCGGCTGCCCGGATTGTACAGGGCCATGCACAGGTCCGCCTCTGCCGCCAGGTCCAGACGCTTTTCAATTTTCTCCCAGGGCGTCAGGAGGTCAGACAGGCTGATGACCGCAAAATCATGGCCGAGGGGTGCGCCCAGGAGCGCCGCCCCGCTGATCGCCGCCGTCACCCCTGGGACCACCTCGATTTCCGTGTCCCCGGCCATCTCAATCAGCAGCCCTGCCATCCCGTAGATACCGGCATCCCCGCTGCAGATCACGGCCACGCTTTTTCCTTCCCGGGCCGCCTCAAGGGCCAGGCGGCAGCGCTCCATCTCGCCCCGCATGGGTGTCTCCAGGATTTCCTTGCCCGGATACCGCCCGCGGATCTGGTCCACATAGCCGCTGTATCCCGCAATGACCTCTGCCGTGCGGAGTGCCCGGTCAGCCGCGGCAGTCATCTGAGAAGGATCTCCGGGGCCAAGCCCCACTGCAACCACTTTTCCCATGTTTCCTCACCGTACAGGCGTAAGGAACGTCATTTCCTCACTGCCCTCAAACATATGCCGGACATCCAGGATAAAATCCGACACCGTATCCGTGGCCTGATACATCCGCCGCTGGGCGCAGTATACGTGCCCGTTCTGAACCGCTTTAAAAGAAGCGAACAGCGGATTCCTTGAAATCAGGTCAGACACCGAACTCAGCGGCTGGTCGATGGCGGCATTGTAGATGAGATAGTCCGCCTCACAGGCCTCGGCATAGAAATTTTCCATGCTGATATTGACTGAGGCCGCCGTCATCCCAGTAGGTGCAGCTTCGGGCACATAACTGCCCCCGGCCATCCGGATCATCTCCGGAATGTAATCCGAGGGATTTCGGACCACCACGGCACCATTGGCATTCAGATAGAAAAAGGCAACGGTTCCCCGATTCCCGGAGGAGTCCGGCAGTTCCTGAATCCGGTTTGCCTGTTCCTCAAAGAACCGTTCTGCCTCCTCCCTTTTCCCAAAGAGAATGCCGTACAGCCGTATCCACTCCGTCCGGCCCAGCGGATGCGGCTCATAGCTGGAGCGGTCCACCCATACCGGGATTCCCAGCAGTTCCAGCATTTCCATGATTTTCGGCGAATGGCCGATCATGGTCGATTCAATGGCCAGATCACACCCCTCCCGGACCAGGAGTTCATAGTCCGGTGTATCATACTTCCCGGCAAAGCGGATCTGCCCCTGTTCCATAGCCATTTTGGCGGCAGGGATCTCCCAATCCTCCGCCCGGATGCTGGAAAAGGCAATCCTATCGAGGGCGTGAACGGCACTGACCAGCGACATCACTGAGGTAGCCGCCAGATAGACTTTCTGCAGGGGCAGCTGCAGCACCCGGATGTCCGGATGCAGCCCTTCCGGAACAGGCATCCCCTCCGGGACCACCAGAAAGCGCTGTCCTTCCGTGATCCGGATCAGGGCATAGCCGTCCTCATACTCATCTACCGCAAACCCCTTTGCATATCGGGGAACGGTGACAGACCGTTTCCGAAGACCCGGCAGATTCCCGTCTGACAGCGCATCCACCCCGATATACAGGGTGTACGTGATGTCGTGGGGCTGACTCATGGCCGTTGTTGTTGCCTGGATATCAAACGACCGGTTAAGCAGAACGGGAATTTCCGCAAAGGAACTCTTCCCCTCCTGCCGTGTCGCATACTCTGTCCCGTTTACAAGAATGCGGGTATAGTTGGGACTGTCAAAGCAAATACGCGCAAATGCCTCACTGTCCTCCAGACGGTAGTCCGGACAAGTCAGCGTCACGCGGCCGGAGCCGCCCCGGTAAATGAACGCGTCCGGCACCTCCGTCTCCCCCACGGCAGACAGCGCCAGGAACAGCAGGAGCAGAATGATCAGATGTCTTTTCATTTGCTTTCATCCAACGGCAGAGGCTCACTCACGGAGACTTTATGGTCATACCATTTTCCCTTCGTCCCGATCAGGGCCAGATCAAACTCGCGGTCCAGAAACGGCACGGGAACATCAAAGCCGTAAACTGTCTCCGTATAGCCATCCTCATACGTAACCTCATCCTCTGTGGGCATCAGCAGGGCAGCACCTTCCCTTTTTGCCTCCTCTGCCGTTCCCGGAAACAGATTCAGGATCTTTTTCGAATTCAGTGAGACATGAATCATCATCTGTCCGTCTTTCACGGTCAGAACGCCCCGGTTTCCCAGTGCCTCACTGACGCGGAACATTCCGGAATCTGTTTTGAACACCGCCGAATAGGTTCCATCCGGCAAAACATTCGTTTCTGCCAGGGCACTGCAGGCCAAAAGCAGCACGATTGCCAGCAGAAGAAAGACCATTCGTTTCACGTCATTTCACCTTTCCCTTTCAAAAGCCGCAGCCGGGACATTAGCCCGGGACTTTTTCATTTTTCTTTATCGTCCTGCGGATGCAAGATATCCGGCCCGTTATTTCATGGCCTCTTTCGCATGCTCTATATACAGGTCCTGAATCGCCGGGATGCTCCCAAGGCCCGCAATCTGGCACTCCACCTGATCAAAGGCACCGGCTGCCCGGAACAGGTTCACCCAGCTGTCCTCATCCTCACCGGCCATGTCATTGTGCGCATGATCGCCTGCCACAACCATCAGGGGACGCAGCACGACTTTTTTGTATCCGGCCGCTTTGACCGCTTCAATGACGTTCTCGCAGGCCGTCTCCTCCGGCTCCCCTTCCACCGTTCCGATGAACACGTTTTCATACTTCAGATTCTTCATCTGTTCCTGCATCTGGCTATAGCTGACCTTTGCCGTATGGGATGTGCCATGGCCCATCAGGACAAAGGCGACACCCTCACCGGCTGCCTCCTCAAGGCTTCCGTATCCGGCATCTGCCACCGCATCCGCCACAACGGCTTTCGCCACGGTCTGCTTGTCCTCATTGACCGCGCTGGCGTCACGGCCCACTTTCCCCAGGAGGGGCTCTGCCACGGCAACGGACTCAAATTTGTCCGCATAGGCGGCGACAGTTTCGCAGAGTTCATCGTATTCCGCTCCGTGCATCAGCAGCGTCGGCTGAATGACCAGCGTCTTAACGCCATTTGAAACGGCCCGGTCCAGCGCCTGCGCCACGTTGTCAATCCTCTCCCCGTCCCTTGCCTGAACATGATTGATAATAATCTGGGAGGTAAAGGCCCGGCGGACACTCATCTCAGGGAGCGCTTTCTGCAGGGCTTTCTCAATGGCACCGATATCCTCGACCCGGCTGGCATTGTACGAGGTGCCGAAGCTGACCACCAGCAGTTCGCGCTCACCGATTTCATCCCCGTTCAGCGGATCATCCAGTGCCGCATCCCCGGTATCAAGGCCAAAGTAATCCGGATCCGCATACTCACCGCTCACCAGTTCCCGCTGCGCCTCTGTCAGGTTTTCCCAGCCGGTTCTGGCTGCCTCAATATCCGCATCGGTCCTCTCTGTCCATTTCTGTACATAGATGGCATCAATCATGGCCGCCACCGCATCCGCGGCCGCCTGATCATCTGTTTCGGCAAAAGCACTCACAATGGGGCAAAGCAGCAGCACGGCTACTGCCAGAGACAAAAATCTGTACATTCCACTTTCCTCCAGTCATTCTTTTTCAGTGAATCGGAATTTCCCGGACCGGAACAGACAGACCCGCTCTGCCCGAATGCAAAAAACCCCATTCCGTCAGGAATGAGGATACGCCCAAAAAGCCTCGCATACTGCGACAGCATCTGACGGCCTTCCTTCTTCTCTGCCCAAGAAATCCATGCCCGCTGCAAATCAGGCAGGTCTCCTGGCTGAGGATGTGGACATTGCCCCCTTCGGCCGCCTTCTCAAGCATCTGCTCAATGGCCCCGGCCGAATCATCCAACACAGTAATGGCTGTTGCTCCGGTTTCTCACCGGATTCCCTTTTCACCCGGGCTGCTTGACGCACCCGGACACCTGTTTTGCACTATTCACTTGGTCTGTATTGTATCACGCCGGGCACTTCCCGTCAACGCACTATCCGGACATCCCCAGGACCTGCGCCGGGTGCCAAAATGCCGGCAAAAAGCAGGCAGATGACAAGTGGCCCTGTCCGGCGACAGGGCCACTTGTCAATTGTCCGCTCCCTGATTCAGGGCCAGCGGCTCCGTATTCACCTCGTCCTGTGCCGACAGGAAATACAGACGGTAATTTTCCCCGGTATACAGAAGAAACACCCGAATGGCCATTCGCCGCTGTCCGTCGTTCCACGGAACACGAATGCTGCCCGTCACCCCTTCAAAGGGATTGCGATTGGCCAGGGAAAACAGCTGCAGGAGCATGTCCGTGTTCTCCCCCAGAATCCGGTCAGCCTTTGCCGCCGGCGGACCGGCCATGTCAACCCCGCTCAGTGTCCTGTACTGTTCATTAAACTGGACCAGGGACAGTTTCCCCTCTTCAAGGCGGTAGACAGCAGATGCACCGATGATGTTGTCAAGGAGCGTTTCGCTCAGCATTCCCCGGCCGATCATATCCCGGAACTTCAGGTGATTTTCCCCCACATGCATCCCGTGAATAAACGCGTCGCCAATCTTGCTGGGGTCCTGCAGGAGCTGCTCGAACTCCTCCACGGGAATCGGCCGGTAGAAATAATACCCCTGGGCAAAGTTTCCGCCCATGGCCACCAGATTCTGCCGCTGCTGCTCCGTCTCAACCCCTTCCGTCACCACGATCATCCCGATCATGTGCGCCATGGAGACGACGCTGCCCACAATGGAGTAGGAACGGCTGTTGCTCAGATCACTGCTCATAAAACGGATATCCGTCTTCAGCACATCCAGATGAACGGTATGCAGCATGCTGAGACTGGAGGAGCCGGAACCAAAGTCATCCATCAGCACCTTGAACCCGGCCTCGTGAAGTTTCCGGACCGCCTCCACGATGATGTCGGTATTGTCCGTAAACGCGCTCTCCGTGATCTCAATGCCAAGGAGAGAGGGTTCAATTTCGTATTTGCGCGTCAGGTCAATGATATGTTCCGCAATGTCCTCAAAGTAAAAGTCCACCCGGCTCACATTCACGGACACCGGAAGCGGCCGGATTCCACGGTCCTTGAGGCTTTTCAGCCAGCGGCACACGCTCTCCCAGATATAGCAGTCCATGGCAAAGATGTACCCGCTCTTCTCAAGGACCGGAATGTACTGGGCCGGGGAAACCAGCTGTCCCTTGTGCATCCAGCGGCTGAGTGCCTCGGCGCCGACGATTTTCCCGTCCTTCTCATCCACCTGCGGCTGCAGGTAGAACATAAACTCCCCGTCGGCAATGCCCTTTTTGGCCTCCAGCATCAGGACCTTGGATTCCCGTTCCCGGCGGTAATGCTCCGCGTCATAGAAGCGGTAGCACTCCACATAACTGCCCTTGATGTCCTGCAGGGCCGTCAGGGCATGATCATACATGGCCACCAGCGTTTCCTGCCGGTCCCTGGACAGGTAAGCCCCCAGGACCGGCGGAAAACCGTCCGGACAGTGGAGTTTCCTTGCCATCTCCTCAAGGAGTCTGCCAAGCTTTTCCTCGTTTTTCTCCCTCGTGGGAATGACCGCAATAAAGTTGTCCCCGCCCAGATACCCGGCAATCCCCATCCGCTCTTCGGCAAACCGGCGCAGGTTGTCCGCCGTCTCCTCAAGCAGGAAATCGCCGGCTTTGCGTCCGAAGATGTCGTTGTACAGTTTGAAATAGTTGATGTCAACGACAACGGTCAGCAGTTCCTCATCATAGAAATCACTGAAATGCTTCGGCGCCTGACGGAAAAACTCGTCCGCCCGGTAAAGCGGTATATGGGCAAGGTTCTCGCCCTCCTCCGCATACTCTTCCTGCTTTTTGCCCTGGGTCATGGCTCGGATTTCGTTGTGCGCCATGAGGTGTGCCTGTCGGACCAGCAGATCATGGTCACACCCGGCCTGCTCCGCGTAAATCCAGCCCAGGGCCGCCAGCACGTCATGCTCATCCAGCAGATGCCGGAGCGTATGCACCTGGAACTCCACCGATTCCCGGTCCGTATCCGACATCAGGGCAAGGAACTCATCCGGTGCAATCCGGAACATATGCGCCTCATCAAAGAGGCCCGAAAGGATTTCGCCCATCCGGATCAGGGCCTGTTCCTCCTGAATCTCCGTCAGCCGGTGGTCCCCCTGTTTCCAGCCCAGAACCTCGCAGAAGATCAGGCCCAGAGGCTCTCCGGGATTCAGTTCATTGAAGGCCTGCTGCAAACCGGTCCGGTTTCCTGTATTGGTGAGATGGTCGAGATAATTGTTTCTCTCCAGCTTCCGCAGAAGATGGTCACTGTACACCAGAGAAGAGAGGATGTACCGCATCCCCGGAATCACGGTTTCGGCATCTCCCAGGACCTCCTCATCCGGATTTTCTAGGATAAAAAAGCCGATGTTCCTGCCGTGAAAAGCCAGGCGTGACGCGATCACCGCGTTCACCTGCTGGGCATGAAGAAGTGCATAGACATCCGGCTCATTGACCCGGACGCTCTCAAGATCCCGGATGCAGATATACTCATTCCCGAGCATCAGGTCCATCCAGTCATCAAACAGGGTCAGCGGAATGGACTGCATCAGTTCCCGCACATGCGTTTTCCCCGGGCTGCACCATTCATAGGTATTATCACAGGTATTATCCATATTCAGTTCAAAGATACTGATGCGATCACAGTCCAGTTCCTCCCCCATGCAGCCAAGCAGATCCAGCAGTGTTTCCCTGGAGGCCGTATGGGAAAAGGCTTTTTCAAATGCACGGTTTAACGCATCCAAGCGCAGCCGTCTCCCTTCTGTGATCATCCGGATCATCTCCATTTCACCCGGCCAAAACCGGTTCTTTTCGTTACTGTCCTGCCATGCCGTCCAGCTGATTCAGCGGGGCCTGTTTGAGCTGGCTCTGATCCAGTCCGAACAGATTTCCCGACAGGGAATTCTGTGCCCCCGTATTTCCCTCAAATCCGATCTGGTCCGACGGCGTCTGCCTGAGGATGGTCTGATCCGACGGAATCAGGTTGGACGCCTGTGTGTCCTGTCCGGTCCACGCCTGAGCACCCGCCGGATTCTGCTGCGCGGGCATTTGCACCGGTTCCGCCGGATAAAGTGCCGGCGCGGTCCCGGCAGTCGCCTGGTTCGGTGCCGGTGAAAGCATCCCCGCGTCAAAGGGATTCACGCTGCCCGTCTGAATCCCCAGCTGTGCTCTGGCTGCGTCAATGGCCTGGTTCCAGGCTTGAACGCGTTCCGGCCGTTCCGGGGCACCGCAGACGCCGCAGGGAGTCAGTTCGGTATAGGGATACCGGGACAGATCCCCGTAAGTAATGCCGGACAGGGGCAGATACGTGCTCTTCACGCTGGTGCATCTGGCCGTCGTGTGGTACTTGACGCCACCCTTCGGGTTATAGTACATGGGCGTTTCCGCCGCCACAACCGGCAGCTTCCGTCCGTCATCATCCCACACGATGATCTTAACATTTTTCTGTCCCCGCAGGTTGTTCCACAGCCAGAGATGACTGTATCCCCCTTCATTTTCCACCCGCTGTACCCGGATGCAGCCATGGCTGGCCTTGGAGCCCAAAGCATTTTCACACCGGGTAAAATCTTCTCTTCCCTTTTCCGTTCCATCCGGCACAAAAATGGAGGGAACCAGATGCAGGAGATCTCCTCCGTTGAAGCGAATGGCATAATTGCACCAGAGTTCACCTGCCCAGAATCCGCCGGTCCAAGAGCAGAGAAAAAACTCGCCGGAAGCCGTCTCGTTGAAATCTTCATTGACCCCTTTGGTGGTGCCGGTCGAAATCAGCAGGGTCGTCAGCAATTTCCCTTCCTTATACAGGTACAGGCGCTGCGTCATTTTGTCCACCACGATGCCATAGGTGGAATTGGGGGTCACCGTTTTAATCCGGTGCCCCCGCACCCAGCCCTGCTCCAGTTCATCGCAGTCGTTATACGCCTCGATTTTGGCCCAGCCATCCTGTTCCTCCAGGACATGAACCGCCACCGATGTCCCATAGAAAAACCCGCGGTGCGCATCATTCGTCTTCTGCTTCCCATTCGGTCCGGTCGACAGGTACACTTTTTCTGTCGGCGAGACATCAAGAACCGTCACAGGAGCCATCAGGCGGCTCCAGGCTGCCTGCTCATCCATCGGATTGAAATCCCCGAACCAGGAATTCTGAATGGCGTCACGGGCCGTATCCACCATTTGAGCCGCCTCAGCCTCTGCGCGGGCGGCGGCTTTTTCCTCTGCCTCCTGTGCCCGCGCACGCACCTCTTCGCTGAGTTTCTGCCACGTCGCCTGATCCGCCACACCCGTCGTCGTCAGGCCCATGGCTTTCTGGAAATCCCGGCAGGCACTCTCTGTCGCCTTTCCGTATTTGCCGGCGGCCTCACCGCTGTAATAGCCCAGGGCGATCAGGCTTTTCTGAAAATAGGTGATATCCTCGCCTGAGGCCCCTTTTTCAAGGCGCCGCCCTACCAGGCCCTCTGTCAGGACGCCATAGCCGCGAATCGAGTCATCATCAATGCGGTAGGTGTACCGGGCCACATTGGTCGGTGAGATGCCAAGGGCTTTGTTGTTTCCCTCTATGGTATGAATCAGAATCGTCCCGTCCGTATCCCGGGTCAGGAACTCCACAATTCCGGTATGATCCAGACGGTTATAGGCATACCATTCAATATACACCAGGTCACCCGGCTGGGGAATATACGGACGGTCCCTGACGGCAACGCCGTCCGCGGTCCAGAACTGTCCCTCCTCGCCGCGAAGACCGCCGTTCACGGTAATGTACCGGCCGCGCTCCTTGTACCAGGCAGCACCGCCGTCACAGCTGGTCTGAAGGGGGTAGTCCGTTCCCAGCATGCTGAGCCCGTACCGCTCATCTGCTGAATTGACACACCAGGAAATGAACTCGGAGCAATACTCGCCGTACGCATTTCCGCCCCATTCCCCGTATTTCGTATATCCGCCCTTGGTCGCCTGATAGCCCAGTTCACTGACCGCCACGGAAAGCAGTGCCTCACTGCGCTGGTCTGCCGCAGCCAGCCCCATCACGCACAGGAGGGACAGGCAAAGCAGGATTGCCGCAAATCCTTTTCCCGGTCTGTTTCGTTTTCCAAATAAAATGCTGTTTCGCATGAACACTCTCCCGTTTAAATCAATCCAGTATACGCCTCTGCATCAAGGCAAATGCCTGACAGATAGTATATCACGTCATTTTTCCTTCGTCCATTTCTTTTTCCGGGAACGAAATTGGCCGGCAGTGCCGGATGAAAAACGCTCCCTGATGATCCAGGGAGCGCTCAGTCTATTTGGTTGTCCGGTTCATGCTCCGGCCATCGCCGGCCTCTGGTCCCTGAGAACCCCCGGGGATTTACAGCATTTCCGGATGTTCCCCGACGGCCGCATCCAGAATGGCATTCACATTTCCCTGTACATTCTGGACGGTCAGCATGAAGACCGTTTCCGTTTTGGAGGGGATCTGGGTCACGCGCGCCGTATACCACTTGCTCTCACGCTTATCCAGGTGCATTCGGAAGATCTCCTGAATAAACATTCTGGGGCTGCGCTCAATCCGCTCCTTCATGGTGTCAAAGTTCATGAAACGAAGGTATCTTGCCTGATCCACAGGTTCCACCTGCGCCTCACAGAACTTGTTCAGGCTTATCTCAAAAGAGGATTCCTGATCATATTCCGGCATATTGTTCGCCGTATAAATCCGTTTCGCCTTTTTGATATCCGGATAGAACATGACCACAAGCTCATAGGTGGTAAAGAGTGCATAACTGTTATTGAGCATCTCTTTGGCCACCTGGACCTCCCGCTCAGAATCAAAGGTATTCAGGTGCATGACAATCATGGCTTTGCCCTCGCGCCTTGCCACAAACAGGGCACTGAGCCGGTAATAAACGCCCTCATGCACATATTCAACCGTCTGCACCGTTCCCCGGTGCAGCGCCTCCAGCACCAGCTTTCGGATCATCTGAAACTGATGGCTCCGCTGATTGGACAGCGCGTTTTCAAGTCCCTCCACCGAGGAAAACCCCAGCTCGCGAAGCCGCTCCCTGTATCCCTCCGTCGCATACACATACCGGAATTCCTTTTCGCTGCACTCAACCAGGGCAATGGAACTGTCATACGCACTGATCAGGTAATCCTCATTGGGCCCATTGTGCCGCCTTGCCACATATTCCTTCAGCGGATTGACATTGACAAAGTTCAGCCGGCCAATCTCATCCCAGTACGCCTCATCCTCCGGTTTTTCAAGCAGGCCCGGTTTATGTTCGATCTGGTCAAACAGCGCCTCTTTTGAGAGCGGTCTGCTGTAGTAAAATCCCTGCTGTGCCTCACAGCCTGCCGCCAGGAGGAACTGCCGCTGCTCCTCCGTTTCAACCCCTTCCGTCAGTGTATGAATCCCCAGCGTCTTGGCCATCCCGATCAGGGATGTCAGCATTTCCCTGCCGCGGGTAGACAGCTGCCGCAAAAACAGCATGTCAAATTTAATGACATCAAAGGTGTAGTTCTGAAGAACATTCAGGGAGGAATAGCCGCTTCCGAAATCATCCAGCCAGATGGAGAACCCGGCTGCGCGGAAGCGGTTAAACGTTTTCGTGAACGCTTCCGTATCCTCCAGCATCAGGCTTTCCGTGATCTCCAGTTTAATAACGCGATGCGGAACCGCATACTGTTCAAGCGTCGAGCAGACACGGTCAAACAAATCCGGATGAACAAAATCATGCCTTGACAGGTTGACCGAAAAACACACCAGCGGGGTTCCGCTTTGTGAAAGCTCCTCATACAGTGCGCAGGCCTGACGCAGAATTTCCATATCCAATTCAAAAATCAGTCCGCTCTGTTCCATGGAAGGAATAAAGGCATCCGGCGCAATCATCTTTCCATCCGGCTCAAACCACCGCGCAAGTGTCTCAAGGCCCATCACCTGCTGCGTCAGAGACCGGATAATCGGCTGAAAATAGGCCCGGATCCGGCCCTCTCTGAGTGCCTCGTGAAACTGTTCCGCCAGATTCTCTTTACCATTACCGTTCATGTTGCTGACCTCGCATCGTTTTTTACTCAAAATGCTTCATCATTGAACTGAACGGTATACCTAACAGATGTCAACACAGAAAAACCTTTCTGCTGCTCCCCCGTCGTCCCCCTGTAAAGGTCCTCGATTGAAATCGGGTACACCATTCCTGCTGAGACCTCATTCTAATTCCTCCCTCTGTTTTTGTCAATGCTGTCCGTATCCCATTCAGGGCAATTCTGCCCTTTCGCGGAATGGGTCTGCAGCAGGAATCCGCACAGTCCCCATAAAAAAGGAAAGCAGCCCCTTTGGGCTGCTTTCGGAGTCTTACTTCATCCAGTCTTCATTGACGTGCTCAAACAGATCCGCCGCCTCCGGCAGGATCTGCGGCCCGGTCACGGTCATTTTCAGTCCCTCATTGTACAGACGGTCTAGAATGTCCGCAAATTCCATGCACTTCTCCTTATTGAGTGCCTTCAGGCTGTGCATGTTTTCAAGGGTTTCCTCAAAGTAATCACGGTTGTTCAGCGCGCCGGCCAGCGCCTTGCCGGCCCGGGCAATCATGCCATCCGGCATTGCCTCACTGGTATAGGCGCTTGAAATATAACCATCCAGATCCGCCTGCGTCATTTTGGCAAGGCTTTCTTTCAGCCGTGTCCCCAGGGTCGGGAAAATCTCATCAAAGGTTTTCTTGAGATTAGGGTCACGATAGGAAAGCAGCAGAATGTTTTCCTCATTGGACTGGAAGAAGACCGAATATACGCTGTTTTCAAAGCGCAGCGCCGGCAGCAGTGCCTGGTCCAGCGCTAGGTTGGTAAAGGCTTTCAGGGCAGCCGAGTACTCAATTCCCAGCTGATCCAGGCTCAGGAATTCCAGATTGTAGGAAACCGCCGTATCCAGCATGAAAGCAGTATTTCCGGTATTCCCGACAATCGCCTCCCGGTAATCAACCGGTTCACCCATGGGACCGTAGGCAGAAAGGAAATCCTTGACCAGGGAATGCATGAGGTCAATGGCCTCCTGATCCCCCGCCACCAGCAGGGTGGCATGATCGGAGTGGAGGACATAGCGAAGGGCATCCTTGGCCTTGGCCAGTTCTGCCGCCAGTGCCTCATCGTCCATCTCCGCCAGTTTTTCCTCATACGCCGTCAGGTTATAGCCGCCATAGAGGAGCGCATAGGCCGTTTCCTCATCCGTCTGTCTCGTGGCCTCCTGGATCGCCAGGGAATACGGCGTTCCGTTTTTGTACGTATTCCGCCGGTCCATAGCCGCCTCGGAGATCATGCTGCGGATATAGGGAATATCCTGCATGGAGGTATCCTCGACCACATCACGGATCAGTTCAATGGAGCTGGCGGCCAGATCCTTAAACGTATTCCATTCGATCTGGTAAACCGGACGCCACACGCCCGTCTGCTTGTCCTTCTGCGTCGTCATGCTGAACCAGAGGTTGTTGGCCACCCGTTCACTGTCCTGTGTCATGGTCGCCCGGTCCCGCTCATCGGTTTCAAGCCGGCAGGAAAGGAGATTAAATATCCGAAGAGGAAGGAGTGACTCAATCGGAACGGCGGAGGCATCCAGAACCAGCATGTTCGTGATGTAATCCGTGTCCTCAAGCACCGAGGAAATCACCCGCAGGCCGCCGTCCTCCTCTACTTTCGCCTCTGCCCGGTTGATTTCCTCCGGCAGATTCTGCGGCGTAACCGCCGTAACCTCTTTCAGCATGGAATTGTTGGAGGAGACGACCATCCAGTCATAGAAGTCCTCGGTCTTATCGATCAGCGCCGTGATTTCCTCCTCGGTCATGGCCGCTTTCATTTCATCCAGTTTCTGCCGGATTGCCTCCTCCTCCCGTTCCCGTCCGCCGGGATCCGTGGTGGAGATCAGCATAACCTTGCCGTAGGCATTTTCGTACGCTTTCCGGAATACATTGTCACAGATTTCCTCGGTTTCCAGCTTGGTCATATTCATCATAACCTCATAGGTATTGAGGATATCCCGGGGATCCTCCCATTCATCCCAGTACTCAATGAGGCCGGAGGCAATGCTGAGACCATCACTGCCCTCACCAATCAGGGCATTGGTGTATCGGGCCGCATCCGCATAAACCCGGACATCCGCCGGTGAAAATCCGTTCTTGTATGTATCCTCAAGCACCTCATCACAGATGCTCTTGAACGCCTCGCTCTGTGACTCCTCGATTCCCTTGGCGTAGAACAGAATGGAGAACCCTTTTTTGGTGCTGCTGGTCTCAACCGTCCAGCTGGCATCCGGGAACTGCTCGGCCATCCGGCGGTCCATCAGATGATCCGGCCAGGTGAGAATGCTCAGGGCCAGGGTCAGCGCATATTCCTCCGAGGCATCCAGGTTATCGACCGGGACCGCATAGTACATCACCGTCTCCGGTTCCGTATCCGCACTGGCCGGATACGTGTATTTGGCAACAATATCCCCCGCTGCCGGGCGGTAGCTTTCCTCCTCCAGATGCATCTCTTTCCGTTCAAATCCGGCAAAGATCGTCTCATTGAGCATCTTCAGATACCGCTCAATGTTCATCTTTCCGTACAGCACGGTCAGCGAATTGGAGGGCGTATAAAAGTTCTCATGGAACTGACACAGATCCTCAAAGGTCATCTCCGGAATTTTCTCCGGCAGTCCGCCCGACACCGAGCCGACACAGCTGCCCGGATACAGAAGGCGGTCCAGCTGAACGGTGGCCATCTGCTCATGCTCCTGGGCACCCAGCATTTCGGAATAGACGACCCCCTCCAGAGTCAGCGGGCTGTCCCTGTCCTCCAGTTCATACCGGTATGCCTCCCGCATCATGACGCGCTCATCCTTGACGAGCAGCGGATGGAAGACACCGTTCAGGATCACGTCCATATCCATGATCAGCTGATCCTCCGAAAGGGAGGAGGCCTGATACGCCGTATAGGTTGTGGCCGTATAGGCGTTCAGATACGTCGTATACGTCCCGTACATCATGGACATGATCAGGTTCGGGTCCGGATATTTCTCGGATCCGCTGAGGGAGGCATGCTCAAAGACATGCGGAATGCCCGTGTCCGTATAAACCGGCGTGCGGAACCCGATGCTGAAGCAGCGGTTGGTATCATCATTGGACACATAGCAAAGCTGTGCGCCGGTTGCCTCATGCTCAAAGATATACAGCGCGGCATGGACCAGTTCCAGCTCATCCACCGACTTCAGGCGAAAGCCGTTGGTTACCTCTCCCACCTCAAGATCCAGTTTTTCATAATCCGCAAGTCCGCATGCAGCCATGCAGATCAGCAGCAATCCTATAAGCAATAAACGTTTCAACGGTTAAATTCCTCCAGATTCTGGCGGCAATTTGCCACTTCGTTCAGTCATCGTCTGTATATACGAAGCAAAAGCAGACCATGGCACATGTTTTTCCGGCGGCATCGACAAAAAGTGCATTTCCTCTTTCAGCGTCGGATGGATCAGGGTCAGGAACGTGCCCCAGAGGGCAATCTGTTCCCCGGGCTGCCCCTGTCCGTACCGGGCATCCCCCCAGATGGGAAAACCCGCATGACTCAGCTGAACCCGGATCTGGTGGCTTCTGCCCGTATACAGCCGGACGCGCACCAGTGTGCAATTGTCTCTGCTTTCAAGGGCCTGAAACGACAGTCTTGCCTCTTTCGCCCCCGGCGTTCCCGCCGGGACGACCCTTACCGTATTCTCGGCCGGATCTTTCAACAGCCAGTCACAAAGTTCCCCGGATTCCGGTCTGCCGCGCACCACCGCCAGATATTCCCGGTTCATGGTCTTGGCCTGAACCTGTTTTGACAGGCGCTCGGCTGCCTTGCTGGTCCTGGCCAGGACCAGCAGTCCCCCTACCGGCCGGTCCAGACGGTGGACCAGCCCCAGGTAGACGGCCCCCGGTTTATGGTACTTTTCGGCCACATACGTCTTCATGACACCGAACAGGTCCGGATCATGGGACGAATCTGCCTGTGTCGGCATGTTCGGCGGTTTCGCGACCACCAGGAGATGGTTGTCCTCATACACTACCCGGACCTTTGCTGCGAAATTCCGGTTCTCCTGTCCAATGCCCGGGCTTCCGGACCCGTCGCTGCGCGACAACGGTTCCTCTCTCATCCCAGCTGCCACCTGCCGCTGGTTCCGCAGGGCAGAACGCCCCCGGCCGTGACCGGCAGACAGAGTTCATCCGCCGTCACCTGACCGCCAAACCGCCGTACCGCCATCATGTCCAGCATATTCCCCAGAACGGAGGCCTGAAAGCCGGTGGTATACCCGTTAATCAGGTAAAACAGCGGCGTCTCAGACAGTGCCCGCGAGCAGACCTCTGCCAAGGGATACAGCTCATCCTCAAGCCGCCATACCTCACCGCCCGGTCCGCGGCCATAGGACGGGGGATCCATCAGGATTCCATCATAGAAATGCCCCCGCCTTATTTCCCGTTCCACAAATTTCCGCGCATCCTCAATAATCCAGCGTGTCCCGGTTTCAGGGATGCCGCACAGTTCCCGGTTCTCTTTTGCCCACTGCACCATTCCCTTTGCCGCGTCCACATGGCACACTGTGGCACCCGCACGGGCGCAGGCCATGGTGGCGCCGCCGGTATACCCGAACAGATTGAGCACGCTGACCGGCCGTCCCTCCGCAATTCGTCCGCGGATAAGGCCAGCCATCCAGTCCCAGTTGGCTCCCTGCTCCGGGAAAAGACCGGTATGCTTGAAACCGGTAGGACGGACATAAAACGACAGATCGCGGTAGCGGAGCGTCCAGCGTTCCGGAAGCGGCTTCATGAACTCCCAGTTTCCCCCGCCGCGCTCACTGCGGTGATACCACGCCTCCGCCTGTCCCCAGATCTCGGGCCGCCTGGCGGGCCAGATTGCCTGCGGGTCCGGCCGTCTCAGACACACCTGGCCCCAGCGCTCCAGCTTTTCGCCGCCGCCGCAGTCCAGCACCTCATAATCCGTCCATCCATCTGTTAAAAACATGCAGATCCTCCAAATGACATATTCCGGGCACGCCCGGGGCGATTGGCATTTTCTCAGAAAAACCGCGGCAGTGCCTCTTTCTGCTTTTCCATCATCCGTTCAAGGACATCCTCGGCATAAAGCAGGTCGATCCCGGTCAGGGCAGGATCAATTTCAAGGCCCTCACGGAGCGCATCCCGGTTTCCGGAAACCGCTGCCTCCGCATACAGCCGGTTGCAAAGGGAAATCTGTGCACACAGATCCTCCAGTTCCACCGGCAGCTGCGTTCCAATGCCGCGTACCTGACCCTTTTCAATCACCGCCGGCCCTTCCACAAACCGTCCCGCCGGCACCCCGCCGACCGCCCCGTCACAGGGCATCCCGAGATTGGGTACCCGGGCCGTTTTTTCTGGATTCCAGAGCGCGTTCAGGATTTCCACCGGCCGCACACTGGTCAGTCCGCTGGTCCTGATCTGTCCCCAGGCAGCAGAGCCTTTGGGGCTGAGCGGTCCGTGAACCGTCAGCAGTGCCAGATTCCGCTTCCTGAGCTCGTAGTCACCGGCACCCACGCCGGAATAGATCACGGTCCGTCTGGGACTCAGCGGCGTATCCGCCAGCAGCTCATACTGCATGCAGTGCTGCCCTGCCGGAATGGCATCATAAAAATCAATGTACTGGGCAGCCAGCTCCTCGCGGCTGTCCTCCTGCATCTCCTTCATGCAGCGCGGAATCAGGGATTCCCCGCTCCGCAGATCGGTCAGCTCCGTCACCCACTGAAAGGCGCTGAGTCCGGCCGTCACCACCTGAAGGGATTCCTTTGGAATCTCCAGATACAGGGAAAGCTTTTCCCGCGTCATCTCACTGCTGCCCGAAAGCGCCAGTGTCGGAATGCCGTAAAATGTGGACATGGCATCCGCCATCCGGCCGCCCTGCATGCCGCCAAATCCGCTGTCGCAGAGAATCAGACGAGCATTTTCACAGCTCTCCCGCATCTCCTCCGCCAGTTTGGCCATGAATTCCCCGACACGCAGTGTCTGCATCAGGCCGCCCAGTCCGCCGTACAGCCGTACCTGCTTTCCCAGACCGACCTCATCCAGCATCTCATAGTCGCTGTTCCAGGCCGCCTCATCCAGAAAATCGGCGCATACGATGATCGCATCCGACCCGAAAACCGCCTTTTTCAGCTGTGTCGTATAGTAAAACCGTGCCTCTGTCCCGAAGCCTCTGGCCAGCGCCTGTGCCCCCCGGGCAGTCAGTTCCGCCATGTCCAGATCCGCTTCGACAAACCAGACCTCACAGGGGATCCGAAAACGGACAAAGAGGTCTTCCAAAATGGCGGGCGCAAAGTGATATGCGCCCGCCCCGGCAATGACAATTTTCCGGTAGTCCAAACCTGTCACGCTTTCCGAATCGACAGTTCTGCGTCAACACCGTTGATGTTCCACTGCTTGACCACACCATCTGCCAGCGTTTCCGTTTCCACAGAAAGGGCCAGGACGCCGCGGCGGATGGTCTCATCATAGGCCCGGATGGCTGCCTTCAGGGTCTCATCCCCGGTCGCAACGCCCACGGTAATCCGGTCCGTCACCTCAAATCCGGCCTCTTTGCGCATGGTCTGAACCTTGGAGATGATCTCACGGGCAAAGCCCTCGGCGATCAGCTCATCCGTCAGGGTGGTATCAAGGGCAACGGTCACATCCCGCTCCGTGGCAACCACATAGCCCGGCTTCTTCATCGGCGATGTCAGCACATCGTCTTTCTCCAGGACAACCTCTGTCCCCTCCAGCTCAAAGGACAGCGTCTTGCCCGCCTCAAAGGCCGCGACCACTTCATTGCCATCCAGTGTTCCCAGATGCTCGCCAATGGCCCGCAGAAGCTTGCCGTACTTTTTGCCCAGTGTCCGCATCTGCGGCTTCAGCTGATAGGTCATAAAGGCCGTGGTATCATTCGTAAAGTCCACATCCTTGACGTTCAGTTCATCCTCCGCCAGGGCACAGAACGCCTCCGGCAGTGAACGGCCGCTGACAATCATCCTTGCCAGGGGCTGACGCACCTTGAGCCCGGACTCATTGCGGGCCGCACGGCCCTGGGCCACCACATCCAGCAGATCGCTCATGTGCTGTTCCAGTTCCGGATCGATCCGGCTCTCATCGCAGACCGGGAAATCCGTCAGATGGACGGAAATCGGTGCCTCGCTGTCCACGCTGCACACCAGGTTCCGGTACATGCTCTCCGCCATGAACGGCGTGAAGGGAGCCGTCAGACGGGAAAGGGTTTCAAGGATATGATAAAGGGTCGCAAACGCCGCTTCCTTGTCGCCGGCCATCCCTTTGCCCCAGAAACGCTCGCGGCTGCGGCGGACATACCAGTTGGAAAGATCATCCACATACTCCGCCATGGCACGGCTCGCCTCGGTGATGCGGTAATTAGCCAGATGATCATCCACCGTCCGGACCAGGGTATTGAGCTTGGACAGTGCCCAGCGGTCCATCAGCGTCAGCTCCACATTGGCCAGCGGATGTGCCTTGGGATCAAACTGATCAATGTCCGCATACAGGATGAAGAAGGCGTAGGTATTCCAGAGGGTTCCCATGTACTTGCGCTGAGTCTCCTCCACGGCCTTGGCATAGAAACGGTTGGGCAGCCACGGCGCGGCATTGTTGTAGAAGAACCAGCGGACGGCATCGGCGCCCTGCACATTGAGCACGCTCCAGGGATCCACCACGTTTCCCTTGTGCTTGCTCATCTTCTGGCCGTCCTTGTCCTGCACATGCCCCATGACGATGCAGTTCTCAAAGGGATTGGTATCAAACAGACAGGTCGAGATGGCCAGCAGCGTATAGAACCAACCGCGGGTCTGGTCAATTGCCTCCGAGATGAAGTTGGCTGGGAACCGCTTCTCAAACTGTTCCTTGTTTTCAAACGGATAGTGCCACTGGGCAAAGGGCATGGAGCCGGAATCATACCAGCAGTCAATGACCTCTTTTTCGCGGATCATGTCCCCGCCGCAGTCCGGGCAGGTCAGCACCACCTGATCAATATACGGGCGATGCAGCTCGATATTCGGATCCACATTGTGACCAAGACGGCACAGTTCCTCGCGGCTGCCGATGACATGCACCTTTCCGCAGTCCTTACAGATCCATACCGGCAGCGGCGTGCCCCAGTAGCGCTCACGGGAGAGGCCCCAGTCGATGACATTCTCAAGGAAGTTGCCCATACGCCCTTCCTTGATGTTGTCCGGCATCCAGTTGACTTTCCGGTTGTTGGCCATCAGGCTGTCGCGCACGGCCGTCATGCGGATAAACCAGCTGGAACGCGCATAGTAAATGAGCGGCGTATCGCAGCGCCAGCAGAACGGATAGTCATGGGCAAAGGGCAGCGCGGCGAACAGAAGGCCGCGGGATTCGAGATTGTCAAGAATCAGACGATCAGCGTCCTTGACAAAGACGCCCGGCCAGTCCGTCTCCTGCGTCATGCGGCCCTGTGCATCCACGAACATGATGAACGGAAGCCCGTTGGCCTTGCAGACCCGGTAGTCATCCTCACCGAAGGCCGGTGCGATATGGACAATGCCGGTGCCGTCTCCAGTGGTGACATAGTCGTCGCTGACCACAAACCAGGCACGCTCATTCTTCTTCAGCACAGATTTGCCATAGTCAAAGAGGGGCTCATATTCCGTTCCCACCAGTTTGGAACCCGGCATCTCCTCCAGGATCTCAACCGACGCGTCCTCTCCGAACACGGAGCCGATCAGGGCCTTGGCCATGATGTAGATGCGGCCATCCTCCGCCTTAAAGCGGGCGTAGGTCTCATTGGCGTTCACGCACAGGGCCAGGTTGGAGGGCAGCGTCCACGGCGTGGTCGTCCAGGCCAGCAGGTAGGTATTCTCCTCTCCCTTTACCGGGAAGCGGACGGTCGCGGAGGTCTCCTTGACATTTTTGTATCCCTGAGCCACCTCATGGCTTGACAGCGCTGTTCCGCAGCGCGGGCAGTACGGCACAATCTTGTGGCCCTTGTAAAGCAGTCCCTTTTCATGGATCTGCTTGAGAGACCACCATTCCGACTCGATATAGTTATCCTCATAGGTGATGTACGGGTGCTCCATGTCGGCCCAGAAACCGACGCGTTCACTCATCTCTTCCCACTCGGTCTTATATTTCCATACCGACTTCTTGCATTCCTTGATGAACGGCTCAATACCGTAACTCTCAATCTGCGGCTTGCCATCCAGCCCCAGCTGCTTTTCCACCTCAAGTTCCACCGGCAGTCCGTGGGTATCCCATCCTGCCTTGCGCAGAACATCATAGCCCTTCATGGTCCGGTATCTGGGAATCACATCCTTGATGGAACGGGTCAGCACATGGCCGATATGCGGCTTGCCGTTGGCCGTTGGCGGTCCGTCATAGAACGTAAACGGTTCTGCGCCCTCCCGCAGTTTCATCATCTTGTGAAACACTTCGTTTTCCCGCCAGAACGCCAGAACTTCCTCCTCGCGTCCCGCGAAATTCATGTCTGTGGAAACCTTCTGATACATGCTGTTCCTCCTCTGTTTCCTAAAGAACGGACAGGCAGGCCTGCCGCTGCTTTGCCAAAAAGAAAAAACTTCCCCCATAATGGGACGAAGTTTGATCGCGGTACCACCCAAATTGATGCCATAGCATCCACTCATTGCTATAACGGAGCTGCTCCGTCCTTCCCTGACTCATCCGGGCTCAGGAAGGCCGCTGAGCAGGTGATCCCGTTCTGCCATTGCCCGCCGGTTTCCACCCTCCCGGCTCTCTTTGGGACATCCTGCAGACGCGTCCTGCCTCACTGCGTTTAAGACCGCCCTAGTTTAACCGGAATCCGGCCAAAAGTAAAGCCCTATTTTGACAGAAAAACACGCGCCGCAATCGGCAGGTTGTTACTGTTCACGGATTTTTCACTTCATCAAGGCACGACGCCTAGCCCTCCGGCGAAAAGTGCCGCAGGGATGTGCTTATTCAAGGTGTTTTCATTTATCTTCAATAGTAGGTTCTTTGTTTACTTTCTTCTCCTTCCTTGTCGCCGGAAATCATTGACAAGGAAGGAGGAGGAAGCCAACCAGTCCACATTTACCTTGAAGAACCCGAAGCATCGGCTTTTTGCTCCGGTTCTGTAACCTCCTTTCTAGGACGCCCGCGCTGCTTCTTTGCTTTCCTCCGTATAGGCTCTTCAGCAGCTTTTGCCTTCTTCTTTGAGGATGCTCCTTTTGATTCGCATGATTT
>JAGAHV010000306.1:0-4043 GCA_017626895.1 Clostridia bacterium | reverse complement strand
TTCAATCGCGTTATAAACAGCTGCGAGTTCCGTTACCGGGATATGTGTTCTTCTATCCATTTTTAGTGCCCTCCTTGATTGATGTGTATCAATTCAAATTAATTCATTATGATACACTTAGGTAAATGGTACACCAAAAATGTTTGTATGGCAAGTGCCTTGCCTCAAGCCCTCGTTTGACTGCCGATTTGCAAGTTCGTCCTCTGAATCTTGCATTTATTCAAATCTGCTTAAGGTACTTTTACAGTCTCCCCTGGCGCCTTAAATCTGTTAAATACTCACATGTCAAAAACGTTTTTGGACAGTCTCCCCCATAAGCACAGAAACACCCTCCGCCCTGCTCCACTGGCTAGAATCTTGGGATAGGGATAGGAGGGCTTCTGTGATCAAATGTCCACAATCCATGTCCCGCCTTTTGTTGGTCTCTCATGCCTCAGTCGCCCTGTGGCCTGAAGACGGGTAACGGCACACTCAACCTTCTGCTTTGAAATTCCCAGTTCCATAGCCACATTTGTTATTGTGGCACTTGGATTTTTCCTGAAAGCATCTTCAACCATTAGGCATCTTCTTTCTATCTCATCTGCCTTGGTTGCATCTCGATTTCCATCTCGATTTTCGTTTTTCGAGATAGAACTGTTGTTGTTAAGTATTCCATTCTTCACCGCAATGCCTGTGAAATCTGACTGTAATGCCGTACACCTCTCGCAAAAACTGATTGACAATCTGGTTAATAACGATAAAGAGGGCAGTATTACCCAATGATTTTTCGTGCGATGTCCGCGGTAGCTTTTGCATCCCTGGCATAATAGTCTGCTCCGATCTTCTCCGCATACGCCTCAGTCAGAACCGCACCGCCCACTACAATCGGGATGGCAACGCCCTTCTCATGCATCAGGCGGATGGTTCGCTCCATTGCCGGAACAGTTGTGGTCATCAGGGCGGACAGTCCCACCATCCGTGCTCCGCTGGCAACCGCGCGATCCAGAATCACCTGCGGACTGACATCCTTGCCCAGATCAATCACGGCATATCCGTAGTTTTCAAGAACGGTTTTGACAATGTTCTTCCCGATATCGTGGATATCCCCTTCCACGGTTGCAAGGACAATCGGTCCTTTTTTCTCCGAATGTTCCCCTCGATCCGCAATCCGCGCCCGGATGACCTCAAATGCGGCTCCCGCTGCGGCCGCCGCATTTAAGAGCTGCGGCAGGAAAATCTGCTTTGACTCATACTGCAGTCCCACCTGATCCAGAGCCGGCATCAGGACCTGCTCCGCCAGTTCCAGCGGATCCCGGGTTTCAAGCGCTGCCCGGGCCAGATTCTCCGCCTCCTGCGCCCGTCCTTTCAGGATTGCCTCCTCCAGTGTTCCGCCGGTCACGGACTGCTCCGGTTTCCGGGGATTGGCCGGCTCAGTCCCCGCATGACGCTCAACAAAGGAGGCACACCCTTTATCCATTCCGAGAAGCACACGGGCCGCATCAATGGTATCCATAATGCCTGCCTGATTAGGATTGACTATCGGCAGGGTAAGGCCAAAGGCCAGCGCCTGCGCCAGGAACGTCGTAGTCACAAGCTGCCGGTTCGGAAGGCCAAAGGAAATGTTCGATACCCCCAGCACCGTCTGCACCTTCCACCGTTTCCGGATTTCCCGGAGCGCTTCCAGTGTCATAAAGGCCTGCTCCTGCTGCGCGCTGACCGTCATGGTCAGGCAGTCCACCGCCACATCCGTTTCTTTCAGGCCCGCCTCAAGGGCGGCGTTCATGATTTGCTCCGCATAACCGATCCGCTCCGCCGTGCTCTCCGGCAGACGGCGGCCATCCAGGGTCAGCGCCACAACCGCCGCACCGTAACGGGCCGCCAGCGGCAGGATAGCCCGAAGGCTCTCCTCCGAGGCATTCACACTGTTGATCAGACAGCGGCCCGGTGCCTGGCGAAGGCCGGCCTCAAGGGCTTCGGGACTGGAGGAATCAATCTGCAGGGGCAGCATGGAAATGCCGGTGACAGCGGCGACCACCGCCCGCATCATCGCCGGTTCATCGAGACCGGGAACGCCCACGTTGATATCCAGAATCTCGGCGCCCGCTTCCTCCTGAAGCACCGCCCTCTTTTGCGCCTCGCCGGTATCCCCGGCGAGCAGCGCCCTGGCAAAAGCACTTTTCCCCGTCGGATTGATCCGCTCGCCAATGGGATGAATGTTCCCGTCAAATTCGACGACTTTTCCGGCAGAACAGATCCCGGTCACCGCCCCCGCTTCCCAGCACACGACCGTGCCGCGGCTGCGCCGGGCCAGTTCCGCAATAAAATTCGGACTGGTTCCGCAGCATCCGCCGATATACGCCGCACCCACAGAACGGAACGCTTCCATCTGGTCCGCAAAAGATGCCGGATCCAGCGGATACACGCCGGTCTCAGGATCCGGAAGGCCGGCATTCGGTTTCAGAATGAGCGGCAGATCCGTATACCGGCGCATTCTGGACAGCACGCGAAGGGCCTCTGCCGGTCCAAGGCTGCAGTTAATCCCCAGCGCTTCCACTCCAAGCCCGGACAGCGTCAGGGCCGCCGCTCCGGCATCACAGCCGAGAAAGGTTCGCCCGTCTGCCTCAAACGTCATGGTGGTATACACCGGCAGATGAGTCCTCTCCCGGGCTGCCAGCACACCGATGCGGATTTCCGCCAGATCCGAAAAGGTCTCAAAGAGCACTCCGTGCGCTCCGGCCGCCTCGCCCGCCTCAAGCATTTCCGTAAACAGATCATAGGCCGCCTCAAAGGACAGCGTTCCAATGGGCGAAAGCAGTTCCCCGATAGGGCCGACATCCAGCAGCACTTTCGTCTCTGTCCCGGCGGCTGCCTCAAGCGCCCTTTGAACCGAGGCGGTGACCACCTCACGGACGCTGTATCCCTGTCCGGCCAGTTTATGTGCATTGGCACAGAAGGTATTGGACAGAATCATTTGAGAACCGGCCTCAATATAGGCACGGTGAATGCTCCGGATCAGGTCCGGCTGCGTGATGCTGAGAATCTCCGGACGCTCGCCGGCTTTGAGCCCCGCGCTTTGCAGCATGGTCCCCATGGCCCCATCCATCAGGGTAACCGTTCTTTCAATCATGATGATCGTTCCTCTCTGCCATCTGGCACTCGTTTCGCATGGCGCAGCTCTCGCAGGCACTGCTCCGGTGTTCCTGTTTCAGCGGGCTGATTCCAATCACCGCTGTGACCGATTTCTGCGGCAGCATGATCCCGGACGCCGTGACTGTCAGCCCTATCCTTTTTTCCGTCTCCAGCAACTGACACAATGCTCTCCCGTCTGACAGCGGCATATCCCCGTATCCAGGGCTGAAGCGGTCTGTCAGGTACTGCCCGGACTCGGCCTGGTGCCGGGCAAGCTCCGCCTCCGTCTGATCACAGAGTGCCTCAATCATGGCCGAGGCTACCGCGTCCATGACCAGACCATCACTGCCATTCCTGAGCATGCTCCGCCGGATGAGAAGATCCGCCCCGGCACCCAGGGTTGCCGCAAACAGCACAATTTGCCTGCTGCTTCGGAGCAGATGCCGGATATCCCTGCCGGCCGGCTGAAAATTGGTTCCCTCAAGGCAACAGTCCGGCTCATAGGGAAAGACACGGTATATCACCTGCGGCCTTATCGCCCTGCGCATTTCCCCCTCACAGGCATGAATCTGCGCAACCATTTCCGGATCCAGTGCCGTGCCGCGCCAGCCCATGTAATGCAGCGCTTCCCGCAGTTTGATTTCCGGTACCGCCGCTCTGTACCCTTCCTCCATTTCATGCCCTTTCTGCCGGCTTCTGCAGGCATTTTTTTCGTTGACAGTTTACACGAACCTCCCGGACTTTTCAAGTCCCGACCGGACCTCACGGTTCGTCTTTGGCCGGAGCAGCTCTGCTATAAGCCCCCATTTAGCTGACTGCCGCTCTTGCGGCAGGGCCAGTTTTCAGACCTCACGGTTGGTCTTTGGCCAGAGCAGCTCTGTTATTATCCTGATTCAGCTGACTGCCGCTCTTGCGGCAGGGCCAGTTTGCAGGCC
>JAGAHV010000305.1:0-27170 GCA_017626895.1 Clostridia bacterium | reverse complement strand
TTCCTCCCTTTACCGAATTTTACCGCAATTTCTTTCTGTCGCCAACTTAATATACAAAAAGAGCATTCGGTTTTGGAATGCTCTTAATCTTTTTCAATATGTCGTCGATAATCTTGCACGTCATTTGTTTAGGAACTTACGGATATGCTGGGGGCGGCAAACCTGCCGGCAGATGAGCGCACGGAGACGGTTCTTTCCCTCATGGATCAGCTGGCGGTAAAGGCACACCGGAAAGACCGCAATCGGCAGGTAGCCATGGCCTATGATGCCGGAATAGGTGAGGGGTATATTGGTTTCAGCGAAAGTATGCGGCTTTTGCAAAACCGGGGAGACCGGACGGAAATCCGGACGATCAGCTTCAGTGACCGGGAAAACGTGTTCCGCCTGTACACAGATGCAACTGCCGTTACCGCCGGTGTTCATGGCAGGCGGCTTGAAAAGTGCCTGGAACTGATGAATGTCATGGCAGAGGGGGATATCCTCCGGAAACTGTCTGTCCGGGATGGACAGCCTCAGTATCTCCTTCTTTCCAGAAAACAGCCGTATCAGGCACTGAAAGAACGTTTTCCGCTCTATGCACAGCTGGAGGCACTGGCGGAGAACGAAAAAACCATGTGATTCTCACGCCCTGAAAACAGCTGTATTATTAAATCCTGAACCACATTCTTCGCTGAGTGGTCCCTCCGCTATTGCTTTTAACACAATGTCCTGGCAAACACGGGCTGCTGCAAGATCCCTTGTCAGTCCCTCTTTCGCATAGCATCCCATCATGTCACGCAGGTTCATCTTACATTACCTCCTCATCCAGTGCTTTTGTTATCATCTTGCTTTTGGGAAATACCGAAGCATACTCCTGGATTCTCCATATTTCCAAGTCATTGATTATCTCCCGGTAGTTCATGATGATTTCTTTATAAAGATCATAAGGCATGGAGTTTTTGTTTCTGAGAAGTTCTATCAGCATTCGCTCCTTGTCGTATATTTTTATGATCGAACCGTCGATATTCTTTTTTTCTATTCCTAAGGGGAACAGATCATCACGGATATATACCTGCCTGACTCTGACATCTTTGATTCTTGCAGCCTTGCTGATCGTAGCAAGATCATATTTTTCCGGTATCACGTTTGTCAGACCGTGCTTATAAAAAGCATATTCCCCGGTCAGAACTGCCTTTGGGTATTTTTTCAAGATCACTCCAAGCTCTGACTCGTATTTCTGCGTGGAGTATATGCCGTCTTCCTGCTTGAAAATCGATTGCTCTGCAACGGCCTTACATAGTTTGTATTCGCTTCCCGCTATATTAACGGCTTCTTTGTAATTAAACAGCATTCGTTTAAACCTCGGTAATATTTTAGTTTTTATCTATTTTTACATAAATATATACCTCTCCACCCCTTTCTTTCAATGTAAATCTCGGTAATATTTCTGCTTTTACCGAGATTTACATTAATAGCCTGACTGAAGGCGTTGTCGGGAATTGAAAATTCTGTTGACGTATTATTAAATCGACTTGAAAAGAAAGATGTGCAACTGATGTATCTGGAAGAAATTACAGGAAGCATCAAGCTGGAAAATCTTGAAGTGGAAATGCAGGGCACGTTTAGACAGACAAAATCCTCAAGCCTGGATAAAAACAGTCGGAGGCTTTTCAAACATTCCAGGAGGGATCTTCTATATCGGTGTGGAAGACAAAACCTTCAAGCAGATCGGTTTCACGGGCAAAGAAGCAGATCAAGAGCGAATTACTTCAACAATCAAATCAACGAGCACGTTTCACCAAGACCTCAATACACCATTTCCTTTCTTTGATATGAGCTCAACCCAAAACAACTGTTTATGCTCAAAATTGAAGTGGCCGAATCTCACTACAAGCCTGTAATTATTTGGTATGACGGCATACCATCAATTTTACTGTCAACTTCAACGTTACTTCAACGCCACTTCAACGACAACTTCAATGCCACTTCAACGCCACTTCAACGCGCTGCTTAAACAGGTGTCTGACAACGTTGAAGTGTACTGAACAAAACAATCTCTCGGGAAATGACGTGGAAGTTTTGGGCACGGTCTCTTGCTTGTTCATTTTCCTGACCCGGTATCTCATTGGCTCACTGTTTCCATGGCTGGCGGTTCTGTGGCTAGTTTATGAGTTCTGACTCATCTGCGGTGTTCATGTTGGCCTTTCACCGATACAGCTTTATTCTGGACGAATTTGATACCCTATCGCTTTGCGGCAGGGCGTCTGTTTCCTTTTGCACGGTTTCATTATGTTCCGGGAAGCCTGCCGGAATTGAATCTGAAGGAGGATTCTGTTATAATGCATATCTATTCATGAGGATGCCGCAGGTAAGGACTCTACAAAAGGATCTTTCTTTGTCTGTGTCTGCTTTTTGGAATTGTTCCTGCATCAAGGCATAAGTTTGCCAGACCTGTGGGTTTTCAGGAATCTGTGGGTCGAGACCGTTTGGATGAAGAGAAGCAGATAGTCAGATGAGAGCCGGGGAACAGCCAGGCAGAATAAATGAGTTCTGCCTGCGGAGAACTGGCTTAGAGCGGCAGTGAATCAAAACCAGACTCGTGCAATGCCGATCCGGCAAATGATAAAGGTGAGTTTGAGGAGAAAAGGATGAAAAAACAGCTTTTGATGGTGGCCCTGTTCGTATCCCTGGCAGCAGGAACGGCCGGTGCCGAGATTTCCACGAACCTTCAGGTCAGAAAGGAATTCAACGGGAAGGGAAAGCCGACGCTGGTGACCTTTGTGGATGATGAGGGAAACCCGGTGACGGCGGAGAATACCGGATATGCCCAGGTCCGGTATGTGTATCACAGTGATAAATGGGTCACCCGGCAGACCTTCCTGGACACGGACGGGAAGCCGGTGAATTCACTGGACGGCGGCTATTCGACCGTTCAGAAACGGTACAATTCGCTGGGCAAGGTCATTGAAATCCGGTATGTGGATGTAGACGGAAAAGATGTCTGCGGCCCGGAAGGGTTTGCTCATCAGGTCAGCACGTATCAGGGGAAGACCCTGCTTGAAATGTTTAACTATGACGCGGAGGGGAAGCCGGTGAGTACGGACAGGATCTGTGCCCATTACAAGGCGGAGACGGTTCCCTCTGTCCGCGGCCGACAGTATCTGCTGGTCGTGTCGGAGACGTACTTTGACCAGGACGGCAATGAGATGAACATGCCGGATGGCTATTCCCGAGCGGAATATACCTATGCGGACCAGAAGATCCTGACCGGTGTCCGCTACTTTGACAAAGACGGCGCACCGGCCTTTAACCGGGCAGCCGGATACGCGGAAATGGAGCGGGAACTGGACCGGCACAAGCGCCTCAGCCGGATCTCCTACTATGATGAAAATCATATGCTGACGCCCGGCCCGGAGGGATGGGCCACGGTGCGTTACATCATGAAATCCGCCAAGGAACCGTACACCCGTGAAATGTACTATGATGAAAACGATGAGCCGTATATGACCGAAAAAGGCATCTACGGCAAGACGCAGATCGATTTCAAAAAGGGCTGCCCGCAGCAGATCATCTATTACGGACCGGAAGGGGAGATGATGCGGAGCAATGAGGGATATGCCATGGTCCGGCAGCTGTGGAACGGCAAACGGCGTCTGACCTCAGCGACCTATTACGATGAGTTCGGGAAGAAAACGATTGCGGAAAGTCTGGGGTATGCGCAGAAAAAACTGACGTATCGTCAGGGGACAATGGTGGAAACGGAAACCTATTACGACACGGAAGGGCGCCGTATTGACGGCATAGAGGGATATGCGGAAATCCGGTACGAATACGACCGGCAGAATAACCTGACCGGGCAGTCGTTTTATAATGCCCAGGGGCAGCCGGTGGTGACGGCCGGCGGATATGCCTCTGTGGCATACCGCCATGACGACGAGGGGAACATCATTTCAACCCGGTATCTGAACAGCGAGGGACTGGAGGTAATGAATCCCCGGGGCTATACGGAAATACGCAACACCTATGCCGAGAAAGGGCGGAAGTCCGCGGATCTGTATTTTGCCTATGGTCAGCCGGTGGTGATTACGGACGGGTATCACGCGGTGGAATATGAGTATTCCGAAAGTGGGAAGGTGACTGAACAGCGATACCTGGGACTTGAGGGTGAACTGGTCAACAATTCACAGGATGTGGCCCGCAAGGTCAACGTGTATGATGAGGAAGATGAACTGATCACCTCGTTCTTTTACAATGCAGAGGGCGGCAGGTCCACCCAGGGAAGGGAATTTGCCTATTCCCATAAGCAGTATGCGGAGGATCGTCGTTCCTATATTCTCCGGTACTATGACGCGGACGGTCAGCCCATGATGCGGGAACAGGAATACGCGGCCGTTCGGGCGGAACTGGATTCCGAGAACCGGGTCATCCGGGAGACGTACCTGGACCTTTCAGACCGGCCGGTGGAGAGCACCAGGGGTTACAGCACGGTCAGGTATGAGCGGGACAGGAACGGGCTTGTCACCCGGGAACAGTATCTGGATCTGGAAGATGAACCGGTGCTGCTTGAGAAAGGGTACGCGGAAATCCGTCGAAAGTACAATGTCAAAAAACAGCTGATCGCCGAACAGTATCTGGATGCAGACGGCATGCTGACCGAACGGCGTGAGGGATATGCCGAGCTGCGCAGGGAATACGATGAGAAGAAACGGCTGGCCCGGGAAAGCTATCTGGATGCCTTTGGAAATCCGGCCATAAATGACAGCGGATTTGCCGCCTTTACAAGGGAATATGACAGCCGGGGGAATAACATCGTTGAGCGCCGATTCGGGGCGGACGGAGAACCGCTCAGGACGCAGGGAATTGCGGCCGTTGTCCGGCGGCAATATGACAGCGTGAACAATCTTGTTCATGAGGCATATGAGGATGCGGACGGGAATCCGCTGGAAGTGTTTAAGGGCTATACGCAGCTGGCGCGTGAATATGACGGTGCGGGCAATATCATCCGGGAGACGTATCTGGACAGCGAGGGTAACCGGAAAGTTTCCGCTGCCGGATATGCGGAAGTTGTCCGTACATGGAACTTTTTACGGAAAATGACCTCTGAAAAGTACCTGGATGCCGGGGGGATGCTGACGGTGGTGCCGGCAGGCTATGCCGGACTGGTGCGTGAGTATGATGAGGCCGGAAATGTGATCCGTGAATCCTACCTGGACACCGCGGACAGGCCGGTCCGGCAGATCGCCGGGTATGCGGCCGTTGTGCGTACCTATAATGAGAAACGAAAAATCACGGAAGAGCGGACCCTGGATGCAGACGGAAACCTGACCATGCGCAGCAACCGGACCGCGGTGATGCAGAGAACGTATGATGAAAACGGGAACCTGACCGAGGAGTGGTACCTGGATACAGAGGAAAAACCGGTCATCTCCTCTGCCGGATATGCCCGGGTAATGCGCCAGTACAATGAAATGAAAAAGGTCACCGGGGAGCAATATTTCGGTGAGGACGGGCAGCCCATCCTCCTGAGCTCCGGGTATGCGGCCATTGTCCGGACGTATGACAAAAAGGGTCGGGTAACCAGCGAAACCACACTGGATGCCGAAGGAAATCCGGTTTGCCGTACTGCGGGATATGCGACGGTCCAAAAGGAATACAATGCCCGCGGCCATGTGGTTCTGGAATCCTATTATGATGAAAACGGGAAGCCCTGCATGGCCGGCATCGGGGCCGCGGCGATTGCCCGGGAGGTAGACCAGGCCGGCAATACCCTGTGTGAACGGTATCTGGATACGGAAGGGAACCTGACCGTTTCCCGGAATGGCTATGCCATGGTCCGCCGGAAATATGACAAAGCCAAGAAGCTGACGGATGAATCCTATTATGACGCCGAGGAAAAGCCGACCATGATTGGCAACGGCGCGTATGCCCTGCATAACGATGTGGATACCCAGGGAAAGGTTATCGGGGTCCATTATCTGGATGATCAGGGGCGCCCGGTGATGATCAACAGCGGCTATTCCGCCCTGACCCGGACATACAATGCCCAGCAGAAGGTGACGGGGGAGCGGTACCTGAACACGGAAAATGTGCCCGTTACGCTGCCGGATGGCTATGCCGGACTGGTGCGCAGTTACAATCCGCAGAACCAGCTGAGCGGGGAAGCGTATCTGAATGAGCGGAATGAACCGGTACAGACCGCGAAAGGCTATGCCGGATTGCTCCGGAATTATGATGATCTGGGCCGGGTCATTGAGGAAAGCTATGTCGATACGCAGGGACAGAAAACACCCTGTGAAAAAGGATACGCCAGTCTCCGCCGGACCTATGATACCTTTGGGAATCTGTGCAGGGAAGCGTACTATGACGCGGATGGAAATCCGGTGCTGCACACGGATGGGTACGCGGCCTTTGAGCGGACCTGTGATGCGGCCGGGAATATCCTGAGCGAAACCTATCTGGATACGGAAATGAACCGGGTATCGGCGAAAAAAGGCTATGCCGAGGTAAGGCGCAGCTGGGACACGTCCCGTCATATGACGGAGGAATCCTATGTGGATGCAAAGGGGAACCCGGTCATGCTGGGAGACGGATATGCGAGCCTTAAGCGCACCTATGACAAGTACGGGAATATCAGCAGTGAATCCTATTTTGGTGCGGACGGGAAACCGGTGTGCAAATCGGCCGGATATGCCGCGGTCATCCGCCAGTGGAATGAACGGGGCAGGATGATCCGGGAAACGTACATGGATGAAAGCGGCACGCCGGTTGTGCAGGCAGGCGGTTATGCCGGACTGGAACGGGAATATGATAACCGGGGAAATATCGTGTCAGAACGGTATCTGGACCTCAATGGGGCACTGTGCAGCCGGAATGAGGGGTATGCCCGGGTCAGCCGACACTACAACAACTGGAATCAGAATGTCTCGGAAACGTACCTGAATGCGGAAAATGAGCCGGTTCTGAACCGGGACGGAGTGGCCGTCCGTGAGCGTGAATACGATCAGGCCGGCAATGTCATCATGGAACGGTATCTGAACACCGAGGGATCGCCGGTACCGGGGAAAGACGGATACGCGGAGATCCGGCGTGTGTACAATACCCGGAAGCAGAACATCTTTGAGAGTTACTATGGACCGGATGGAAAACCGGTCTGCATGACAAACGGTTACGAGGCACGCGGCCGGGAATATACTGCCGAGGGCAACGTGAGCCGGGAATGGTATCTGGATGCCGCCGGGAATCTCATGAACCGGAAAGAGGGCTATGCCGAGGTCCGGAAGGAGTACGACGACAGGGATCAGGTGATTCGTGAATCCTACTTTGGAACGGACGGACAGCCGGTTCGGTGCACGTCGGGCTATCATGTCCGGACCCGGGAATATGATGCAGCCGGGAACGTGAGTCGCGAATGCTACCTGGATACAAGCGGACAAGCCGCGGCATGCAAAGACGGCTATGCGGAGGTCCGGAAAGAATACAACGAGCAGAAAAAGGCCATCCGCGAGTCCTACTTTGGAACGGACGGAAAGGGCTGTCTGATTTCGGAGGGATACTGTGTCCGGACCCGGGAATACGACACGGCCGGGAATGTGACCCGGGAATGCTACCTGGATGCAGATGGCGCTCCCATGGCCCGGAAGGAAGGGTATGCGGAGATTCGCAAGGAATACGATGACCGCCGACAGGTGATCCGTGAATCGTACTTCGGAACGGACGGACAGCCCTATTGCCGGTCAGAGGGGTACTATGGCCGAACCCGCGAATATGATGAGGCAGGAAATGTGAGCCGCGAGTGCTATCTGGATGCACAGGGCATGCCCATGGCCCGGAAGGAAGGGTATGCTGAGATCCGGAAAGTGACCAATGAACGGAAACAGGTGATTCTGGAAGCGTATTTCGGAACGGACGGACTGCCCTGTACCGTCTCTGACGGGTATTATGCCCGGACACGGGAATACGATGAGGCGGGGAATGTGAGCCGCGAGTGCTATCTGGGAGCAGATGAGAAGCCCATGGCGAGGAAAGAAGGGTATGCGGAGGTCCGGAAGGAATACAACGACAAAAAGCAGGTCGTTCGTGAGGCGTACTTTGGGACAGACGGTCAGCCTTTCTGCCGGTCAGAGGGGTATTATATCCGGACCCGCGGGTATGATGCGGCCGGAAACGTGAATCATGAATGCTTCTTTGACGCAGAGGGGGCTCCCATGGCCCGGAAGGAAGGGTATGCGGAGATCCGGAAGGAATACAACGACAAAAAGCAGGTCATCCGCGAAGCGTATTTCGGGACAGACGGTTCACCCTGCACCGTGTCCGGCGGATACTATGCCCGGACACGGGAATATGACAAGGCGGGGAATGTGAGCCGTGAATGTTATCTGAATGCAGAAGGCGCACCAATAGCCCGGAAAGAAGGATATGCGGAGATCCGGAAAGAATACAACGGCAAAAAGCAGGTCATCCGTGAATCGTACTTCGGGACAGATGGTCTGCCCTTCCGGATGCCGGACGGGTACTATGGCCGGACCCGGGAATACGACGAGGCCGGAAATGTGAGCCGCGAGTGCTACCTGGATGCGGATGGAAACCGCATGGGCCGGAAAGAGGGCTATGCGGAGATCCATAAAGCGTACAATGAACAGAAACAGGTGATTCGGGAAGCGTATTTCGGGACAGACGGGGAGCCTTTCGAGGTGTCGGGCGGATACTATATCCGCACACGTGAATATGATGCCGCCGGAAATGTAAGCCGGGAGTGTTATCTGGACGCAGCCGGGAAACCCATGGCCTGCAAAGAAGGGTATGCGGAGGTCCGGAAAACATACAATGACAAAAAGCAGGTCATCCGGGAAGCGTACTTTGACAGAGAAGGGCTGCCCACGAAGGGAAAAGAAGGATATGCCTCAAAAGAACGGGAATATGATGACCGCGGGAATGTGATTCTGGAACGGTACTGCGATGCCCAGGGAGAACCCGTGCTGCGCCGTGAGGGGTATGCGGAGATTCACAAAGAATACAATGACCGGAACCAGGCCGTCCGTGAATCCTACTATGGTGTAAACGGAACACCGGTGCGCATGCAGGAGGGATATGCGGCAAGAGAACGGGAATATGATGATCATGGAAATGTGATTACGGAACGGTATTACGATGAAAAGGACGACAGAACCATCTGCCGGGCCGGCTATGCGGAGGTTCGCAAAGAGTACAACGGGAACAGTCAGGTGATCCGGGAGATGTATTACACCACAGATGGGACGCCTGCGGTCCTTCGGGACAACTACTCCGCCCGTGAACGCGAATATGATGCGGCCGGAAATGTCAGCGCTGAGCGATACCTGAATGAAAACCTGGAGCCCGTTGCCCACAAGGAAGGGTATGCCGAGGTGCGCAGAACCTGGAATGAGAAAAAGCAGGTGACAAAGGAGGAATACATTGGTGTGGACGGAAGTCCGATTCTCCTGCAGGAAGGATTCGCGGCCCGCACGCGGGTGTATGATGACTTTGGAAATGTCTCAGAGGAACGCTATTACGATGAAAACGGGAACCTGATTCTGCGCAGGGAAGGGTACGCCGGGGTGAAGCGCCGGTACAACGAACTGGGACAGATTGTCTATGAGGAGTATCTGGGGGCAGACGGAGAGCTGATGATGGTCTATGGTCAGTATGCGATTCGTGAAATCACCTATGACGAGTCAGGAAATATCCGGTCTGAAAGGTACTTTAATACCGAACGGAAGCCGGCCACACTCACAAAAGGCTACGCGGGAATTGATCGGATCTATAACGACCACAACAAGGTCTTTATGGAAACGTACCTCGACGAGCATGGAAATCTTGCCCTGATCGAGGGAATCTATTCCGCGGTGGAGTATCAGTACAACGATGCCGGAAAAGTCATCGGGCATATTTACTACGATGCCAGGGGAGAGCAGGTGGAATATCCGCCGAGAGTCACACAGGAGACAGCTCCGTCTGACAAGGCCGCAGAGAAACCGGCGGAATAACAGCGTTCAGGACAAAAGCCGGTGAAACAAGTATTTGTTTCACCGGCTTTTTTATTTTGATGCGCAATGAGTGCACAAACCCGTTTGCCGGCATTTCAAACAGAATCTTTATCAAACGTCTGCTGACCGGCCATCGGCATGACCAGAACCACGGATTTTCGCACGTTTACGAGACTGGAAAATCCTTTCATCCCGTATAACCGGAACGCGGTTCTTTTCCCAAGGCGGGTGAACGGCCATTATCTGCTTCTCTCACGGCCCTCTGACAGCGGACATACGCCCTTTGGGGATATCTTTCTGAGTGAAAGTCCGGACATGACATTCTGGGGAAAGCACCGCCATGTCATGTCCAGGGGAACTGCCCGGTGGGAAAGCGTGAAGATCGGCGCCGGTGCGGCCCCGATCGAAACCAGCGAGGGATGGCTGCTGTTCTATCACGGGGCATCCAGCATCTGCAGCGGACTGGTGTATTCCATCGGCGGGGCAATCCTGGACCTGAATGAACCTTCTGTGGTCCGGTATCGCTGCAGCAATTTCCTGCTGACGCCGGAGACGGAGTATGAGGAGCGGGGATTTGTGCCAAATGTCTGTTTCCCGTGTGCCACTCTGTGTGATGGCGAAACGGAACGGATCGCCCTTTATTACGGGGCGGCTGATTCTGTTGTCGGCGTGGCCTTTACGACGGCGGAGGAGATTGTCGGATAGTTCAAAGCCCACTCTGTGCTGACGGAAGAGGACAGGGAAATCGGAAAGAGATAGGAAAAGGCCCGGCATCAGTGTGTCAAATGTGTGAACTGGCAGAGCAGTGACACAGAAAGCAGACGATGAGCGGCCCGTACATATTCCGGGAAATAAAAAACGGCGGACGGATTTCGCCGTATAAGGGATGACTGTGTGTTTTTTGCCTCCTGCAGCTGCGGGCCGTGTGAAACGGATCACCGCATATGTGATGGATAACCGTCGGATCTGCCGGGGTTAAACCCGGTCAGGTTCGGCGGTTTTTTGTTGGGTCTGACAGGCTGATACGGCGGACCGGCATGGAAAAAAATCTCGACGTTATGGAAGCTGTTTCGATCGATTCATTACTTGTTATTTGACAAAAAACCTTTCCGGTGGAATAATAATGGAGAGCTGATTTCTGTTACATATAAGGGGGAATGTTTTCGTGTCCAGGGAGAAACGCTTTAACATAAGGGAATGGTCCTGGATTCTCTATGACTGGGCCAATTCCGTCTACGCGACAAATATTTCTGCCGCGATCTTTCCCATTTTTTATTCACAGATTGCGGGAAAGGGAACGACGGGAGATCTTCTCTACGGCTATGCCGTATCCCTGGCGAACCTGCTGGTGGCGGCACTGGCGCCGTATCTGGGCTCGATTGCGGATTTCAAGGGCATGAAGAAAAAGCTCTGGACTATTTTTCTGTTCCTGGGCGTTATTTTCACTGCCGTGATGGGGCTGGTGGGGAGCTGGCAGCTGATGCTGATAGGTCTGGTTATCAGCCGTATAGGTTTCTCCGGCTGCAACCTGTTTTACGACAGCTTCCTTACGGATGTAACCACACCGGAGCGCATGGACAGGGTCAGCGCATGGGGCTACGCCATGGGATATATCGGTGGCTCCACGATTCCCTTCCTGATTTCCATCGCTATTATGCTGATGATGAATCAGAGCGAGCTCAGCATGCGCATCGCGGTTTTGATAGTGCCGGTATGGTGGTTGGTTTTCTCGATACCGTTTATGAAAAATGTGCACCAGACCTGTTATGTGGAGACTCCGCCCGCGGAGCTGGGAAAGGCTGCGTGGGAAAATACCAGGGCCATGCTTGGACGCATCGTGAAGGACAAAGCGGTGCTTTTCTTCCTGCTGGGCTATTTCTTCTATATTGATGGGGTGGATACCATTATTAACATGGCTACAAAGTATGGGGATACCCTGGGGCTGGGAAGCATCGGAATGATTCTGGCTCTGATGGTTACCCAGCTGATTGCCATGCCCTGCAGTATCCTTTTCGGAAATCTGTCGAAGAAGAAGGGCGCTCTGAATCTTATTACCTTCGCGGTTCTGCTGTATGCCCTTATAACGGTTATCGGCTTCTTGATGGGATTCATTGTGGATTTCAACGACACTCTGGGCCTTGCCCGGGAAAGGGCGGTGGGCATCAGTCAGATGCTCTTCTGGGTATTGGCGACTCTGGTGGGAACGGTGCAGGGTGGCATTCAGGCTCTGAGCCGCAGCTATTTCGGCCGGCTGATTCCCCCGGAGCGCAGCGGAGAGTATTACGGCTTTATGGATATTATCGGAAAGTTCGCCTGCGTTATGGGGCCCGCGCTGTATGAGCTGTTCTACGGGCTGACCGGGAAGGCCTGCTTCGGCATTCTCAGCCTTATACTGCTGTTCGCGATCGGCTATACATTCCTGAGGATTGGAAGACCCTACTTCCACAAAGCTCAGCATGAAACCACGGAAGGCTGAGTGGGAAGGAAATGACGGCATATAACACAGACTCCTTGCCCTGATCGAGGGGATCTATTCCGCGGTGGAGTATCAGTACAACGATGCCGGAAATGTCATCGGGCATATTTACTACGATGCCAGGGGACAGCAGGTGGAATATCCGCCGCGGGGAGCGGCAGGCGCACTGTCTGTCGGTGCATCGGAGAAACCGGCTGAATAAGGGCGGATGAACAGGAGCCCGCAGCACAGATCCGGAACGCATTTCCGTGTCCGAGCTGAAGGCGGAACGTTGCTCCAAAACGAATGCCAATGGATGAAGCACCGACAATTGTCGGTGCTTCTCTGCTATAGAGGCGGCTGCCGCCACCGCCATCGTTATCCCGATATTACGATTGTTATTATCATTGTCATAAACCTTTGATTCTGCTAAAATGTGTTCGTATATTTATTCCATCCCGGAGGGGTTAAGCTTTTCCGGGATTCTGTCGATACTGATTTTAGCAGCACAGGCTCTGAGGTAATGAGGAACCGATATGATTGATGAGAGACAGGCGTAAAGATCAGTAAGAAGTTCTCTCGTTTTTGAGACTATGGTGATATGACATGGAGAGTGGAAATATGGGTCAAACATTTTTGCAGGCAAATCTTAAAACGCCTTATCCCAGATTTCATTTAGATCAGAATGAGTTTATAAGGTTAAGCGAAAAGTGCGCCAAAGGTGACGCACAGGCGATGGGTGAGATGGCAGACTATTTTTTGAGAATGGAGAAACTATCAAAGATTTTCAAAAATTTCTACAGTCTTGCATCAAACTTCTGGAGATATCGCGCTGCGATCAACGGAAATAAAGAAGCGGAGAAATGGATTGATACGTGGAAAAGAGAACATCCCGGGGAGAGGCTGCCGTCTATTTTGGCGGAGAACTATGTGACATTAGAGGACTGTTACAACGTTCCGGTATGGGGAGGGCTTCTTTATGCTCTTGGATTCACAGAGTTTGATGTGCACGCAGAGTATTATCTTTACACATTATGTCAGGGCCTGGTTCTTGTAAGCGGTAAATTGATTGAATATAATGGACCCGATTCTGATGGATTTGGGGCAGAATGGCTTTATGATTTCTGGTATGTAGATGAAAATCTTACTAAAATTCCAGGACTTGAAACACTGAAAAAGGCAACTTTTTCTGAAGCCAGTGATGTGGAATACAGAGAAAGGGCGCTGCAGCTGCTTAAGAAAAAACAATCTGGCTGAAAGTATGATGGAATCCACGTTCACAGAGCGGCAGTTTGCGAAAACAACATCATCCGTGAGTCGTACTTTGCCAGAGAAAGGCTGCCTCGGACAGGAAAGAGGGGTATGCCTCAAGAGAACGTGAATGGGATGACCACGGGAATGTGATTACAGAGTGGAATTACGATGAAAAGGGCAGCGGGTGGAATATCCGCCGCGGGGAGCAGCAGGCGCGCCGTCTGCCGATGCATCGGAGAAACCGGCTGAATAAAGGCGGATGAACAGGAGTCCGCAGCGCATGTCCGGAACGGATTCCCGTGTCCGAGCTGAAGCCGGGACAAAGCTCCAAAACGAATGCCAAAGGATGAAGCACCGACAATTGTCGGTGCTTCTCTGTCTATAGAAACGGTTGCATCTGGACGGCAGCTGTCATACGAAACAACGGTTGAGGAGATGCCGGAATTCTGTTACAATCGATCTGGTGCTTCCTGCATTCCGGCAAAATGTAGATGCTGTATCCGCCGGATCAACAAGGCAGCTGAAGATATTGGGGTACGAATGACGGTGCAGGGTCGCCCGGGAAGAAAGGGAGAACAGAATGGACAAGTTGAATTTGTCCTTTTCTGTCTCATTTGCAGGCCTCGACGCTGTTCATTTGCCTGAGGTGCTTTGTCAGTGGCCTGGATTTGACAAACTGTCGCTGCGCGACAGGGCCACTTTCTGCAAGATGATGACCTGTATCTATAGGTTCGTTTGTTCTTTCATTCCCAGCCGTGCCGTAATTTTTTGAATTTCGTCGTATACTGTATCCTCGTCAATGGTTGTCAGTCGTTTGTTTTCCATTAAGACTTTGCCATCTACGATTACCGTATCGACTTCTGACCCTTTGGACGAATAGACCAAGCCCGAAATGATGTTATTCGCCGGGATAAACTGAGGCTCATGAAGGTTTACAAGGATTAAATCAGCAATTGCCCCTTCCCTGAGGTTCCCCAACTCTCCTTCATGTCCGATCGCTTTCGCACCGTTCACGGTTGCCATCTTCAGCACATCCGCTGCGCTCACGCACTGCGCTTTTCGATTTGCTCCTTTGTATACGAGCGCTGCTGAATTCATCTCAGCAAACATGTTCAAACTATTATTGCTTCCAGGACCATCCGTTCCCAGGCAAACATTAATTCCCGCTTCCAGAAACTTATCAACCGGGGCAAAGCCATTTCCCAACTTCATATTGCTCTTTGGATTAACCGCAACGCTGACATGCTTTTCTGCCATGATGCGAATATCATCATCTGTCGCGTAGACAGCATGGGCCACAAGGCACGGGACATCAAAAACGCCGAGACGGTTCACATATTGGATCGGGGGCATTCCATCGTGCTCTGCAGCTACCCGATCCAGCTCTGCCTGACTCTCAGAAAGATGAATATGCTGTCCGATTCCATGATCTTTGCATGACTGTGTCAGCTTCTGCAGATAATCTGCCATGCAGCTATATGGCGCATGAGGGCCATGAACAAACTGAATCCGGCTTTCACCCTTAAACAATTCCATCTCATGGATCGCTTCTCCGTATTTCCGAAGGGATTCCTCAGAATCTGCTGTGCCTGCTAAACCACGACAGATGACCGCTCTGAATCCCTCTTTTGGAGACGGGAAGATTATTTAGGACAATACCAGACAAACCAAAGAGTCCGAATCAGAAGTATTTTTGCAAAAGGTGATTCAGGCAATTGCAGAACTGGGCACACGTTCCATGGGTGCATTTTGTGCTATCATTAGACGGTTTCGTTTAATCGAAAAAACGCACCTCCCACAAACGATTTGAAACCAGTGTATGGTATCAAGTGAGAGGTGCAGGGGGAAACAAGAAAGGCGAAATTGATACCAAATGCGAACAAAGCCCAGAATATAAGGGCTTTTGACGGAACTGTCCACATGGCACTGACCGGGGAAATGAGATGTCGATGAATATTGATGGAAACGAGTAAGCTCTGGGTGCGTACTAGCAAACGGTTTATCGTTTGATGGTATGCAAGGGTGCAAATGATTGAACAAACAGACGATTGAACGATAAAAAAGAGGGAAGCGTTTGATAGTTATACTGTCAAACGGCAGATGTTTTGGAGTTATACTATCAGACGGCAAAGGTCTTGAAGGTATACTGTCAAACGGTAGAGGTTTTGGAGTTATATTATCAGACGGTAGAGGTTTTGAGGGACGGCGGTAAGGGGGATGGGAACGGATACCGGATCCCTATCTTGTCAATAAACTCTGACAACAAGGAAGGAAAAGAGAGCGAACAGGGTTTCTGCCATTGAAGACAAATGAAAGCATCTGAATAGTCACATCCCTGCAGTGTTTTCCGCTGGAGGGTCTGGCATCGTGTCCTGATGGGTAAAAATCCGTGAACAGTAACAATTCAAGGCTTAGAAACACTGAAAACATTGACTTTTCAAGGCTTTGGGCTTACAATAATACTTAACATGGGTGGGGTATACGAACCTGTCTTTGATTGCCCTCGAAAGGAGGCAGTGAAAAAATGGCTCGCAAGGGAACAAATCCCCAAATACCTGGTCAAGGGCAACCGGTTGATGCCGCCACTGATTTACTTTGGCGCGACAATAACAACTTTGCTGAGGTGTTCAGTAAAGCGGTTTTTAACGGAACACCGATTGACCCTTCCAAGTTGAGAGATTTGAATGCCGTTGAAAGCACTATGCTTCGGATGACGGATGGCTCGACTACTACATTAAAGCAGACGAGAGACGTGATTAAGTCCTTGGATACGGGGGCGTGGCTTGTAATTCTCGGCATCGAGAACCAGACACACATTGATTTCTTAATGCCCTTCCGTGTTTATGAACTAAATTTCATCAACCTTGCTCGTCAGGTAGAGGATATCCGTAAGAAGCATCTTGCGGAAAGAAAAGAGGCAAAGGAACAAGGAAGGCAGGAAAATGATAGGAAGACGGTATCTTCGGATGAGTACCTTGGACTATTCTATTCCGATGACAAACTAAATCCTGTCATCACGCTTGTAATCTATTACGGAGAGGAAGAATGGAAGAGACCATTAAAACTATCCGATTTGTTCGTTGAAACACCATTTAATTCCTTTGCTGATAATATGCCGATGTATCTGTTAGACGTGCGGCATATGAGCAAGGAAAAGCTGGATAGCTATTCTCCAGCTTTGAATGCTTTCTTTGGCTTCCTTGTGTATGACCACACGGATGAGTTTGATAACTTCATCGCTGAACACAAACAAACCTTTAGCGATTTGCCTGACCAGACCATCGACGCTTTGATTGAGATTACTCATTCGCCGGAACTGGTAAAGTACAAAAAGGATTATCGGACTGTAAAAGGAGGAGTTAACGTGTGCTACGGAATTCAGGAGTCCAACAAGAGAACATTTGTGGAAGCTGCTCAAAGATTCGGACAGACAATCACAGCAACGATAACTGCTTTTGTTGAGCAGTTTCATGTGAGCAGACAGGATGCCGAAATTACTGTGAATAAGTATTGGAAGAAAGCATAATCTACTTAGCATAAATAGCCCTCCAATCTCCATCCCACCAGCGGTAAAGTGGTTCCAAAGTCAAGGACAAGATTTAGACAGTCAGAACCCGAAAGTGGGGGCCGGGAAACCGGCCCTTTACTTATGTTTAGTGTGAGTACCTCCAGCCCATTTTTTCTCCATTCCCGCAGTTGAAACCAGAAGGGCTTTCACATAGTGGGATGGAAACACTCACCCGGTAAGCTGTAAGCCATAGCATCGGAAGCGAGTTTGCGTGGTATGCGGTAACGTTTATTGCGAAGTGTAAGCAACATGGTTGTAGGGATGACTGACCTGCATTGAAAGACCATATTTCTGTTGAACGACGCTGTTGGCTGAGCGAAAGTCAACATACATGCGATCGAAAAGGGCGATGGACGCATGTGCGCGGCACTGTTGGTTGAAACCATTCATGCAGTACAAAAGTGAAGTGCCAACTGTGGGAGGGCCTATGCATTCCGCAATGAGTAATGTACAATAATAAGTATGGACACCTTACAGTTTGCTGAACAACCAAAGAGGGAGTACAGCAAATGATGCATAGGCAGTCGGACATTCTCATAGTACCGGTGATTCGCCTAATAAATAGGCATAGGAGGAAGGGGGGAGCATCGGGCAATAACAGTTTCAGGTTATTTTCTATGGATACAGAGTGTGAAACAGGAGTGCAACATGCAAGACTGCGAAAGCGCGACAAGACTCAAAAAGCCTGTCGTCGCTTTTGTACTGTCCCTCCCATCTGTTGAATCGTATACATAATGGTATAGGTCCGTTGATGGAAGAGGGTTCTAAAATTTGTAAAGAGGGGTAAAAGGTTTCATGATAAGATGGGTTCACTTCAGATTTTTCCCGGTGGCGCTGGCTTTATCGCTGGTGTTGCTTGTATTTAATGCCGGCTGCGTAGCGGGGGAGCCTGTCAACACCGAGGCTGCGGCAGCAGCGGAGCAGATGATGGCGCAGATCAGGGCGCGTTACGGCGAGAATAAGCCGATCACCGACGACGACTACGACAAGTCGCTGGCGGTCAAGTGCGTGAACGGCACCTTCGTGGGAACAAAGACAGACGATGTCGTTTCTTACAAAGGCATTCCCTATGTCGGGCAGCAACCCGTCGGCGAAAACAGGTTCAAAAAGCCTGTTCCGTTCGAGGCGGATGAGGGCGTTTACGAGGCCTATCATTTTGCCAGGGGCTGCCTTCAGCCAATTACTGCGGACGACGCGGGATCCCTTGCCGTGCTCGGCGAGGACAGCCTGTATCTGAACATATGGAAAAACACAGCGGATACGTCTGAGAAAAAACCGGTCATGGTCTGGATCCATGGCGGCGGATTTACCCAGGGCAGCACGATCAATCCTTTGTACGACGGCTTCAATTTCGTGAGGGATAATGGAGACGTTATTTTGGTTTCCATCGCATATCGTCTGGGCGGCCTGGGCTTTCTCCATCTCTCCCATTTGCCGGACGGCGCAGATTACCCGGATGCCCAGAATCTGGGAATCCTGGATCAGGTGATGGCACTCAGATGGGTTCATGAGAACATCGCTGCCTTCGGAGGAGACCCGGACAATGTCACGATCTTCGGCGAATCTGCGGGAGGCTGCAGCGTCACGTTGCTTCCACTGATCCCCGAGGCCAGGAGCTATATCCGCCGCGTTATCGCCGAGAGCGGTACGCCCGCCTTTACAAGCTCCACTGAGGAGGCAATCGCAGCTGCAGATAAAGCGCTGAAGGCACTGAACTGTGAGACTGTGGCCGATCTTCTCGCCCTTCCGCCGGAGAAAATTGCCGATGTGGTCGGGGAACTCCTCTCCCTGGAGATCTGGCCGGAGCGGGACGGCAATCTCATTCCACTGGATCCCTACGATGCTTATCTCAAGGGAGAGGCCAGTCAGATCGATCTCCTGGAAGGCTGCAACAAGGACGAAATGGGCGAGTTCGTCCATTTTATGACGCCGGATGGGTTTACCGAATACTTTACCGCGAGAAGAGAGAAACGGTTTGCGGCCATGTCCGAAGAGGACCTGGAAAAGGCCAGGGCGTTTCTGGACAATACTCCGGGGAATGCCCTTTATAAGACCCGCAGTTTTGGAGATCAGATGATCTTCATTACGCCCGCGTTCCGTATGTCTGAGAACCATACAGCGGCAGGCGGCCGGACATATCATTATTATTTCAGGGTTGAGAGCTCGATAACGAATTATCTCTCCGGTCATGCGGCTGAGCTTGCGGCGGTATTCAATAATCCACAGGAGACTTTCTTCAGCGGAAGAGCTTACGACGATGCCTTCAATCATACCATGCAGCGCATGTGGGTGAATTTTGCCAAGACGGGCGATCCTTCCCTGACGGCCGGAGAATCTCCCACCGGGAAGGCCATACAGTGGGAACTTTATAACTCTGATACCAGGCCGATTATGGTGTTCGATGAATTTAATGTCCATCAAGGATATGAGCCTGACTATGGAATCGTGGACTGGGAGCGAACCTATCCGCTGACAAAGTATTTCGTGTTCTGATTCGCCTATAACAAGTCTGGAGATGTGTATTTCTTCGGGAAGAAAATGAGCTGATAGTTGAAGGCGAATAGCATCAAACGATAGCATAAGAATATTTAGGAGTTAGGAGAAAGATTGTTATGAAACATTGCTTTTCCAGGACTATGGCAATGACACTGATATTGTCACTGGCTGTGATCAGCTTTTGCGGCAGCAGCTTCGCGGCGAGCAGCAATGACATTAACGTGTCAGGCGCAGGCTTCGAAGCTATAGAATCCTCGGAGAAGGTGAAGCAAGAATTAATGGCCCAGTATGGCGAGAATAAGCCAATCATGGACGGTGATTATGACAAGTCGCTGGCGGTCAAATGTGTGAACGGCACCTTTGTCGGAAGAAAGACGGATGATAATATCATCGCATATAAGGGCATTCCCTTTGTAGGTCAGCAGCCTGTGGGAGAATACCGTTGGAAAGCTCCGGTGGAATATGGCGCCGATGATGGCATCTATGAAGCATATTATAATGGGAAGACCCCTTGCCAGAAAGAGGAAGTCGGCGAAAAGGCCAGCCTCTATGTTCAGGGCGAGGACTGCCTGTATCTGAACATATGGAAGGCGGACGACACCGGCGCGGAGAAGAAACCCGTGATGGTATGGATTCATGGAGGTGCCTTTGAAATGGGCGGAACCGTGGATCCGCTATACGAATCCCACAATCTTGTCAGGGAAAACCCGGATGTCATCGTCGTCTCCATTGAGTACAGGGTGGGTGTCTTCGGCTTTTTCCATCTGTCCCACCTGCCGGACGGTGATGACTATCCGGATGCGCAGAATCTGGGACTTATGGATCAGATGATGGCCCTCAAGTGGATCCATGAGAATATTGAGGGCTTTGGCGGCGATCCTGAGAATGTAACCATCTTTGGAGAATCTGCCGGTGGTGCCAGCGTGACCCTTTTGCCACTGGTTGAGGGATCCCACGAGTATTTTCAGCGTGTTATAGCACAGAGCGGCTCTCCTGTGTTCACCAGATCCACAGAAGAGGCTATTGCCTGCACCGACGAGGTGATGGATAAGCTCGGCTGTAAGACCGTTGCTGACCTGCAAAAGGTGGATGTCGAGGATCTGGTGAATGCGTCGGGCGTGCTTGGACTGCGCGTATGGGCGGAACGGGATGGCAGTTTCCTTCCTGCGGATCCTTATGAAGCCTATGCAGACGGAGCGGCGAAGGATCTGGATATCCTTCAGGGCTGCAATAAGGACGAAATGGGCTATTTTATATGTGGATTCGGTCTGGAACCTTACAATGCCTTTGCCGCAGACCGCCTGGAAAAGAAGCTTTCTCAGCTGACGGAGGAAGAGAAAGCACTGGTAGAGAGCTACATGAAGGATGCCGGCGATGTGACCGAAACGTATACAAGCACCAGCCGCCTGTTCGACCAGATTACATTCATCGCGCCGTTGTTCAGACTTTCGGAGAATCAGACTATGGCGGGGGGTAAATCCTACACCTATTTCTTCACGCCGGAATCGGATATTCCGTTGATGAGAAGCGGACACTCGGTAGAGCTTCCTGTGGTATTCGACCGCGAGAAAGACACGACAGGGCGGGATTTTGACGAGACCTTCTCAAAAATCCTACGCAAGATGTGGGTTCAGTTTGCCAAAACGGGCAACCCGTCTCTCACCGCAGACACATCTCCCGACGGAAAGGAAAAGGTGTGGCCGCTGTACGATCTGAAGGACAGTCAGGTGATGATCTTCGATGAATTCGATATCCATCCGGAGAAAGAATCCGAAAGAGAAATCATCGATTGGGACAGAACCTATTTCCTGACAAAATATTATTGCATCTGATTTTTTTTCTGCCGGCAGAATGAAAGATGCGGAAGCATTGGGGTCAGGTGGTGCGCCCAGAAGGGCGTTTCACATAGTGGTATGGAAACATTCATCCGGTAAGCTGTAAGCCACAGCGCCGGAAGCGAGTTTGCGTGGTATGCGGTAACATATATTGTGAAGTGTAAACAGCATGGCTGTAGGGATGACTGCCCCGCATCGAAAGACCATATTCCCGTTGGACGACGCTGTTGCCGGAGCGGAAGTCAAAACACATGCGGACGTTATGGCGATGGAAGTGTGTGTCTCGTCACGAAGTGCGGCACGTTCACCGTCAAGGTCAGCACTGCGCGTCGGACACTCACACGGCAGGGACGGAAACCTTCCCGACGCTGACCATGAACAAGGCTAATGATACCGCGACAGCCCCGATGGCGAAAACCGTGACCTATTACGGCTCTGCGCAGGAGTTGGTCAACGCCGGTTCCACCAACGATGGCACCCTGTACTGTTCCGTAACCACAGAGAACAAGGCTCCGATGGATGAAAAACTTTATACCACATCCATTCCGTCAAAAATCGACGCGGGAACCTACTATGTCTGGTATAAGGTTAAAGGGGATGAGAACCACAATGATACAACGCCGGAATGTATTCCTGTGACGATATCTGGAAGTAAGATTGATAATGAAACGATTGATTCTCTTCCTCAGACCGGAGATACAGCAAAACCGCTTCTCTATGGATTCCTCGCTTTGATCGCATTAGTCGGTCTCGGATTGTTAATAAAAAAGAAATCAATTGACAGAGCGTCTCCTCTTAATTGCAGAGGAGGCGCTCTTTTTTTGTTTGGCCAGAATTGTGTTTAAAGGGAAAGCGTGGTGTACAGATAAAAGAAAGCGTTCCTTGTTTATGGTAATGTTGAGGCAATGCTTCGTATAGGTAACATATGCAGTAAGTGGATAGGAGTTTCAGTTAACTATGAAATCGCCGCACAGGGGATGGACACTCTGGCCGATGGCGGCGGTCAGGGCAGGATCATGATGCCAGAGAGCTCTGAGACGATGCATCGCCTCTTCTTTATTTGCGGCACGTACCAGGACATACAGAGCTGTTTCCGGCTGCCGGACCAGGAGAGAGGCCAGTTCGGTGCCCAGAAAACCGGTGCCTCCGGTCAGAAATAGGTTCATATTCATAGGAACTTCCTCAATGATTCACTGAATTAAAGGGAAAATACAAAACAGCCGGGCAATGCCCGGCTGATTTCCGTCTCTTTGCTTCTTCCTGAACCGGTTGTGCCGGCCGAGAATTGCTCCGGAGCATAGGGAATCTGAAAAGCGTCAAAGCCGGCAGACGGACCATATATCCGGACCGGAAAATCGCTGACAGATCAGGCTTTACGGGCAATGTACTCGTTCAGCGCGGTTACGAGTTCATTGACATCGGAACCGTGAGCGGCACAGCCCTGCTCAAGGCTTTCCATCTGGCTGAAGGGGCAGCCCATGCAGTGCATGCCATACTGTGTCATGATGGGAGCGGTGGTCGGGTCGATTTCAAGAACTTCGCGAATGGTCATTTCTTTTGTAATGGTTTTCATACAGTTTCCTCTTTTCTAATCGTTTGAAAATTAAAGGCCGAGTCCGGCTGTCCAGAGTTTCAGGTCCTCCTCGCAGATCTCGCCACCGAGGCGCTTGCCCTCATCCACGCAGGTGCTGCCGGTCAGGGAACGGATCCGCTCGGCGGTTTTGCCGATGCCGCTGCCGCCGGAGGTGCAGAACGGGATGATCTTCCCCATAAAGGGTTCCTACATATGGTACAGAATTGTAAATCAGAAATCAGTCTTTACAACGGATTTCTTATCTGCTAGGATTGTACAGGAACAGTCGTGTACTGTCAATAACGTAATTTTTCCGTTGCAAGGAAGAAAAAGCGGAGTGGGTCGGCCTGAATGGAGATACAGGAAAGGCGTAGGCACAGATCAGGCGCATGGCCCAAATAGGAGGCCCTGTCGCGCAGCGACAGTTTGCTGAATACGGGCCAGGACAAAGCGGCTCAGGCCAAAGACCAACACTGAGTTAAATAGGGAGGAACGGAATGTCTCAACATCAGAACTGCCCGTGTAAGGAAGAATGTGCTCTGCAGGCGGCATTTGAAAGCATTGGCGGGAAATGGAAAATGCGGATCCTGTGTTCGCTTTCGGCCAATGGTGCCAGCCGGTATAATGAACTTCTGCATAACGTGAAGGGAATTTCCAATACCATGCTTTCCCAGACACTTCGGGAGATGGAACAGGATCAGCTGATCATCCGGAAAGAGTATCTGGAGGTGCCGGTCAGGGTGGAATATGATCTGACAGACCGGGCAAGAAAGCTGCAGCCGATTCTGCTGGACCTGGTTCGCTGGAAGATGGAGGATGAGAAGGGCTGAATGCGAAGGGAAGGCCGGAATTGGAACGGTTCGTTGTCCATTTTCTGCGATCATTCTCTGGCAATTGCCTGTCCCATAAAGCCGGCATCCGTAAACGTGAGGAAAACAGATGTGTAATGCCGGTGTCAGCTGGAGAAAATTCTTTCATCCCATTTCCCTGCTAACCAGTACCAAACTTTTGTAACTGGTCCCGTTTCGGAAAAGGGCCTGACGGCGAATGCTGAAGAGCACGCTTTTGGAGCAGAGCAGAATAAGCTGTCCTTTTGCGTCAACCCAATACGGCTGTCTCAGGAGCGGCCCTGTCGCGCAGCGACAGTTCTTTAAATCCAGGCCGCAGCCAAAAGTAGCTCAGGCAAACGACCAACATTGAGGCCTGCAAAAGGGAGCAGAGGCCGAAGTGCTATGGACAAAGAGACAGAGTTCAGGTAAGATAGACATGTCAGCAAACGCTGCAAATCGTCAAAAGGGGAAAAACACCGGACGGACGGTGAAATGTTCGGCTGGAACGGCGCAACCCTGGTGCGGATACGCATGATGATGCAAAAAAGATGAAACCGGGCGTTTTGCTGTTTTCAATGAAACGAAGAGGAGAAACAGGAATGAACAAGATCATTGGGTTGATGCTGGTCCTGATGCTGCTGGTGCCCGGCCTTTGTATGGCCGAAGGGAACCGGATCAGTTTTCTCGGACCGGAGGGAACGTATACGGAGGAGGCGGCCCGTTTCTGGTTTCAGGATGAGGGCACTTTTCAGGCCAGGGAAACGGTAAACGACACGATTGCCGATGTCGCCGCCGGGAAGGCCGATTTTGCGGTGATTCCCCAGGAAAACTCCATTGGCGGCGCCGTCGTGAATTACGTGGATGCGCTGCTCAGGGCGGAGAATGTCTGTATCGTCGGGGAAGTGGTGCTGCCGATCAGCCAGACCCTGATGGCCCTTCCCGGCGCGACGCTTGAGGATATCCGGACCGTCTGTTCCCATTCTCAGGGACTGATCCAGAGTGCACAGTGGAGAGAAAAAAATCTGCCGGAGGCAGAGCCGGTGGAAATGCCCAGCACGGCAGCGGCGGCGGAGTACGTGTCCAGGACCGGTGATAAATCCATTGCTGCCGTTGCCGCCCCTGGTGCGGCCCGCCTGTATAACCTGCAGGTGCTGGCACAGGATGTGCAGCTCGAGGCCAATCATACCAGGTTCTACGTGCTGTCCGCGAAACCGGCAGAAGGGGAAAAAACGACCCGTGCGGTGTTTGCCGTGGATGGGGACGGAGGAAAACTGACTGACTTCATCGTCAAACTGCATGAGGCCGGTCTGGGCGTCGTGACCCTGCATGTCCGCCCGGATGGCAGTGCACTGGGCCTTTACCATTTCCTCGTTGAGGCAGAGAATGCGGAGGGCATCCGGGAGGAACAGATGGCTGCCTGCATGCTGCCGGATGTACGGGTCTTGGGACAGTTCAATTCGGCTTCGAAAGAGACCGGAAATGCGAAATTGACACTGGACCGGGTTGTGGTTCTGAGCCGTCACAACATTCGTTCTCCACTTTCCGGCAGCGGATCCCTACTCGGGGATATTACACCGCATCCCTGGTTTAAGTGGACCAGCAATCCCAGTGAACTGTCCATGCGCGGGGCGGTTCTTGAAACGCAGATGGGACAGTATTTCCGCAAGTGGCTGGAAAGCGAGGGCGTATTCCCGGAGAATGTCCGTCCTGAGGAGGGAATGGTCCGGTTCTATGCCAATGCTATGCAGAGAACCTTTGCCACGGCGCATTATTTCTCGGCAGGCATGTTCCCGGCAGCCAATATTGAGATTGAAACCCATGCGGATTACAACACCATGGACCCGGTGTTTACCCCGAAGCTCACATTCCTCTCGGACAGTTATGAAAAGGCGGTCATTGAGCAGATTGAGGCCATGGGCGGTGCCACGGGAATGAAGGGGATTCAGAACAATCTTCGTGAGGCCATTTCCCTGCTGATGGAGGTGACCGATATGAAGGAGAGCGCGGCATATCAGGCGGGAACCTATGGGAATCTCCTCACGGATGAAACAACCGTGCGCTTTGAAATGGACAAGGAGGCCAGCCTGTCCGGGCCGATCAAGACCGCCACATCCGTGGCAGATGCCATGACTTTCCAGTATTATGAGATGGCGGATGACCGGGCGGCCGCGTTCGGACATGATCTGACCTATGAGGACTGGCAGAAGCTGCATACCATTGTGGATACCTATACGAAAATTCTTTTTGAGACGCCTCTGATTGCGAAAAACGCGGCCAATCCGCTGTTGGAGGTAATCCGTTCGGAAATGAAGGCAGAGGGACGGAAGTTCAGTTTCCTCTGCGGGCATGATTCCAATCTTGCCAGTGTGCTTGCTGCCCTGGATGTACAGGAATATCTGCTCATGGACTCGGTTGAGCAGCATACCCCCATTGGCGTGAAACTGGTCTTTTCCCGGTGGCTGAATGACCAGGGTGAGGCGTACTGGACAGCTGAACTGGTATACCAGAATACCAGGCAGCTGCGGGAAAGAACGCCGCTTTCGCTGGAGACACCGCCCAGCCGCTTTACGCTGCATTTTGAGGGCGTGGAGGATCAGGGGGGCAGGATGAAAGAGACCGACCTGATGCAGCACCTGGATGATGCCATTAACAGCTATGATGAAATCGTCAAAGAGTACAGTGACGAGGAAGCAGCGGCTGCATAACCGGACGTAAAAGCAGGTGTTTATTGGACAGAAACAGGCAGGCGCGGCTGACACCTGAAAGCAGATCCGCCCGTGAATGGAAATATTCACAGCCGGGACGATAGAACATCAGGGTAAAGTCATCAGCGCTCTGTAAAAAGGACCGCAAGCAGGAACGTTGTGCGGTCATAAAATCACCAGGCTTCGTTGAACTTTCAATTAATAAGCGGAGCCAGAACGTGACTTTATTTGACAAGGGTGGGACAGTATCGTCCTACCCTTGTCTTTTGGTCAGTGGCTTTTTTCACCCTGTGGTGATCGGCAAGGTTTCCGGATCTGCAGGGTTATCTTCGTAAGTTCCTAAACAACTGACGTATGGTTGGACCCGACGTTATATAGCACATACTTCTCTCTGACTGTGAGCAAAAATCTCTCTTTTCAGCTTTCATTACATTGAGTAATGAAAGCTTTTTTGTATGCTTCTTGTTTCTT
>JAGAHV010000304.1:0-26976 GCA_017626895.1 Clostridia bacterium | reverse complement strand
GAACCCGGGAACTGATGAAGGAGCTAGTGGATCTCGGGTATGTGGAAATAACCGCCGGCACAAAAGGTAGACGGTATAAAAAGAAGTAATTATTTCCAAAGCCCTCCAATCCTCCAGACCGACAGGTTTTGGTGGTGCGGAGGGCTTTTTGTCCACTCCCACCAGTTCCTACATCTCTTCTTCTGTACGTTTAGATGTTCCCGACATCCCCTTTGCAGAGCTAATATGTGCCCAACAAACAGCAAAGGAGACAACAGGAGGCCACACACCATGATCAGCGAAAAGACGAAGAAGAACTTCGAAACCCGGTACAACTGCCACATCAGCATCAACTACCTCTGCAACACCTACGATGTTTTCAGCCTGGACGGATGCCACTGGGATTGGGCAGGAAGCTACCGCAGATTGGTGAGCATGCTGGCCGAGGACAAGGAGAGCCTGAAGAGGATCGCAGACAGGAAGAAATGAGGGCTGCGGCCCTCTTTTTTTGTTGCTATGTGCTTTTTTCAGAGGTAGTGTTGTGGGTGAGAGGAGGATGAAAAAATGAAAATCGGGGTTTTCCATTCTCTGCGGGATATGTTATAATGTTAAAAAACCTGACCCGGACAGGATCTTAAATAGCGTTCCGGCACTTTCACAGGGCAGCGGACCGGCTGGGAAAAGATCTGTCAGGGGCAGGGGAGCAACGGAAAAAGGAAACAGAGTATGTGAGGAAGGATACATATGAAAAAAATCAGTCTTGCGCTTTTCATCGGTCTGCTGATGCTGTCTCTGGTGATGGTTTCAGCAATGGCGGAAAACACAGAGAATGCGCCTGTGCTCGGGCCCGGGGGAGAAAACCCGAACGCTGAGTCGAACACACCGATTCTGGGACCCGGCGGAATCAACAAGCAGGAATACCCGGATACGCCAATTATCGGACCTGACGGGATCAATAAGCAGGAATATCCTGATATCATCATTGACCCGGCTATTCATGTTTACAGGTATGTACGTACCAACAACGGCGGACATCTGAATGTACGGGCCTGGCCGGATACGAATGCTACCATTCTTGGGAAGCTCAACTATGGGGAGCAGGTGCTGGTGACCGGTTTTGCCGAAAACAGAACATGGGCAAAGATCCTGTATAACGATTCAGATGCTTATGTGCTTGCCCGTTATCTCACGGAGTATGATCCGGGACCACGGCCGCAGCCGACGGCAACCCCCTATTATCCGCCCTATCCGACGCCGGAACCGTATTATCCGCCCTATCCGACACAGGCACCGTATGTTCCGGTGTATCCGGAGACAACGATTTCCCAGTTGAACGGTCAGTTTTCCACGATGGTTCTGACAGGGAATCAGCCGTTTATGGTTAATACCCATCCGTCCCGTATCGGCGGATATGTGTCGCTTTACTGGGCACCGGACACTGGCTCCCTGGTTCAGCGTTACTGCTATGAAGGGGAGAGCTTCGTGGTGCTGGCCTATAACGATAACTGGCTGCAGGTGCGGGATAACGCCAGCGGATTCACCGGTTATCTCATGCGGGCGTTTGCCTATTAAGGAATCTGTCGGGCACTTGTCAGAACGGAAACTGGAATTAAGCAGGAGGAAATATGAGAAAAATCTGCATTTCGATCGTTTTGGTTATGCTGCTTTCCTCTGTCTGCCTGTTGGGCATGGCAGAGAATACGAGGCAGGTAACGCTGGAAGGATTCCGGGTAAAGGCAGTCGTCCCGGATGGCTATTCCTATTCAGACCGCTTTGTATCTGATGTTCTGTATGTGGGAATGCTTCGGCCGCAGGATCCGAAAAAACCCGTGGCCAGTATCACCATTGCCTTTGATGAGAATGCTCAGGGAAGGACACTGAATGAACTGAGTGAGGAAGAGATGGATGGCATGATCGCGCTCTTCCTGCAGGATACCCCTTCCGCAGTGGTCACGAAATCGGAGTCGGGAAAAGGAACCAAGATTCTGATTTTTGATAACCAGACCGCCAATGAGTGCACCTATGATGTCATGACGCTCTGGAAAGGATACCAGATCGCGGTCCGGGTCGTTCCGGCTGGCGGTTCTGTCCTGACCGAGGAGCAGAAGACAATGGTGCTTCAGTTCCTGACGGATATTACGATTGAGTCGCTTTAAGAACACACAGGGCATCTGACAAGGTCAGATGCCTTTTTTTGTGGTTCGGGAAGGAGGCTTGAAATCTGCCGCCGGATTGGCTATGCTATGGGCGTGGCACGGCTGGGTCAGTGCCCGGACAAAGACCATGAGGGAAGGGAGATTTCGGATGCGGATTGTCATTGTGCGCCACGGGGAACCGAACTATGAGAAGGACTGCCTGACGGAGAAAGGGCATCTGCAGGCGGCCGCAGCGGCAAAGCGGCTTGAAAATGAGGAAATTGAGGCCATCTATACCTCGCCCATGGGGCGGGCACGCGAAACGGCAGAAGCGCTGGCCAGACACATCGGGCTGGAAATGGTAACGCCGCTTCCGTGGATCCGCGAACTGTCCTGGGGATCGGTGGATGACACCCCGATTGTTGCAGACGGACATCCCTGGACCCTGGCCAACCGGATGATCCGTGACGGGGATGATCTGCTGAGCCCACATTGGCGGCAGCATCCGCTGTTCAGCCATAACCGGGTGGTGGCCGAAGCGGCGCGCACTGAGGCCGGAACGGATGAATGGATGAAGGAACTCGGGTATGTACGGGAGGGCAGGTATTATCGCTGCTGCAGGACGGACCGTGTGCAGCACACCGTGGCACTGTTCTGTCACGGGGGATCCTCCTCCGCCCTGCTGGCGCATTTGCTGAACGTGACGTTTCCGTATGTATGCGCCGTGCTGCACATGCCTTTTACGGGCATCACCATTATTCGCCTTGGAAGAGAGCCGGGGGAACTGGTCATGCCGATTGTGGAACTGGCCAGTGACAGCCGGCATCTGGATGAGCCCTATCCTGAGGAATGAAAAAAACAGAGCCCCGTCGGGGGCTCTGCCGCGAAACAGGATGTGTCCTGTTTTTTTATTTTTTGACCAGGGGCTTGAGATGCCAGATCTTCTCGTTGTACTCGCGAATCGTACGGTCGGAGGAGAAGATGCCGCTCTTGGCCACGTTGATGATTTCCTTGCGGGTCCAGGCGCGGGTGTCCTGATAGTCACGAACCAGGCGGGCCTGTGCCTGCTGATAGGAACCGAAGTCCTTGAGAACCAGATAGGGATCAGCCATGCCGCCGTTGTCAGAGAACACGAGGGCACGGTAGAGGCCTTCAAACATGCGCGGATTGTCCGGCGTCAGGGAGCCGTCAAAGAGCATGTTCAGGGCACGGCGGAGTTCGGTGTTAGTCTCATAGATATCCAGGGCGCGATAGGTGCCGGCGGAATACAGGGCCTCCACCTCATGCGAACGCATACCGAAGATATAGCAGTTGTCAGGTCCCACCAGATCGGCGATTTCCACATTGGCGCCATCCAGCGTGCCGATGGTGACCGCGCCGTTCATCATGAACTTCATGTTGCCGGTGCCGCTGGCTTCCTTGGAAGCGGTGGAGAGCTGCTCGCTGACTTCGCTGGCAGGGATCAGCACCTCGGCGGTGGAAACATTGTAGTTCTGCAGGAAGACGACCTTGAGGAACTTGGAGGCGCGCTCATCCTTGGCAATATGCTGTGCCAGCACGTTGATGAAGTGGATGATTTCCTTGGCCCGGTAGTAGCCAGGCGCAGCCTTGGCACCGAAGATAAAGGTGCGGGGCGGCATGGAGTAGTTGGGATCATCACAGATGCGGTTGTAGAGAACCAGAATGTGCAGGGCATTCAGCAGCTGACGCTTGTATTCGTGCAGGCGCTTGACCTGAACGTCGAACATGAAGTCCGGATCCAGAACGATGCCCTGATGCCGGTTGATCCAGTGCATGAAGTGTTCCTTGTTTTCATGCTTGACCGCGGCAAACTTCTCAATGAAGGCGGCGTCATCCGCAAAGGGCAGCAGCTTTTCCAGCTCCATCAGGTCCTTATGCCAGCCAAGGCCGATACTCTCATCCAGCAGGCTGGAGAGGGCGCGGTTGGAGAGCATGAGCCAGCGGCGCGGCGTAATGCCGTTGGTGATGGCCATGAACTTCTCCGGCATGACGGAATAATAATCGGCAAACGTGCTGCGCTTCAGGATTTCGCCATGCAGCTGGGAAACGCCGTTAATGGCCTTGGAATAGGCAATGCACATGTTGGCCATGTGAGCCTGATCATAGGCGAGGATGGCCATGTGGCCGATGCGGTCCCACTGTCCGGGGAAGCGGTCAAACAGCTTCTGGCACAGGCGGCGGTTGAGTTCCTGCATGATGGTGTAGATACGCGGGAGCGTCTCACGCATCATGGACTCCGGCCACTTCTCCAGTGCCTCGGCCATGATGGTATGGTTGGTATAGGCCACGCTGGCGGTGGTGATGCGCTCGGCATCCTCCCAGGACAGACGCTCCACGTCAATCAGCAGACGCATCAGCTCGGGGATGACCAGGGCCGGGTGCGTGTCATTGATATGGAAGATGACCTTCTCAGGCAGCAGGAAGATGTTGTCTCCGTTGACCCGCTTGAAGTCGCGGATGGCATACTGGAGGGTGGCGCTGACCAGGAAGTACTCCTGCATCAGGCGCAGCTTCTTGCCGTTGTAGGAGGTATCCTCCGGATAGAGGACCTTGGAGATCTGGGCGGCAATGGAGGAGCCGTCACGGGTAGAGCTGTTGAAATCGCCGGAGGAGAAGCGCTCCAGGTTGAAGTTCTGCGGAAGAACGGCGCTCCAGCAGCGCAGGCGGTCCACGACATCGCTGTCATAGCCGACAATCGGCAGGTCATAGGGGACGGCGACGACATCCTCGGTATCCTCAAGGGTGACGTAGTTGATGTCATCCACCCACTGTTCCACAACGTGACCGCCGAAGCGGATGAGAACCGCGTCTTTCTGCGTGGGAATTTCCCAGGCATTGCCGTAGGTCAGCCAGTCATCCGGAATCTCAACCTGCTGACCATCAACGATGCGCTGGCGGAAAAGGCCGTATTCATAGCGGATGGTGCAGCCCATGGCCGGATAGTCAAGGGTGGCAAGGGAATCAAGGAAGCAGGCAGCCAGACGGCCGAGACCGCCGTTGCCCAGAGCCGGTTCCGGCTCCTCGTGGAGAACACCGCGAAGGGTCAGACCCAGTTCATCGAAGGCTTTGACATATTCTTCGGTTGAACACAGGTTCAGCAGATTGTTGTGCAGCCAGCGTCCGGTCAGGAATTCGATGGAGAGATAATAGAGCCGCTTGGCTTTGGAGTTGAGACGCTCTTCCTTTTCAAAACGCCACTTCAGCATGATCTGGTCGCGGACCGTAGAGGCAACCGCGGCATAAATCTGCTTGGGGGTGGCTTCCTCAAGGGTGACGCCGTAGTAACGGAGCAGCTTATTAAAGATGGATTCCTTAATGGCATCTTTGTTATATTCCTTCATTAAGGGCATGAACAAACCTCCCAGTGATAGAGTCAAAATGTATTTTCATACATAATGAAAGGATTATAGCATGTGAGTACAAGACTGACAAGGGAAAAAAGCACCTGAGGGGAAATGCCCATAAAATGCTCAGAAAATGCCCTTAAATGAAGTTATAAATGCCTAAATTTTAGATAGCAGAGTGAAGTGGACAAAGGCAAAAAGGCAGGCACCACAAAGGGTGTCTGCCCGGATGTGTCACTGATCAGGGATAAAACCGTGAGATTTTTGCGCCAAGTGCGTTGAGTTTCTCCTCCAGATGTTCATAACCGCGGTCGATGTAATGCGTGTTGTAGATCTCCGTGGTGCCCTGTGCCATGAGACCGGCAATCACCAGGGCGGCGCCGGCGCGAAGGTCACTGGCCTCCACGGCAGCGGCGTGCAGCTGGGGAACGCCCTCGATAACGGCGGTCTGTTCATAGACCCGGACATTTGCGCCCATCCGTTCCATTTCCGCCAGATGGCGGAAACGGGATTCAAAGATGTTTTCAACGACCCGGGAGGTACCGGATGCGGTGCACAGAAGCGCGCTCATGGGCTGCTGCAGATCGGTGGGGAAGCCGGGATAGACCTGAGTCTTAAAGGAAACCGGCCGGTGCGCCCCCAGCGAACGGACACGGATGGCATCATCCTTCTCATCTACCCGGGCGCCCATTTCAAGCAGCTTGGCGGTCAGGGCTTCCATATGCGTGGGAATGCAGCCGGTGATGGTGACATCGCCGTGGGTGCCTGCCGCGGCAATCATCATGGTGCCGGTTTCAATCTGGTCCGGAATGATGGCATAGGGCCGGCGGGCATTCAGTTCCTGCATTCCGCGGATCCGGATGGTGTCCGTTCCGGCACCCTTGATCCGGCAGCCCATAGAGTTGAGGAAGTTGGCCAGATCGACGATGTGCGGTTCTTTGGCGGCATTGTGAATAATGGTCATCCCCTCGGCATGGGAGGCCGCCAGCATGACGTTGATGGTGCCGCCGACGGTGACCATGTCCATGAAAATGTCGCTGCCCACCAGATGGGATGCCTCGGCAATGACCAGGCCATAGGAGGTTTCCACGGTAGCCCCCAGGGCACGCATTCCCTTGAGGTGCTGGTCGATGGGACGACGGCCGATATCGCAGCCGCCCGGCATCGGTACCCTCGCCTCGCCGTAGCGGGCCAGAAGAGCACCGATGTAGTAGGAGGAGGCGCGCATTTTCCGTGAGAGTTCCAGAGGAACCTCGGTTTTGGTAATGGTGGAGGAGTCCACCTGCATGATGCCGGTGGAGGGATCCCAGTCGACCGTTGCACCCAGATGGCGCAGGGTTTCAACGGATACCCGGACATCCTCGATGTCGGGCAGATTCTCAATGACACAGGGGGTTCTGCTTAAAATGGTGGCAGGAATGACGGCGACAGCGGAATTTTTGGCCCCGCTGATACGGACGGTTCCCTCAAGGCGACGTCCGCCGACAATCAGCATGCGTTCATTTGTCATGATTGACCTCCTGTTGATAATGGGCTGTTGTTAACAGCCGCTGAAACGAGTGAATGGCCCTATTATACACACCGACCGTTTTTTTGACAAGTCATTGCAAAAATGCCGGTGCTGCGGACTTTTTTTGAGGATGATGCGGGGATGGGGGAAAAATCATGGAAAGTGTGTTATAATCGACGAAAGAAAAGGGCTTGGGGGAAGAGCATGAGTGCGTGGTATTCCGTTTTGGCCATGGGATTCGGCTATCTGTCTGCGGCGATTATTCTGATGATCGTCGTGATTTCCGTCCGGAAAACGGTGAAGGACCGGCGTATCTGGAAACGGGCGGTTGCCGCGCAGCGGCAGCTTGAGTATGCGGGGGAACTGATCGTTCTTTCCGGCGGCAGCAAGCGGCTGCCGGCAGGGGAGGTACTCAGCGTGCCGTATGAGGGGACCATTGGCCTGGCCTCCGGATGTGATGTGGTTCTTTCGATCCGGCGTCTGCATCTGCGGGCGGCTTTTTTCTGGGTAGAGGGACAGCGGATGTATCTGGTTCCCGTACAGAAAGATGCCATTGAGGTGGACGGGGAACTGCTGAGGCCCGGGGATGAGGCCGTCATGACCACCGGAGCCCGGCTTACCGTCAACGGGGTATCCATGGAACTGCATCTTTATGAGGGCGCCGGCCTTGAGACGGAAAAACTTGAATATCCGTATGTCACCCGTGCCAGACGGATTCAGGCGCATCGCGGACGCGGCAGCGGAATTGGCAGCAGCGGATCCGTCCGGCGAAAGGAAAAAGGCCGCAAAAAGGCCGCGGAGAATCCGGAACGGTAAGGGATAAATGGCAGTCGAGGAGGCAGAGAATGCCGAAGAAGGAACAGGTATTTATCGGGCGCAAAGTCAGTGAGACCGGAAAGAAAACCGCCGGCGCTGAAAAGCCCGTTTTCAGAAAAAGGGAACGTGCAGCGGTTCCCGCGGAGCGGACGAAAAAATGGAAGGCCAGTGAACTGACCGGCCGGGAGACGTTTAAGGAAAAAAGCCGGAATAAAGACCGGGTTTCAGCCTCTGAAATGCGGCTCCTGACCGGCACCAGACTGGATCTGCCCGTGGTGGTCATCGCCATACTGACCGCGGTGTTTGAAGCCCTTGGTCTCCTGCTGGCGGCGGCCCATACGAGGGAAACGGTGGGAATGGATTCCCTGGCCATGATCTGGGTGATCGTGCCCCTGGGACTGGTGTCCTCCCTTCTTCTCCCCCGGATTATGCACATGGACGCACTGATCATGGCACTGACCAATTTTCTGTGCGGCGTGGGTATTGTTACGCTCTGTACGGTGTCCCCGCTTCGGGGAAACCGGCAGATTCTTTTCTACGCGGTGAGCCTGGGGATCATGGTCCTGGTGACGCTTCTGGTCACGCGGATTCAGCGGTATCATCTGCTGACGCTTTTCCTGATGGTGGCGGGGCTGGCCATTCTGGTGCTGCCGCTGATTTTCGGCCAATGGAACAACGGCGCCAAAAACTGGGTCAGCCTGCCGGTTCTGGGTTCGTTTCAGCCCAGTGAGCTGGTGAAAATCTCGGTGCTCTTTGCACTGGCCTATTATTTCAGCGCGCACCGGACATTTATTCAGATGCTGCCCGCGCTGCTGTTTACCATCGCCTGCCTGATCGTCCTGATGCTCCAGCGGGATCTGGGCACGGCCCTCATCTACTATCTCTCCACGCTGGTGGTCTTTTATATCGCCTGCGGCAATATTCCGCTGACCCTTCTAGGCGCCGGCGGCGGTGTGGGCGCGGCAATCCTGGGATACCGGATGTTTGCCCATGTGAAAGTCCGCGTGGCCATGTGGAAAAATCCCTGGAGCGATCCCACCGGCGGCGGGTATCAGATCATTCAGGCGCTGCTGGCCATCAGTTCGGGCGGTCTGTTCGGAATGGGACTGGGACAGGGAACGCCTGAAAAGATTCCGGCCTACTACAATGACTTTATTTTTGCCGTCATCTGCGAGCAGTTCGGGCAGATCTTCGGCGTTCTGCTGCTGCTTTTGTATGTCATTATTCTGGCGCGTGCGGTGACGCTGGTCAACCGTTCCAGACGCTCCCTGACCATGCTCCTGGGATACGGGACCGTGGCCATGCTGGGCATCCAGACGTTCATGATCACCGGCGGCGTCATTAAGCTGATTCCGCTGACGGGCGTCACGATGCCGTTTCTGAGCTATGGCGGCTCTTCCATGCTCTCCTGTATGGCCATGATCGGCATTCTGCACGGGATATCCGGCAAGCAGCAGGTGGAGACGAAGGAAAGCATGCCGGGAAAGGGAGGCAATAACCATTAAAATCATTCGAATTCGATCCCGGCTGATGCTCCTGCTCATGATTTCCCTTTTCTGCCTGATCGTGGCTTATTTCTGTTATTCCGTTTACTTTTACGGGGGCAGATGGGTGGCCAATCCGTATAATCCACGGATCAACAACCAGAAACAGTATGTGAAAATGGGTTCGGTCATGGACCGGAGCGGCGTTGTGCTGGCCTGGTCGGATGAGGACGGACAAAGGCGGTATCATAAGGATGCCCGCACGCGCAGGGCCGTCTCCCAGGTGGTGGGGGACAGCGGCGGCAAGGTGTCCACGGGGGCGGATACCTTCCATGCCCAGTACCTGCTGGGGTTCAAATCCAGTATTTTTGAACGCCTCCGGGATGCCATTACGGGGAAGCGGCAGGAGGGGGACAGCCTTGAGCTGACCATCTCGGCGGAACTGTCCCGCTACATCACGGAACACTTTCCCGACGGCAAACGCGGGGCAGTGGTGGTGATGAATTACCGGACGTCCGAGATCCTGGCGATGGTTTCCCTGCCCCAGTTTGATCCGACCGATCTGAACGCTTCCCTGGCAGACAGCAAAGCCGGCGCCCTGATGAACCGCTGCACGCAGGGCCTGTATCCCCCGGGGTCCACCTTTAAGATTGTGACCATGATTTCAGCCATTGATCATCTGCCGGACATGGACAATTTTGCCTTTGAATGCACCGGGTACTATCCGGTAGGCCATTATTCGGTGACGGAGTCCAGTGCTCACGGAATTCAGGATCTGAAGAGCGCCTTTGCCAATTCCTGCAATACCACTTTTGCCGCGCTTTCCCAGCAGCTGGGGTATAAGCTGATCGGGGATACGGCCAGGCAGCTGGGCTTCAATGAAAATTTCATGTTCAATGACGTGATCGTCTATAACTCCAGTTACCCGGCGGATGACCTCAGCCCGGAGGATCTGGCCTGGTCATCCATCGGGCAGGGCCGCGTGCTGGCTACCCCCCTGCACCTGACATTGATTGCCGCGACGATTGCCAACAAAGGCATCTTCCGGGAACCGCGTCTTCTGCACCGGATCATCACGGCCTCCGGTCAGGAACGGATGCTGCCCTTTGCGGCGCCGGACCGGAGCGCGGTGAGTCCTGAAACGGCAGCCAGAATTGAAGCGGACATGATGGAAGTGATTCGCCGGGGAACCGGCACCCGGGCAGCCCTTAACAATTACACGGTGGCCGGAAAGACCGGTACGGCCGAGGTCAGCAATGACAAGAGTGTGGAGGCACATGCCTGGTTTGTGGGCTATATCCGGGAAAAGGAGGCCCCGTATGCGGTGTGCGTGCTGGTGGAAAACGGCGGAAGCGGCGGACGTGTGGCCGCACCGCTGGCCAGGCGGGCACTGCAGAAAGCCATTGATCTGAAACTGAATTAGCTCTAAGGCGTGAGTCTCAGACGGATTTGCGCGCCCCCTCGCCCAAGGACGAGGGGTTTTTCTGCTTGCCGGGAGGTCAGGCGGGATGGGAGGAAACGGCAGATGGATGCAAGAGAGGCCATTCGGGCCCAGTTTATGGTGCAGTACATGAAAAAGGACTTCGCGGCGATCACGGTGAAGGGACTTTGTGCCGCGGCGCCTGTTGCGCGCACCACCTTCTATTCCTACTACAGGAATATGGATGAGGTGCGTCAGGAAATCGAGGATGACCTGATCCGGGGCCTTCTGGATATTTCTGACCGGATCGCCGCCGGCAATTATCCGGATATGGACTTTTTCCTGTTCATGGATGAAACGGAAACGTATATCCGGGAACACTGGTCTGAAATCGATGCCTTTCTTGTCCGGCAGCCCAATCTCCGTTTCATTCGCAAATGGAAGGAGGCCATTAAGACGAATTTCCGCAGGCGATATCCGGAAAAGCAGCAGCTGAATCATGCGGAGGCCATCGCGGAGATCGTCGCCTCCTCGGTGATCAGCGCATACACCTGCTGGATGGAAAATCCCCAGTCCACGGATGTCAGGGAGATCAAGCCGATCCTGCATAAGCTGCTGGATTCGCTGGTCAGCTTTCTGTAAGACTGAACACTTTTCCGGAATGTGTAGTGTTCTTTCAGCCGGCACGCTCCTATACTGAACATAGCCGCAGGATTTCCAGACACGGGTGAACCGGCCCCAAAGCGGCAGTGTTCGGCGGGAAAATGGCGGTATTAAAGACCAGATGAGACGTACAGGAGGGCATTTTTCATGGCTGACATCCGAATTCATGTATTCCACACGGGCGAGGTTTGCGTTGCGCCTGACCTGCCTTTTGGCGGCGACAACAGCAATGCCATCAAGGCGTCCGGTGTGTTTGGCAAAAAGGAAGACCGGCTCTGGCTTCCCGTTTCGGCGTATCTGATTGAGCATCCGAAGGGACGGTTCCTGGTGGATACGGGCTGGGCACGTGAAATGAGCCCAAACGGCGAGTTTGACCGGAAAGCCCAGATCCGGTCTCTTGGCACGGTGATGCTGTATGAGGTCAATCAGGGGCGGATCGGCCTGGGACAGTGCATAGATGAGCAGCTGCTTGCCATGGGCATCCGGGATTCGGATCTGGACGCGGTGCTGCTGACCCATCTGGACTGCGATCATGCCAATGGCCTGGTGCAGGTCAAAGGGGCAAAGAAGTTCCTGGTGGCCGCGGATGAAGTGAAGTTTGCCGCCAAACTCACCAACAGGGTGCGCTACAACAAAAACTGGTGGAACGACATTCCCCTGACGGCGTTTGAATGGAATGACACGCAGGGCCCCGTGGGCAGGTCCTATGATCTGCTGGGGGATGGGTCCATCCAGCTGATCAACATCCCCGGCCACGCGGATGGACTGTTTGCCGTGAAGGTCCGGAATGCAGAGGGCAGGTTTGTCCTGCTGTTCTCCGACGGCGGTTATGCCCGCAAGAGCTGGGAGCAGATGATCACCTCCGGCATTGCAGCGGATAAAGCACTGCAGAAGCAGTCTCTGGCCTGGATCCGGGAGCAGAGCCTTGATCCGAACTGCATCGAGTCTCTGGCCAATCACGACCCGGACATCGTGCCGCATGTGATCGGGCTGTGAAATTTCGGTGACGCAGCAAAGGCAGACAGGAAGTCCTGTCTGCCTGTTTCTTTGTCTTCGCAAACCCATCCGGGAATGTCAAGAGCGCGGTCATGGATGTTTTGGGGGAGGGAAAACAGCATCTTTAGTCGAGGATCACCGGTGGCGTGGTCAGATCCGGATTTCCCAGCTGACGCGCGGGGCAGGAGCAGCCAAGGGACCAGAGCAGCTGCGCCCGATGATCGAGCGTGAACTGGACAGATTCCCGGGGCAGATCCCGCGCGCGGGAAATGAGCGGGATACTTCCCTCAGTTTCCCGGAGGAGGCGCAGGAGCGGGGAAATGCGGCGCCTGAAGCCGAGAATGCGGGCATAGCCGGGCTCCGGGAGGGCTGCGGCCATGTCCTTTGTCAGGCGGAGGAGGAGGCAGGAACAAAGACGGGAAAGGTGGGCATAGGTATAGCGCTTTGTCTTGACCGCGGCCAGGAGTTCCTGACGGGTACTGGTCCGCAGGGCCAGTTCCGCAAATCGGTTCTCCAGTCCCTCCTCCATGCCCGCGATTCGGCTCAGCTCCTCCGGCGGGGTGGTGCGGATGAGATACAGAAGCGGATGCGAAAGAGCATCCGGCAGATGAATTTCCCGCTTTTCCTCTGCCGCCAGGTAAAGCTCCGGATCCGGCATGGCCTGTGCGGCTGCTGCAGGGAGCTGTCCGTTTTCGGCGGCCTCACGAAGGGCACCGGCGCTTGAAAAAGCGGAAACGGTCCGGTCGTGGTACTGCCCGATGCGGGGGATGGGGACGGGCTGAATCCGCTCTGGCAGGGCCCGCAGATACTGCATGGCCAGAATGGCGTTTGGCGCGGAGAGCTTTTCCCTGAGATCCGGTTCCTGCAGGCAAACGGCCAGGGCTTCGGCATAGGCAGCGGGATAGGAGAGGCCGGATTTGAGGAGGGGACGAAGTGCGGCGGCAAAGGTGTCCGGCTCGCGGCGCAGGAGGGCGGAGACCCGGGTGAGATAGGGAATCAGTTCCGGTTCACAGCCAAAGGAAAGATGGGTGCATTTGATGCGCCGGGCGATGGAGACGGCACCGCCGGCAAATTCCGGTGCACTGGCACAGGAAAAGCGGACAGGCAGCTCAAGGACGAGATCGGCGCCGTGGCGGAGGGCGGACAGGGTGCGCAGATGTCGGTCATACCGGGCGAAAGTGCCCCGCTGGGTGATGCATCCGCTCATGATGCAGACCAGATAATCGGCGCCGGTGAGCTCCCGGGCACGGCTGAGCTGATACTGATGTCCGTTGTGGAACGGATCGTATTCGCAGACAATGGCGCAGACGGTTGGATCGGACATGTTTGCCTCTTCCTTTGCGGCCGGGAATCTCTCCCAATTTTGGCGAATTTATTCCTTTTCAAAGCCGCGAAAATGCGTTATAATCTCGGAGTTGGGTAAATTTAACCTTTTGATAAGTATATCATATTTGAGGAGGAGTTTAAAATGTCTGTTATTGAGACGATTCGGGCAAAGGCTGCGGCCGATCCGAAACATGTCGTTCTTGCAGAGGGCACTGAGCCCAGAACGATTCAGGCATCCGCGAAAATCGTGGCGAAGGGCCTGGCAAAAGTAACGCTCGTCGGACCCAGGGAGGAGATCCTGGCAAAGGCAGCTGAACTGGGAACGGACCTGACCGGTGTGAACATCGAGGATCCGGCCACCAGCGCCAAGACCGAAGGCTATGCGGAGCAGCTGTTTGTGATCCGTGAGAAGAAGGGCATGACCCGCGAGAAGGCAAAGGAACTCTGCCTCAGCAATACCCTGTTCTATGGCACCATGATGCTCAAGATGGGCGATGCGGATGCCATGGTGGCCGGCGCCATCAATACCACTGGCGATGTTCTCCGTCCGGCCCTGCAGATCATCAAGGGTGCCCCGGGCATCAAGACGGTTTCCTCCTGCTTCCTGATGGAAGTACAGAATCCGAGCTATGGAGACAACGGCGTGCTGGTATTCGGCGACTGTGCCGTGAACATTGATCCGACCTCCGAGCAGCTGGCGGATATCGCCATGGCTTCCGCTCAGACGGCCAAGTCCCTGCTGGGAATGGATCCGCGCGTTGCCATGCTGTCCTTCTCCACCAAGGGCTCTGCCAAGCATGAGAATGTGGACAAGGTCGCCAAGGCCGTGGCTCTGGTGCACGAGCAGATGCCGGAACTGAATGTGGACGGCGAAATGCAGGCGGATGCCGCGCTGGTTGCCTCTGTCGGCGAACTCAAGTGCCCGGGCAGCCCGGTGGCAGGCAAGGCCAACGTCATGATCTTCCCGGATCTCCAGGCGGGCAACATCGGCTATAAGCTGGTGCAGCGTCTTGGCAATGCAAAGGCGATCGGACCGGTCATTCAGGGTCTGGCCAAGCCGGTCAATGATCTCTCCCGTGGCTGCTCTGTAGATGATATCGTGGACGTTGTCGCGATTGCGGCGGTAAAGGCGCAGGCCTGAGAAAGGATAATCAATGAAAATTCTTGTCATTAACGCCGGTTCCTCTTCCCTCAAGTATCAGCTGATTGACATGGACGACGAGTCCGTCAAGGCGAAGGGCCTGGTTGAACGCATCGGCATCGAAGGAACCCATTTCAAGCATACCGTTGTCGGCACCGATAAGGGCATCGAGTTTACCCGGAACATGGCGGACCATACCGAGGCCATTACCGCTGTTCTTGAGGCGCTGGTGGATAAGGAGAACGGCGCCATCGCTTCTCTGGATGAGATCGGCGCCTGCGGCCATCGTGTTCTGCACGGCGGCGAGACGTTCAAGGAGTCTGCACTGGTGACCGATGAGTCCCTGGCAGAGATCGAGGCACTGGTTCCGCTGGGACCGCTGCATCAGAAGGCCAATATCGCCGGCATCAAGGCATGCCAGAACGTCATGCCGGGCAAGCCGAACGTGGCCGTCTTTGACACGGCGTTCCATCAGAGCATGCCGCCGAAGGCGTTCCTCTACGGTGTTCCGTACAAGTATTATGAGACGCTGAAAGTTCGCCGTTACGGCTTCCACGGCACCAGCCACCGCTTCATCGCCGGTGAGGCGCCCAAGTATATCGGCAAAACGCCGGACAACTGCAAGCTCATTATCTGCCATTTGGGCAACGGTTCTTCCCTGAGCGCCGTGGTGAACGGCAAGGTTGTGGATACCTCCATGGGCCTGACGCCTCTTGAGGGTCTGCTGATGGGCAGCCGTTCGGGCGATGTGGATCCGGCCGTCCTTGAGTACATCATGGACAACACCGGCATGGACATCCATGAGATGCTGAACATGCTCAACAAGAAGTCCGGCTTTGCGGGCCTCTCCGTTTCCAGCGACATGCGCGATGTGAAGGCGGCTGCCGCAAAGGGCGATGAGCTGGCACAGAAGGCGGTTGACATCTGGACGTATCGTGTGCAGAAGTACATTGGCGCCTATAACGTGGCCGTCGGCGGGGCGGATGCCATCGTCTTCACGGCAGGCATCGGCGAGAATGACACGGCGGCTGCCGCGGATGTCATCAGCGGGCTTGAGTTCCTGGGCGTCAAGATCGATCCGGCGAAGAATGTTCGCGGAAACGCCGGTGTCATCAGCACGGAGGATTCCACCATTAAGGTCCTGCGTCTTTGCACCAACGAGGAGCTCCCGATTGCCCGTGACACCCTGGCAATTGTCAGCAAGCTCTGATTTTCAGCGGAGTTTCTCTCCTCAGGCCTCCAAAGGCGTCCAAAAAGACGAAAGAGCCGGCAGGAATGCTTGACAAGGGGAGAACTCCTGAGTATAATGTGGCACGGTCTGTTTTGAGGTGAAAGTATGAAGCTGGATATCACAAAGGGGATTCAGCGCAACGGAATTGAGATGCCGTTTGAACTGAGTGAATCCTTTCCGGAGGACAGCTGGAACGGGGATACGATCCGGTTCGCTGAACCGGTAACGTTTTCCGGTACCTATATGATCTCGGAGGAGACTGTAGTAATTCGGGGAATCGCAGAAACTGTCATTGAAGGACCCTGCGCACGCTGCCTGGAGACTGCGCGTATGCCGGTAAAGGCGGAATTATCCGAGGCATATGTGCGGGATAAAGGTGAGGAAATCATCCCGCTGGATGAGGAACAGTATCGATATCAGGGGCATATCCTGGATCTATATGAGGCGGTCCGCACAGCACTTCTGCTTGAATTGCCCACGCGGTTTCTCTGCAAGGAGGACTGCAAAGGCCTGTGCCCGGTTTGCGGCACAAATCTCAATCGAAATACGTGTTCATGCCAGAAGGATGTACCGCGCAGAAATCCTTTTTCGGCATTGGCAGCTATGCTGAACGAGGATGAGGAGGTGTAAATATGGCAGTACCCAAGGGGAAAATTTCCAAGTCCCGCGGCCGTATGCGTCGTGCGAACTGGAAACTGACCGCGCCGGCCATCGTCAAGTGCCCGCGCTGCCAGCAGATGATGCTGGCTCACCGTGTCTGCAAGCACTGCGGCTATTATGACGGCCGTCAGGTGATCGACATGGAAGAAAAAGAAAAAGAGGCCAAGTAATTTTACAAGCAAAACGGCGTGACCGAAGTCACGCCGTTTGTTTTTTTTATCTGTCCGCGGTCTGCGGAACGGGCGGACATTCCCTCCCCGCAGGCATGTGGCCCGGGCGGATGGTGTTGCTGTTGGAGGAAAGGACGACATGATGCTGGACGCGCGCATCCCCCAGTTCCGGATCAAACAGTGTCCCGTTGTCCTTGAGGATGATCTCAGGCACGTCAATGAAACTTAAGACACACTCGCCGAGCACGGCCCGTTTGCCGTTCTTTTCCTGGGTTTTCTGCAGCAGCGTCATCACCAGCTGCTCGGTTTCATCAAGCCTGACCGGATCCATGCCGCGGCCCGCCAGGTGATTCCGTATCCAGCCGCAGATGCGTCCGAATTCCGCGCGTGTATATTCAAAGGAATTCATGTGCACCTTTTCGAAATCCGGATCATCCAGCATATAAGGGATCGCTTCCGGGCCTTTCATGACCAGAACAAATCCGTAGAAGATCAGGATGGCACATATCTGAGCCAGCAGCAGTCCCATGCCCATCGCCGGAACACCGCCGTCGAGACAAAAAGTCACACAGAACAGGATGGGAAACAGCGCGACACGGAAAATGACCATCAGGCATGACCAGAGAGGTTTTCCCGTGCTGCCGTAATAGTCTACCAGAAGCCCGCCCACCGCGGCCGCAACCGCTCCGAGGGCGCTGTATCGGATGCATTTGATCAGCTCCGCCTCAATGGGACTGGCCTTAACGCCGTAGAGGGCCAGCAGCGTGCCGGGGGCAATGATCAGCAGGAACGCGACGATCAGCCCCAGCAGGAGGCTGGCCCCCATCGCCTCTGAAAACAGGACTTTGATGCCCTGTTTATTTCGTTCCCCTGTATAGGTAGCCAGCAGGTAATCCGTGCCCTGAGCCGGGCCGTTGAGCATCTCATACACCTCCAGCATGGCACAGAGCACCGTGTTGGCGACGAGATAGTCACTGCCGAGAAACTGCAGGATAGCTTTTGTAAACGTTGCGGAAGCGATGGCCATGCACAGTCCGGAGGAATTGTTGATCAGGGAGAACTGCATGAAGTTGAAAATGTCTCTCACGGAAAACCAGAACCGGATCCGGAAGGTATTGCTCTTTTTGAGAAAATGCGTGGAAACCGTGAGCAGATAAAAGGCATAGCCGAGAATGGTTCCCAGCGCCAGTCCGGCCATGCCCATGGATCTGGCCAAAAAGAATGACGCGATGAGATTGATCACAAAGGTGCCGGTATAGCCCGCGCAGCAAAGCGTTTCATCTCCCTCGGAGGCAACGATATTGTCAAGGAAGGAGGTTAGGGCCATGAACGGCGGAACGAAGATATAGAGCTGATAGTACTTTTCCGCAAAATCTCGGATGGCCGGCGCAGCAGGATAGATGCTGAAATAGGCTTCCTTAATCAGTGCAAACAAAACGGTCTGCAGCAGTCCGATAAAAAGCGTTGCCATGAGGCCGAGGGTGAACAGCTGATTCGCTCTTTCGTATTTCCGTTCCCCCTTCGCCAGGGCACACAGGGTTGAACAGCCGCTGGTTGTGATGCAGGAAAAAAAGGAACTGAAGGAGACGAGCGGAAACATGATCGAGGAGGCTGCCAGCGCATTCATGCCGAGTACATGTCCTGAAACCACTCCGTCAATCATGTTAATCGCCACAGACAAACCAAGACCCACAGAGTACTGAACGGCTTTCTTTCGGTATTCCCTGGTGACGTAAACCGGCCTGAGGATCGAGCGCAGGGCAATCCCGACGCTTCCAAGCTCCCGGATTTTCTGCCGTAAGGCCGTGCCTGCCGCGATCAGGGCGGTGCCGATCAGGGCGGTTGACACACACATGGAGAAGGTATAGCTCTTGAGAGCCGCCATTTCCTCCAGCATCTGGGCTTTGGACCAGTCATCAATCAGGCCCGCAAAGAGGGTGATCGCCAGAGGCGGCGTCGAAAGGAATAATACGCAGGCGTTGATCAGGAGCTGAACGAAATTAAAGATCACGATCTCTCTGACGCCAAACCGGCTGCTCTTCGGGCAAAGCTTTCGGTATATGATGCCGATCAGGGTGACGGAACCAATCTCCAGCAGCGTGACAAAGCTGTAGTCAATGACGCCATACAGGAGATAATCGATAATCAGACGGTTGATCAGGGTTGCCACGGCGCCGACGACAGGGCTGAAAAGGACGGATCCGACTACTTCAATGGATGGTCCGAGCCAGATCGAGTCATCACTGGTCAGCCGGATGATCAGATAATCCAGCGAAAAAGACAGCAGTGCAACAAGCAGTATCTGCAGGATGCGGTTGACACAGGCCTTTACATCAAACTTCATCACGTGTATGATCTCCCTTTAGCGATACTTTCGACATTATATCAAAAATCTGCCCATATGAGCCAGTAAAAAGCTCTATGGGCAGATCCGCTGTGCATTTCCAGCCGGTTTCCGGCTGTGTTGTTTTGCCGGTCAGTCATCCGACAGGATGTGGGACCAGCAGTGCGTCTCAATATGCACCTCGTCGCGTTCCAGAATATAGGCAATAATGGCATCGCATACATCGGTCAGAACGGCCCGGACGACCGGCTGCCCGGGGAGCATGCTGTAGTCGGAGGCGCCGCTGAAGCGATAGCTGTTGATACAGAGCGTCACGTGCTCATCCATGGAAAGGGGACGCCCGTCCATTTCCATGCGGGTCACCCGGTCACCCACCGGCCGTCTGACATCAATCGTGTAGTCAAGACCGGAAAAATAATCGTAGTTGTAGTGCTGCACTTTCGGCCGCATGTAACGCTCGGATAGTCCGATCGTTCCATCCGGAAGAAGCTCGAAATATTCTGCAGTATGCTCGATGTATTTCTTGAGGTCCGCGCCGGAGATGGAGAGGACGACGAGGGTATTGGAATAGATATAGGTGGAGACGATGTCACGGATAGTGGGCGTCGAGGAAAAACCTTTGTATTCATTGGGCAGGGCGCAGGTGGAAATCTGTGCGCCGGTACACTCACGCTGAACCGTGTTGATGAAATTGGCCACGAGGGATCCGTGCAGGGCTGCCTCCAGATGCGGGACACTGGGAAGGGGCTGATCCAGAAAGCCGGCGGGGGTATCCAGCCAGGACTGTACTTTTCGCTCCAGGGGGGAGAGAATCATCATGCCTTTCTGGGAAGGCGGTGCGGAGGCGGGGAGCAGTTTGCTTGAGAAGGTTTTCCGGCCCTCGTCAAGGGTGATGTCAATGGCACAGGCGTGCGTGGCATGCTGCGGCGGCTGAACCGTATAGGAAAGACCATAGATCATTCCGGGCTGTGCGATGTGCTGATGCCCGGTCAGGACAAGGTCATAGCCGATCTCATCGCAGATCCGGCAGGCCTGGTTTTCCGTATCCGTGGACAGAACGCGGCGGGTATTGAGATCACATTCATACCCGCCATGGTAGATCAGAATGGAAAAATCACACTGGTCCCGAAGCTCCTCATAGACCTCCCTGGCAGAGGTAAAGGCGTCTTCGATTTCCAGCTGCTCGACGGTTTCCGGTTTTTCCCAGACGCGGATATAATGGCTGGTGACGCCGGCCAGACCGATGCGAAGACCGTTTTCAAGGGTGTGAATGGCATACCGCTGCAGCGGAAGCCGCCCCGCCTTGTCACGGACGTTGGCCAGCAGGCAGGTAGCCCTGAGCTGACGGAGATAGGTGGCCAGCTCCTCAAGGCCGAAGTTGAAATCGTGATTGCCCAGGGTGATATACTGGTAGCCGGCTAGATTCATCATGGCAGCAGCGGGATGGGAGCCGTACGAATTGTCCGAAAGCTGGAAGAGCTTGAACTCCGGTGCAATCCGTTCATAGTAATTGGTAAACGGAGATCCCTGAAGGGTATCCCCGCCGTCAATCAGGAGGGTATTCCCATCATGCGGGTATTCCGTCATGAGGCGCAGAAGCCCGATTTCACGTTCCTGGGTGTCGGCATAACTGGTGGGTGAAAAGTAACCATGGATGTCAGAGGTATAACGGATGTGAAATGTTTTTTGCATGAACAGTCCTTTCATGGAGAAAACAGGCCGGGAAACCGGCCTGTTTTTTTACTGGCCTCTGGCCAGTTTGCTGCGGATGCGGGTGGAGAAGAATTCGATGACCAGCATCAGGATGATCATGGCCAGGATGAAGGAACCGACCATGGTCCAGCGCCTTGAGTTGATGCACTGAATCAGTGCCGCACCGATACCGCCGGCACCGACGATACCCAGGGTGGTGGCATCCTTGATATTGATATCGAAACGATAGATGATGGTGGAAATGAAGTTCGGGATGAGCTGCGGGATGATGCCGTAGCGGATTTTCTGGAAACTGGTGCAGCCTGAGGCGTCCAGGGATTCCAGAATGGAGACATCCAGATCTTCAATGGCGGTAATGTACATCTTGGAAATCATGCCGATGGAACAGATGCTCTGGGTGACGACACCGCAGAACGCACCGGGGCCGGTGACGCGGATCCAGACCAGTGCCCAGACGATGGAGGGAAAGGTCCGGATGAGGAGAATCAGCGCATTGGCCACAAAGGCCACCGGTTTTGGCATCAGCTTGTAACTGGCCAGGAAAGCAAAGGGCAGGGCGAGAATGCCGCCGATAATGGTTCCCAGAATGGCAATACAGACAGTTTCAAGAAGCAGATAGGGAACGCCTTCCTTTGCGGCAGAAAAGAGCATGCTGAAATCAGGACGGACCAGACCGAAAAAGATGCCGGAGGCAACCTCGGATCCTTTGGCAGTGACGCCGCGGAATTCAACACTTGAACCGGACCAGCCAAGGAGAATGGCGAGAATGACGACGATCAGGGTATACAGCCACCAGACTCTTGGCCGCGCTTCATATTTTTCAATGACAGTGGGTTTGTACTGCATAAATCCTCCTCCTTAGCTCAGCTTGCTGCGCAGGAAGCGGCTGATATTTTCAATGATGAAAACGGTGACAAAAAGGGACAGAAGAACGGTACCGAGACCATTGTAATCACGCCAGCCGATACGCTCGTCAATGAGGATACCAAGGCCACCGGCGCCCACGTATCCCAGAATGGAGGCGGCACGGATGTTCATCTCAAAGCTGTAAAGGCAGTGAGACAGATAAGTGGGGAGAATCTGGGGAAAAATAGCAGACCAGAATGCCTGAAACTTGTCTGCACCGGAGGCCTCCAGCGCCTCAAAGGCGCGCATATCCACGGTTTCAATGGATTCATACAGCATTTTGGTGACCACGCCGAAGGTGAAAATGATAATGGCCATGGTACCGGCGAATGTGCCCAGACCGAAAACCAGGGCACAGATGGAGGCGATGACCAGGGTGGGCAGTGTGCGGACGATGTTCAGAATGACGCGGAGGATGCTCAGGAGCACCTTGTTGTGGTTGATGTTGGCCGAGACGGCTACGGCAAAGGGCAGAGCCAGCAGACAGCCGATAAAGGAGCCCATGATGCTCATTTTGATGGTTTCAAACAGCGGGGACCAGACTTTGGAAAAGTAACTGGGATCCGGCTGAAAAATCTGTCCAAGAATTTTGGTCAGCTGTCCGCCGCGCTTCAGAATGATCGCGGGATTGAATCCGGTCATGATGATGCTGAAATACAGAACAAGAACGATGCAGATGACAATCAGCGGTGTTCTTGAACGGGGACGCAGCACGGTATGGCCGTTTTCAAGGGTAATCTGTTCCGGTTTAAAGATGCGGTCGAACAGGGAGAGGGGAACCGATGAACTGTTTTTCATCCCGACTCCCTCCTTTAATTGCCGCCTGCCTGCGGGACGGCGGATCCGTTGTAGATGCTGTCAAGCACTTCCTGTGTCACCTTGGAGGTGGGACCGTCATAGACGATTTCACCGGCACGGATGCCGATGATCCGGTCTGCATACGAGAGGGCCAGGTCGACATGGTGAATGTTGATCAGGATCGAGATGTTCATCTCGGTGTTGATTCGCTTGAAGTCGCTCATAACCTGGTGTGCCGTCACCGGATCCAGAGCGGCAACGGGTTCATCGGCCAGGATGATGGTGGGGTTCTGGTTAAGCGTCCGGGCCAGGGCAACACGCTGCTGCTGTCCGCCGGAGAGCTGGTCGCAGCGGGTATAGGCCTTGTCCAGAATGCCGACTTTATCCAGTGCATCCAGGGCTTTCAGTTTCTGCTCTTTTGAGAAAAGACCGAACAGAACCTTGAAAAACGGCATGTCCGGAACGTTTGAGGTAAGAACGTTCTTGATGGCCGTGGTGCGGGTGACGAGATTGAAGGACTGGAAGATCATGCCGATTTTTCTGCGGAACTTCCGGAGAGAGGCGCCGGAAAGCTTGCTGACATCCGTATCATCCACAATCAGCTGTCCGTCGGTAATATCAATCATGCGGTTGATGGTACGGATCAGTGTGGATTTTCCGGCACCGGAAAGTCCGATGATGCCGACAAATTCGCCCTGCTGGATCTTGAGATTAACATCAATGAGTCCCTTCGTTCCGTTCGGATACGTCTTGGAAACATGTTTAAACTCGATCAAGTGAGTCACATCCTTCTTTTCTAGATTGGGGGAGCAGGCGGTGATTTTGAAAAAAGCGGCTTCCCAGGGAAGCCGCTTTGGTTATCAAAGCTTGGTAAACCGATTACTTGACGATTTCCTGAGCAGCGCGTGCGCCGTCATAATCAGCATCGGTAGCCTTTGCATAGCCGGTGTGGCTGTAGACATCGAAGATAGCCTTTCCCTCATCGGTATTAATGATGTTGATCAGGCAGTTCTGCATGGCCTCGATAAACTCGGGGTTGTACACTTCCGGCTTTGCCTTTGTGATGGCAACGGTATCATTGTAAATGCCCTTGGTGACGCCGATAACATTGAGCTCGTTCCAGATGGAATCGGTACGGCCCATGCCGGCCTTGCCGGTCGGATCAGCTTCGTTGGTCGGGATGGTCCAGGCAGCCTCATAATCGTTGCGGCCGTCGGCGTAGCAGACGATGATGTCCACGGCTTCTGCGGCAGCCTGTGCAAAGGCTTCGCCGTAGCCGGAGAGCTGGGTGACATGGGAGAGATCAGAGATCTTCTTTCCATAGTTGTCAAAGAGCCAGAGGGTCGGATAGATGTATCCGGCAGAGGAGGAGGTGCCCAGAACTGCCCAGTTGGCAGCGTCGAGCTCTTCCCAGGTCAGCATTTCGCCGGCATTGACCTTGGCGGCCAGCTCCTTGCCGTAGGCAGAAGGGGTGGCATAGATCAGGGAACGATAGAAGGTAACCTGAGGACCGTTCTTGAGGGTCTTGTTGGCTTCGCCGTTCCAGTCGGCAGGCACTTCGCTGTCGTTGGAAAGGCCGTTGCGGGTAGCAGTCAGAATGACGTCAACCTCATCGCTGTACAGGGCATAGGTGCCGCCCGGAAGCCAGCCGAGATCGATGGAGCCGGCAGCAAGGGACTCACCGGTTGCATTGTAGTTGGTGCCGACGGTGATAACAACCTCACCAATGTCATAGCCCTGATTGGCCATTTCGGCTTTTACCAGGTCCGGCAGATTCTTGGTGCCGGTGATGATGACATCCGCGTCCTTGGACGGAACAAACTGAAACTCGAGTTTGTCAATGGCGATATTGTCGGCAAGCGCGCCAACAACACCGAGGCAAAGAATGGAAACCAGAACGAAAGCAAGCAGTTTCTTCATGGAAGTTCCTCCTCCTTAAAAAGTAAACGTTGTTTTTTTTCGGACAGAGAAAAGTATATCAAAAGTGCCGAAAAAAGAAAAGGAAAAAACAGATAAAGTTCGACTTTGAGTGACAATGACATAAATAGTGCTATAAAAAGTAGCAGAATATACAAAACGCGAAAAGAAATCCGAACGATGCTGACGCCTCCGGACCGGAATGACGCCGCTTGTTTCCAATTGCGCTCCGGGGAAACGGAATGGTACAATAGCAGACAGAGACGCAGGAAGAAAGGGGACAGAAAATGGAACGACTCAATTTTCTGATGGAACAGCTTGAGGGGCAGTACGGCCCGGAGGAACTTGAGCGAATCAGGTCCGGCTATGCCTGCCGGCGCAGGACCAGCCTTCGGGTGAACCCGCTCCGCGCGGATCCCCGGCAGGCAGAGGAAATGCTGACACATGCGGACATCCGCTTTGAACGGGTTTCCTGGTACAGCGACGCATTTCTTCTCAATGCAGGAATGGAAGAGCGGGTCCAGGCACTGCCGGTGTATGAATCGGGCGGCATTTATCTGCAGAGCCTCTCCTCCATGATTCCGCCGCTTCTGCTGAATCCCCTTTCCGGGGAAAACATTCTGGATATGGCAGCGGCGCCCGGCGGAAAGACGACGGAGATGGCGGCGCTGACGGGCAACGGGGCCCTGATTACCGCCTGTGAACGCAATGCCGGACGGGCCGGGCGCCTGCGGTTCAATCTTTCACGGCAGGGCGCGACCCGGGTGACCGTCTTGCAGCAGGACGCCCGGCAGCTGGAGGAATTCTATCGCTTTGACCGGATCCTGCTGGATGCCCCCTGCAGCGGAAGCGGCACGGTTTCCCCGCAATCCAGGGGAACGTTCACAAAGGAAAACCTGGACCGCACCACAAAGCTTCAGCGCGAGATGCTGGCCAAAGCGATTCAGCTGGTTTCACCGGGACATGAAATCGTTTACTCAACCTGCTCTATTCTGAAAGCGGAAAATGAGGATATTGTCAGGAAGGCGCTCAAAGGCGGGAAAGTCAGGCTTGTTCCGATTGAACCGGACAGGTTCAAGGGCGTTCCATGCCTGCCGGTCACATTGCCGGGGACACTCTGCATCTGCCCGGATGAGTCCTATGAGGGATTCTTTGCCGCTCATCTGATCCGTGTATGAGCAAAACTGAATACGAACAGGGAGCCGGCTATATGCCGGCTCCCTGTGTGATGTTATGACAGCTGATTGAAGGAGGTGCCGGACTCAACGGCTTCCGACATTACTTCCTGGTTTTGGTGTTGTTTTTGTTTTTCTTCTTCCGTCCGAAGAGGATGATCAGAATGATGCCAATCAGGCCAACCCCTGCAATCGGCACCCAGATCGCGGCGCCCGATCCATTCTTTGCCTTTTCCGGTTCCGGTGTCGCGGTGGGCTCCGGAGTCGGTTCCGGTGTCACGGAGGGTTCCGGAGTGGGTTCCGGTGTTGCTGTCGGTTCCGGAGTGGGCTCCGGCGTAGCCGTGGGTTCCGGCGTGGGCTCCGGTGTTGCTGTCGGTTCCGGAGTCGGTTCCGGCGTGGCCGTGGGTTCCGGAGTTGGCTTGGGTGTCGCCGTGGGCTCCGGCGTGGGTTCCGGTGTTGCCGTGGGTTCCGGAGTTGGCTTGGGTGTTGCCGTGGGTTCCGGAGTTGGCTTGGGTGTTGCCGTGGGCTCCGGCGTGGGTTCCGGTGTCGCCGTAGGTTCCGGCGTCGGTTTCGGTGTTGCTGTAGGCTTCGGAGTCGGCTTGGGTGTCGCGGTGGGTTCCAGAGTTGGCTCCGTGACTAATGCAGCGTTAACGCTGTTTTCGTGACGCTGGTCAGAGGCTTCTCCATCTGTTGCGACCAGTGAATTTCTCTTATCAGAAGAAGCTTCTGAATCTGTCGCAACGGATGCAGAGCTGCCATCAGGCGATGTTTGGATCTGTTTTATATTGACTCCATTGGCGACGGATGCTTCTGAATCCGTGGCAATGTTCTCACCATGGAAGGCTGCTTCAGGAGCAGTGGCAATCGACCCGCTGTCACTGCCTTCAGAAAGAGAAGCTTTTTCTGAACTGGCAACCGGTGTCGGAGCCTGAGTAGGCTTTGGAGTCGGTGTCGGAGTTGGAGTCGGTGTCGGAGTCGGCGTCGGGGTAGGAGTCGGGGTAGGAGTCGGTGTCGGAGTAGGAGTTGGCGTCGGGGTAGGAGTCGGTGTCGGAGTAGGAGTTGGTGTCGGAGTCGGTGTCGGAGTAGGAGTTGGCGTCGGAGTCGGCGTCGGAGTAGGAGTAGGAGTAGGAGTAGGAGTCGGTGTCGGAGTAGGAGTTGGTGTCGGAGTCGGTGTCGGAGTAGGAGTTGGTGTCGGAGTCGGTGTCGGAGTCGGTGTCGGAGTAGGAG
>JAGAHV010000303.1:0-6531 GCA_017626895.1 Clostridia bacterium | reverse complement strand
CAGAAGCATCAATGCTGATCTTAACGGAAGTGCAAATATCGGACGTAAAGCATTTCCTGAACAATTTACGACAGAAAACTGTGACATTTTGTCAAGGCCTGTCATTATTCGGCATCCTGATCACTATCTGTCAAAGTATTCAAAACACAGCCCCAACGGGGATATCGGCTCTGTGATGGAGCCTGTAGTGATACCTTATAGGTAACCTACTGGTAGTCGATCAAAAGATAATACCTTTTGACCGTCGCATCATCTTCATTGATGAAGTACAGACAGTTCCAAACTTTCAGAAGGCTGTGGATGGTCTTTTTATCAAACCAAACTGCGATGTGTATATCACAGGCTCGAACGCCTATATGCTGTCCGGCGAGCTGGCAACCCTTCTCTCCGGCCGCTATGTTGAGATCAAGATGCTGCCGCTTTCCTTTAAGGAATACATTTCCGCATTGGAAGATGATACGGACTTGCAAATGAAGTACCAGCGCTATATAAAAGGGTTCCAGGGCCGAGGACACAATTTGGACAGTCAGATCTGAGAGGAAGGGCCGGGAAACCGGCCCTTTACTTATGTTCAGTTTGAGTCCCTCCGGTCCATTTTTCCCATTTCCGCAGCCGAAGCCGTTCTCTGCAGTCATTTTGCGTTGATAGCAATGCAGAAAGAATGCGCCTTGTAAAAGCCTTTTTTATGCCTCACACATTGACCGTACCATTTCTGACAGGTATAATCGGATTAACAAAAAAAGCTGGAGGTATGTCAGTATGAAAGAAAACATTCGAGCAGACTTCACCCTGCCGGGCGAATCCGGCTATGAACAGCTGACACTGGATCTGGCCCGGCGCTGGGGCGCGGATGTCATTCGTGACAGTGACGGAACACACCTCTCCCCGGAAATTCTCTCTGCCGGATACCGTGTCTACTCAACCATCTGTATTATCCGCGAGCATAATGCCTTTGCCGCTGCGCATCCGGATGCACAGCAGCAGACGTTCCTCTCCTCGGATCCGGTCATCGCCACCTCCGAAACCCTCGTCATTCATCCTCTGGACGGCTATTTCACGGAACAGTTTGAACTCAACGACTCCCCGGAGGCACTCCCCTACTGGCAGGTCTGGGACCGGACCGCCAATGAGCTGCTTTCCCGTGATGAGTGGACTTATTCAAACGGAGAGGTGCGCATTGGTCATGCCCGGCCCTGGCACCGCTATACTGTCTCTTTCCTCTGCTGGCGCATCTGGGAGGAGATCAATATGTACAATCACACCACCAACCACTGGACCAGTGAGCATCTGCGCCAGCTGGATCCCCGGCATCCCGAAGCATGGACCTATCTTTGCGGCTGGCTCCGGGACTGGTGTGTCCGGAATCCGGATACCGATGTCGTCAGGCTTACGTCGCTTTTCTACAACTTCGTCTGGATCTTCGGCAGTGACCCCCGGCGCAGAAGCCGTTTTGTCGACTGGGCCAGCTATGACTTCACCGTCAGCCCCGCCGCACTCCGTGCCTTTGAGGCCGAATACGGCTACGCCCTCACCGCCGAGGATTTCATCCATATGGGAAAGCTCCAGGCCACACACCGTCCGCCTACCCGCCACAAACTTGATTACATGGACTTTATCCAGCGCTTTGTGGCAGACCGTGCCCGTCAGCTGGTCAGCATCATCCACGAATACGGCAAACAGGCCTATGTCTTCTACGATGACAGCTGGGTCGGCATGGAGCCGTACGGAAAGTATTTCGGAACCGTGGGATTTGACGGGCTCATCAAGTGCGTCTTTTCCGGCTTTGAGTGCCGGCTCTGCGCCGGGGTCAGTGTTCCGGTTCACGAGCTCCGCTTCCATCCGTACCTGTTCCCGGTAGGTCTCGGCGGCCTTCCCACTTTCATGGAGGGCGGCCACCCTGAAAAAGATGCCATGGATTACTGGCTGCATGTCCGCCGCGCCCTGGCCCGGCAATGCGTGGACAGAATCGGCCTGGGCGGCTATCTGCACCTGACACAGGATTTCCCGGCCTTTGTGGATACCATCACCGAAATCTCGGATCAGTTCCGGTCCATCAAGGCGCTGCATATGGCCGGTGCTCCGGCTGAGCTGCCTGTCACCGTCGGCATTCTCACCACCTGGGGATCCCTTCGCAGCTGGACGCTTTCCGGTCATTTTCACGAAACCAATACCAATGTTCTCATCCATGTTCTTGAGGCACTCTCCGGCCTTCCGGTCAGTGTCCGCTTCCTTTCCTTTGAGGACCTCCCCCGGTCTCTGTCAGGCATTCAGGTTCTCATCAATGCCGGTGCCGCCGGCGATGCCTGGAGCGGCGGCGATGCCTGGAAAGATCCGGAACTCTCTGCCGCAGTCACCCGGTTTGTCCATGAGGGCGGCAGCCTGATCGGCTTTAACGAGCCCTCCGCCGTACCCGGACTGGATACCAATTTTGCCCTTGCGCATCTGTTTGGCATTGACCTTAATACCGGTGACTATGCCTGCCATCTGCCCTGGGATCTCCCCGTTTCAAACCCGCCCGTTTCCATTCCGGAGGATACCCTGGGACATAAGACCGATCTCCGTGTCCTTTCCCCGGATGTGGAAATCTGGGCCTCTGAAAACGGCATCCCGCAGATGACCCGTGCCCGCTTTGGCAAAGGTCAGGCCATCTATCTGAGCGGCTTCCACTATTCGCCTCAAAGTGCCCGTATGCTCCTCGACCTCATTGTGCTTCTGACAGGCGTTTCCCCTGATATGGCCGGGACCGCAGACCTTTCCTGTGTGGAAACGGCCTGGTATCCGGCAAGTCAGACCCTTCTGCTGATGAACAATTCGGATCAGGCCGCAGATACCCGGGTTGCCTGGCCGGCGGGACATTGCACCGTCCATCTGGCACCGTTTGAAACCTGTTTTCTTGAAAATCCAGCCCCCGATGCCTGAGCCTGCATAAGTGCGGGCAGCTGCCGGTTTGCCGGATACAGGCAGTGAACAATCCCTGCACCGAAAAATACCGCTGCTCATAAGCAGCCACAGAAAACAGGGATTCGTACAGCAAATCTGTTCGAATCCCTGTTTTTATCACTTGTTGAAACCCGGATATTTGGCCTCTCTCCAAAGAGCTGCCGGCCTTTGTGATATCATCGCACTGTTTGTCTGAGAACCGGATTGGGCACATATGATTCTTCCATGCAGCCACCGTACAGCAATAAACCACTGAACAGCAGAGATCCTGAAACATCCCTGCTGCCAAAAACAAAAGCAGGTACATGATGAACATTACCACTTCGCGCCTGGTCCTGACAAAAAACGGACCTGACTACCTTGAAAGCACCTACGCCTATGCCGGTGACAGGGACAACGCCCGGCTTATGGTCTATCTCCCCTTTGCCTCCCTTGAGGAAACAGCGGCGTTTCTCAAAAAGGCCGCAGAGGAATGGGAAAAGCCCTGTCCCGCCTTTTACGAATTTGCCGTTCTCATGAACCGGGTTCATGTGGGCGGCCTCACGCTGTACATTCTCGGGGAAGACCGGCAGACGGCAGAGCTCGCCTGGATCATAAACCCCGGATATGCGCGTCAGGGCATTGCCTTTGAAGCGGCCCGGGGCCTGATCCGATATGCCCGGCAGACCCTGGGAATCCGCCGTTTCATTGCGCAGTGTGACAGCGAAAACACGGCCTCCCGCCGGCTGATGGAGAAGCTCGGGATGCACTTTTATTCCTGTACCGGCGGACGGTTTAACCGCTCATCGGAGGAAGAACGTCAGGAACTGACGTACGAACTGTTTTCAAGTGAGGTCACCGATGAATAAACTCGCCGATACCAGAATCAATATCCGCCGTCTCGGGAAAACGCTCGGACTCATCTGCAATATCGCTGAACTTGTTTTCATTCTCCTTACCGTTGCCGGTATCCTGGCTGCCTTTACTTCCCTGTTTTACCCGGATGCCATTTCGCATCTGAACAGGCTGTTCAGCCAGAATTCGGTTTACCGCCTGCTTCTGCACTTTGCCGGACTCACTCAGATGGAGCCCCGATATGCGGCGGCAATCGGCTGTACCGTCACGGCCATTACGTTTGGCGTTCTGCTCCTTTTCACACGTATTTTCAAGCGCATGCTTCTCCGGATGATCAGCAGTGAAAAGCCTTTCACGCTTGAAACCGCTTCTGCTGTCCGGAAGTATTCCCTGTTTATTCTCATTTTGCTGCTGTACAATCCCGTCATCGCCGTCATCCTGTTCCTAATGGCCTACCTCTTTTCCTATCTGGTGGAATACGGTGCCCTGATTCAGCAGAAAGCGGATGAAACCTCCCGCATTCAGGGAGAGATGATCGTCTCCTTTGCGGAAATCACGGAAAATAAATCCGGGCAGACCGGTCAGCATATCCGGCGCGTTGCCGAATATACGAAAGTTCTGGCGCGTGAACTGGGCTTTTCCCTGGAGGAAACCGAGAACATCGGGCTGGCTTCCACCATGCACGACATCGGCAAGCTGATGATTCCCTCCGAAATCCTGGATAAGCCCGGAAAACTGACGGACGCGGAATACGGAATCATCAAAACACATCCCACCTATGGCGGACAGCTGCTTGAAAACGTAGAAGGGGATATCATCCGGCTTGCCCGGACCATCGCCCTTGAACACCATGAACGGCCTGACGGACGCGGATATCCCGGAGCCCTTAAGGGAGAGGAAATCAGCATGGAAGGCCGCATTGTTGCGGTAGCGGATGTCTATGACGCCCTGACCAGCCGACGCAGTTACAAGGAAGCCTGGACGGAGGATAAAGCCTTTCAGGAAATCGTCAAAGGCAGCGGCACCCAGTTCGATCCGCGGGTTGTTCAGGCCTTTCAGACCGCCTATCCGGAAATCCGGCGCATTCAGCAGCAATACAGAGATGCATAATCCTTTCCCGGCGGACTATCCCGATACAAAAAGTCATTCACCTGTGTGAATGACTTTTCTGCATGAAACCGTTATTTTTCCCCGAAAAACAGACGACTGGCATTCCCGTAAAGGATATCGTCTTTGTCTTTGTCCGGGAACCAGGCAGCAAGGACCATGTTCACGCATTCCTCATAGCTGTATTCCTTCAGAACCGAAGGATAATCCGTTCCGAAAAGCAGTTTGTCCGCTCCCAGAATCCCGGCGGCCTTTTCAAGATAGGCTGCGGTCTTTCTGTACGGCTTCGGATCAGGACGAATATTGTGCGTCAGGCTGGAAATATCCATCCAGACATTCGGCAGTGCAAGGCATTCAAGGGCTTTCTGCCATTGATCCTCATTTTCCTCTCTGCCGTTCGGCGCCAGAAGATGACAGAAAACAAAGCAGGCCTCCGGATGAGCTATGACCAGCCGGCGCGCCGCATCTACCTGCCAGCTGGGACTTGAAAACTTTCCGATATCCAGAATGATCACCTGACCAAGGCCGGCGGCATAATCAATCGCCTCCGTCATTACCTCGTCATTAAGGCGCAGCGCCGGATGCAGACCGGTCAGGCCGGAACCAATGCTCAGTTCAAATTTGACCGCCTTAAAGGAAAGTTCCTCAAAGAGATGCGCCCGAACCCGCTTCATTCCGGCTGCATATGGATCATACATTGCCGCACCCGTGAGCCGGTCCGGATACCTCTGCATGGCATCCCATGTGGCCAGGTTCTGAAAACCGTAATAGTTCCCCTGAAGGAGAACCGCCCGTTCAACACCGTTTTCATCCATCTCCCGGATGAGATCCTCAGCGGTCACCCGGTCCGCCCCAAAGCATTCCGGAATCAGCTGAATCACGGATCCTGTTGCATACCTGGCCCGTCCGCTTCCATCACCGAGTGCACGAAGTTCACCCTCTTCACCCGTTCCTGCAATCGTCGAAACGATGTGCACATGACTGTCAATAATCCTCACACGTTCCACCTCCGTCTGATTTTCCTTTCCGGGACTCACTGTTAATCGTTTGTCCGGGCTGCAGTCCGGGGGACCGGATTTGACTTACTGCTGCAGCGCGGCAAAGCCATTTCTGACAATCCTTTTTGCTGGACCCTTTCCTGCAAAAAACCTTTCTTTTCCCAATTGTACATGCAAAGCATGGAGGGATCAACAGAAAAAGTAAGAAATCTCATGAACCCTGGCAGAAACAAAACATGTCACTAAGAGCCTGGGAAATAATTATCTGAACGATTTTGCTCACAAGATACTTTCACATAGACCATCCGAAAATGAAAAATGCATTGATTTATCTCAACAATACAATTACCGTATCCTGGGCTTCTTTCATGCCATTCTGTAAAAATATAATTCTTTCCTGCACTCTGACAAAGTGTCACAAAATATCATTCCCAGGCACATTTCCACTCATCATTTTAAATCGCTCTATAACGTCTCTTTTGACGCAGGGAATGTCTACGTTTTTATCGATGCAAATGGATCAGGAAAGACTAACTATATATGATTCACCCGCACAAAGTACCTTTTTTGGCCGAAAAAATGTCCAAAAAAGGAAAAACGGATTTTGACAATTTGCAGGAAAATAATTTTCTTCCTTCATTTTCATTAATGT
>JAGAHV010000302.1:0-28978 GCA_017626895.1 Clostridia bacterium | reverse complement strand
TTTCAACAGCCTAGAAATACCCGTACATTAATTATGCTTCCGGAATAAACGTTCGTATATAGGTGCCACAGATTGCTTGCATATATCAAAAATGAACGTTTGTCAAGATATTTGTTCAATTTAATATTTTACAGTTCCTTATCCGTTTCTGCTGCTGATTCTCCTGGGCCTTTTTGGCGTGCAGGTTCTGATAAAAAAGGAACAGACGGCCCTGCTGATCCGCAAAATCCTGCTGCTTTTTTCCAGCTTTGCGGTCATCTGGTGTTACCGTCCGTCCTTCTGTCTGAGCACGGCCGCCGTGATTCTGATCACGTACGTTGGCGGGAGGCTCATTGAACGGGCAGGAACAGGGCGGATGCGGATTGCCGGTCTTTTCGTCACGGCGCTGGTTCTCTGGCTCGGCTATTTCAAATACTTCAGCTTCCTGCTGAACACCTTCCGCACGCTGATCGGCCAGCCCGGCACGCTGATCAGAATTGCAGCGCCGATTGGCATTTCATTTTATATCTTTACGGCCGTAGGGTATCTTCTGGATGTGGCATGGGAAAAGTATCCGGCAGAACGGAATCTCCTGAATCTGTCTCTGATGCTGGTCTTTTTCCCCAAGCTGCTGTGCGGCCCCCTTGTCCGGGGGGATGAATTCCTGCCGCAGCTCCGGGAAAACCGCCGGATGTCCGCGGACCGCTTCATGTCAGGCATTCAGCTGTTTGCCTTCGGTTTCTTTAAGAAGGTGGTTCTGGCCAATCACATGGCCCGTTTTCTGGACAGCGTCTTTTTTGCTCCCTCGGCCTTCAGCATGAGCACCCTGTGGCTGGCCATGCTGTCCAACATGCCGGCGCTGTACTTTGATTTTTCCGGATATTCGGATATGGCCATCGGCGTCAGCCGGATGATGGGCTATGATCTCCGGTCAAACTTCAATCTGCCGTTTATCACCACCAACATCAGTGATTTCTGGAGCAGGTGGCATATAACGCTCACGGACTGGCTGCAGAGTTATCTGTTTAATCCGCTGGCTGTCCGGTTTCGCCGGATGATGGCCGGAAAACCCAAAGCCTTCCGGAAAAAGTATAAACTCCTGCCGGAATGCGCGGCTGCCGTGATCACCTTTTTTGTCAGCGGTGTCTGGCACGGAGTGGGGTTTAATTTCGCCATTTTCGGACTGCTGCACGGTATCTTTTATGTGATTCAGAAAGTGTATGGACAGGCGCGGAAAGCAAAGGGAAAGGCCTCTGGCCTGCGCCTTGTGCCGGTCCTTGCCAGTTTTCTCCTGATCAACCTGATTCAGGTCTTTTTCAGGACAGAGACCCCCGGGGAAGCGGTGCGGTTTTATCAGGCGCTGTTTGTCCCGCATGCCGGCGTCTTCTTCCCCTCGTTCTGGTGTCTGATCGGACTTGCCGCGCTCTGCGGAGAAATTATCCTGGCCCGGATGGAGCAGCGAAAACAGGGCGGTGCCGAACTGAACGCGGTGCAGCCCCGTCTCAATCTCCGGACAGTTCCGGGGATGACGGCTCTGCTGTTTCTGATTGGCCTGGCACTGGCCCTTGGCTATTTCGGAGAATCGTATTTTGTCTATGAGCAGTTTTAACGCCTGCTGGACAGGAACGGCGTTGTTCAAATCCCGTTTTCAGACCAGACAGCTCAGGCAAATGACAGGCATGAGGCCTGAGAAGGAGGAAAATGTTGAAAGAACTGGAATATCCGTTTGATGCCTCTGCCATTCTGCAGAGAAAGAAGAAACTCCGGAGGGAACTGCTGGCACAGAAAACGGCGCGTCTGCCCAAACGGATTGCCATTCTGGGCGGATACACGACCAGTGATATCCGTCAGATGCTGGAGCTGTTTCTGCTGGATCAGGGAATAGAGCCGGAATTCTATGAGTCCGAATACAATCAGTTTTATCAGGAGGCGATGTTTCCGGAGGAGGAACTGCTGGGTTTCCATCCGGATATCATCTATGTCTGTACCTGCAACCGGAATGTCTCGAGGATGCCCGGTCTCAGGGACACCCCTGAACAGATTGAGGAGATGCTCCGGAGTGAGTATGAACGCTTCTGCGGCATGTGGGACCATCTGAGGGAAACCTTTCACTGTCCCATTCTCCAGAACAACATGGAAATGCCCGTTTACCGCCTGATGGGCAACCGGGATGCGTGGGATGTTCACGGGGCGGTGCATTATCTGACCAGGCTCAATCTCCTTTTTGCCGAATACGCAGGCGCGCATGAGTCTTTCTATCTGGTGGATATCAACTATCTCTCCGCCGATTATGGCCTGCGTCAGTGGTCGGATCCGTTTTACTGGCATATGTACAAGTATGCGGTCAACGTCAACGCCATCCCGTATCTGGCATCAAGCGTGTCCAATATCATCAAGTCGCTTTTCGGGAAGAACAAAAAGGGGCTTGTGCTGGATCTGGACAACACCCTCTGGGGCGGCGTGATCGGGGATGACGGCGTGGAAAACATTGAACTGGGGCAGGAAACCTCCGTGGGTCAGGCGTACCTGGAATTTCAGCGGTATCTGAAAGCACAGAAAGACCTGGGGATTGTCCTCAATGTCAATTCCAAGAATGATGAAAGCAATGCGCTGGCGGGACTCCGGCATCCCTCGGGGGTGCTGCGTCCCGAGGATTTCATCGTGATCCGGGCCAACTGGGAACCCAAGGACAGAAATTTCGAGGAGATTGCGGATGCCCTTTCCCTGCTGCCGGAGAGTCTGGTCTTTGTGGATGACAATCCGGCAGAGCGGCATATCGTCAGGGAACAGATTCCGGGAGTAGCCGCGCCGGAAATCGGTGAGGTCTATCAGTATATCATCAATCTGGACCGGAACGGCTACTTCGAGACGACGGTCTTTTCCGGGGATGATCTTGAGCGAAATGAGATGTATCGTTCAAACGCCCAGAGACGGATGAAGGAAAAGCAGTTTCCGGATTACCATGCGTATCTCAGGAGCCTTGAGATGAAGGCGGAGATCCGCGCGTTTGAGCCCATGGTCATGGCGCGTGTGGCGCAGCTGACCAACAAGAGCAATCAGTTCAATCTGACGACCCGGCGGTATACGAAAGATGAAATTGAACAGCTTTGGCAGCAGCCGGACCGGCTGACGCTGTACGGCCGCCTTTCGGACTGTTTCGGAGACAACGGAGTGGTCTCCGTGGTCATTGGACGTCTTGAGGGGGACACCTGTCACATTGATCTCTGGCTGATGAGCTGCCGGGTGCTGAAAAGAGAGATGGAGACGGCCATGATGGATGTCCTGTTCATAAAATGCCGGGACAGGGGCATCCGCCGGGTCCTGGGGTACTACTATCCGACGGCAAAGAACGGAATGGTCCGTGACTTTTATGCGCATCAGGGCTTTACAAAGATTCGGGAGGATGCAGACGGGAGTACGCTCTGGGAATATGTGATTCCGGAGCGGCCGGAGGCACGGCAGGATGTCATCCGCATTGAAACAGATCAGGCCTGAATGATTGGAATCAGAAAAGGAGAAAACAGACATGACGAGAGCAGACATTTATCGGAAACTGGATGAGGTTTTTCAGGATGTATTTGATGATGAGAGCATCCATGTAAGCGATGAGACAACCGCAAATGACATCGAGGACTGGGATTCCCTTGAACACATCAACCTGATGGTTGCCGTGGAAAATGCCTTCGGGATCAAGTTCAACATGGGACAGATCGGAAGCCTCAAGAATGTTGGAGAGATGGTTGATCTGATCGAGAAGAAAGTCGGGTAAAATCGCTTTGCCGTTCTGAGGCGGAGCACTTTCCGGCGGAGGGAAGGGTGAAAAAGGATGCCTGTTACCGTTACGTTCAGTTCTGCGGAGAGAATCACGGGACGTTTTCAGCTGTGGGCAAAGGCTGCCGGCAGCGGGAAATGGCAGCTCATTGTAAAGGCCGGAAGAGACGCCGTGGTCCGGGAGGCGGAAAGTGCGGAAGCACTGCTCCGAAAAGCGATGCGTCTGGGCGCCGGGATGATTTCGGTGAGGCTTCGGGAGGCAGTTGAGGAGGAGCAGTTCAGGGAACTGCTTGAAGCGGCGGAACACGCGGAGGAGGCGCGTCTGCCCTGTATCCGGATCTGGATACGGGAAAAAGCGGAAACGGCTGCGTCCGGTATTAAAGAGATTAACCCATACTCTCTGACCGAAGGATGGGAGAAAGACGGCGGGGCGGCGGATGATCCGGCCGGCAGCCGTGACCTGACGAAAAGACAATGGCAGGAATCGTTTCGGGGATATCTGCTTCATCTGGTGGATGAGCGGGGAATGAAAGATCCGCAGGTATACAAACGGGCCAACGTGGATCGCAGACTGTTCTCCAAAATCCGGTGTGGCCAGAATTATCGTCCAGGGAAAAATGTGATTCTGGCACTGGCTATGGCGCTGGAATTGAATCTGGAGGAGACAAGGGAACTGCTTGCCCGGGCCGGAAAATCGCTTAGCAAAACGGACGAAAGAGACAGGATTTTCGTGGCGTTCATCCATGAACAGAACTACAGCCTGATGGAGATCAACAGGGTGCTGTTTTCCTGCAGGCTGCCGCTGCTGGGCGGAACAGTTATTGAGAACAGATAAATAGACGCGTGGACAGCAAGTGTTTTGAGGATAATTTCAAAATGTGAGACTGTATGTATATGCAACAAATCTATAATAGATTTTTATATAGAAATGGATTTTGATAATAATACAGTTCTTTATAAAGGAGCAGCACATGGGTGAGGTACACTGTCGAGATCCTCGAAGCGGGATTATTTACGTTTATTCGAGTGAAAGCTATTTAGATCCGGAGACTAATACCAGGAAAACACGCCGAAAGCTTATTGGAAAACTAGACGAAAATGGTTATGTTGTACCGACAAAAGGTACTCCCGGAAGAAACAAAAAAAGGGCTGTTGACAAGAAAACAGCCAATGGCAGCGATTCAGATGCTGTGATAAAGGAACTGACAGAATCGTACGAACAGCGCTTAAAAGCTCAGTTAGACCGCATTACAAGTCTTGAGAATACCATTCGTGAGCTGACCAGAGAAAAGAAGAACCTCGTGGCCAGCATGGATCGGGTACTGGCAAAGTACCGAACTGATTAAGCCATGAAGGACAGGAGCACGGCTAAAGGCATTTGAATTTACAAAAAGACTGTGCATGGCACAGTCTTTTTTGCGTTTCAGCCGCTTATGCGGAGCTGACGAAGGTAGTCCGAATAAGCGGCATTGTCACAGGTCAGGAATCCGGACATGGCCAGCAGAACGGACAGGAACAGGAGAAGAATCAGGGAGAGCAGGAGGAGGACACGCCTGCCGGCGGAAAGTGAACACAGGAAGGTGCGGGGCTCTGTGACAAAATCTGACAGGGTGCGCAGCCCGCTGATGGAAAAAGGCAGGAGAAGCACAAAATAGGGAAAGGTATACTGGCATTTTGCCTCCCAGAAAGTGTGGAAGAGGAAACCGCCCACAAAGGTGACCAGGAGGAGAAAAGCGGGGGTTTTGGGATCCGGCGGGGATTGAAACAGAGACAGAAAGGCCAAAAGGAGGAGAAGAAACTGAATCGGATTCAGGAGTTTTGTCAGGAAATCCACGCCTGTCGGGCGAATCAGCCGCCGGACCCAGTCAGCCGGCCGGATATTGGAACCGCGCACCTGAGTGATCCACAGGGATTCAAACGTGGGATTATTCCACTGACTGGCATTTTTCTGAACGTAAAAACGGACAGCGTCCAGGGGATTTCGCTGAAATTCACCCAGGCGCTCACGGATCGCCTGAAGGGCAATGGTTTTCTGCTGCGCGGCGTCGACATCGCCCTCCCCATAGACCGCGTTGATATACGAATTGTACCATCCCGGGGCAGCGCCCCCGTCCTTGAGGCCCATGGCCAGGTAGGAATAGGGGGAGATGCCGTCCGGAATGGAAAGCCCGGTGGCACGCTCCAGAAGCGCCCGGGGCAAAAACAGGGCAAGTGCCGTGAAAAGGATCAGGGAAGCCGTGAGCGTGAGACGGGAGAGACCGGAGCGGAAAGCACTGAACAGAGAATACAGGACAGCTGCGATCAGGAAAATCAGGGAGTTCTGCTTGAGAAAGACGGCCAGCGCCATCAGCAGGCCGGCGGAAAGCGCCCGGAGGAAAGAGGGCGATGTTTCATAGGCGCGGATCCTCCTGTAAGCGAGGAGAGCCAGAAAAAACGAGGGGATTGTGGCATAAACGAAAGTGGCGTACAGGAGAAACGGGAAAAAGAGAAGCGCCGCGCCAAAGAGGAGGGACGGATTTTTAATGGAAAGACCTTCCTCCTCACACAGACGCATGAGGATAAAGTAGCTGAGGGCCGCCAGCAGCGCATTGATGAGCTGGAAGACCAGGTAGTTGTCACGGCCGATGAGGCGCTGAATCAGTGCACTGACCAGAATGGCCCCGGTCTGGTTCGGGTATCTGGCCAGATATCCGCCCTGCCGGAGGCAGGAAAGATCGCCGTAATTCAGCTGTTCTGCCGCCACCTGGATATCCTCCTGATCGGAGATGACGGTGGGCTGGGTGATGAGCACCCAGCAGGCGGAAAAGAGGAAAAGCGTCAGTGTCAGGATCCGACGACGCCTGATAAGCCGGGACTGTTCGGGAGCTGAACCGAGGAATTTCCGGACGGCAGGGATGCGCAGGATGAGTGCGCAGAGACAAAGCAGGATGATCTTGGGGAGAACCGGGGAGGAAACAAAGAAGGTTTTCTCCAGATAGTCCCCGCGCATGGTGCAGGTGCTGATGGCCGATGCGGCGGTCAGAAAAAGAAGAAAGATGCCTGCCAGTACGGCCGTGAACCGGGCAAACAGACGGGAAATTGAGAATGGCTTGTGCATAGGAACTCCTTTGTGGGCCTCAGTGTTGGTCTTTAGCAGGACCAGTTATGTTTTGGCCCAAATTTGACTTACTGTCGCTTCGCGACAGGGCCGCTCCTTTTTGAGCAGTGACTTGGTCTTTAGGCACCGCTGTTTTTCGGTGCTCATATTTGACAAACTGCCGCTGTGGCGGCAGGCCCACTCCTTCCTGAGTAAGAAAAGCTGACCGGATGTTTGTTGGGGTTATTCTATCATTCCGCTGTTCACCGGGCAAGTAGTATCAGCATGATCAGGGAGATGATAAAATCGGCGAAAGGGGTTTTAAAAGGCAGAAAAAACATGTATAATTACGCTGTGAATGAATGCCTGTATGTTACAGGCGCTGCGTGAGAAAGGAAGAAATCAACATGGCATTAAGGAAAGTTGTTTATATAGAGGATCAGATGCTCAGAAAAAAGAGCCGGCCGGTGACCAAATTTGATGACCGGCTGCATACCCTTCTGGATGATATGGCAGAGACCATGCGCTCTCTCAACGGTGTCGGACTGGCAGCCCCTCAGGTTGCCGTTCTGCGCAGAGTCGTCGTGATGGACTGCGGAACCGGGCTGATTGAAATGATCAATCCTGAGATTCTGGAAACCTCCGGCGAACAGACTGGTGTGGAGGGATGCCTTTCCGTCCCCGGGCGTCATGGCCTGGTGACGCGTCCCATGCATGTCAAGGTCCGGTTTCAGGACCGGAACGGTGAATGGAAGGAGCTTGAGGCAGAGGAACTTCTGGCCAGATGCATTATGCATGAGACCGACCACCTGGAGGGACAGCTGTATGTGGATATCATGGACAGAGAGGTCTATGATGATGAGCTGGAAACGGCAGATGAGGAAGAACCGGAGAACACGGACGGGAAACAGGAAAAATGAGAATCGTATTTATGGGAACGCCGGATTTTGCCGTTCCGTCGCTTGAGGCACTGATCCGGACGGAGAATGTGGTCGGGGTCATCTGTCAGCCGGACAGGCCCAAAGGGCGGGGACATAAACTGTGTCCGTGCCCGGTGAAAGTGGTGGCGGAAGCGGCGGGGATTCCGGTTTATCAGCCGGAGAAAATCAAATCCCCCGAGGGACTGGCAAAACTCAGGGAATTTGAACCGGACCTCTGTGTGACGGCGGCCTTTGGCCAGCTGCTTTCTGCTGACAATCTGGCGGTCCCGCGGCTGGGAACCATCAATGTGCATGCCTCCCTTCTGCCAAGACACAGAGGCAGTGCTCCGGTCCACTGGAGCATCCTCATGGGAGACCAGGTGACCGGCGTGACGACGATGATGACGGATGTCGGCATGGATACCGGTGATATCCTGCTGATGCGGGAGGTGCCCATTGGTCCGGAGGATACGGCCGGGACGATGACGGACCGGCTGGCCCAGGTGGGGGCTGACCTTCTGACAGAGACCATTGAACAGCTGAAAGCCGGAACGCTGAAGCGGATTCCGCAGGAAAGTGCTCAGGCGACCACAGAGCCGAAGCTGACCCGTGAACTGGGGCTGCTGGATTTTTCAAAGACAGCGGCAGAACTGGACCGGCAGGTCAGAGGTCTTTCGCCGTGGCCGGGGGCATATACCACCCTTGACGGGAATGTGATTAAAGTAGGTTCAGCGACAGGCTGCCCGGGCAGCGGAACACCGGGACTGATTCTGGCAGCCGATGCGGTTTCCGGACTGACTGTCGCCTGCAAAGACGGGGCAGTTGAACTGACAGAGATTCAGGTACCGGGGTCAAGAATGATGTCCGCCCGGGAATATCTGAGAGGACATCGGATAGAAACAGGAAAGGTTTTGGGAAATCAGCATGCCGAATGATCAGGAAAACCTGAATAGGACCGGCAACGGGTCCGGCGAGAAACACGAGGGACATGCGGAGACGGGCAGAAAAGGCTTTGGTTCATCTCGTTCCGGCGGGCGAAACGGGTTCGGGAATGCTTCCGGACGGAATGAAAATCGTTCCGGTGGAAACAGAAACAGACATTCGTTCGGTTCTTCCGGTACCGGAAAGGATCATGGCCGCTCCGGCCGTCCGGAATGGAAAAAAGACGGGGAACGTTCCGCGCGTCCGGAATGGAAGAAAGACGGAGAGCGTTCCGCGCGTCCGGAATGGAAGAAAGATGGTGAGCGTTCTGCTCGTCCGGAATGGAAGAAAGACGGAGAGCGTTCCGCGCGTCCGGAATGGAAGAAGGATGGCGAGCGTTCTGCGCGTCCGGAATGGAAGAAGGACGACAGGCGTCCGGACAGATCCGTGAATGCAGACCGGAGAAGCAGTGAGGCCGGCGGCTCGGATGGACTGATGTCAAGACGCGTTGCCCTTGAGACGCTTCTGGATGTCTCTCAGCGGGATGCCTATGCGCAGCTGGCACTGGAAAAGCGGCTGCGTCAGGCAAATCTTGATGCCCGTGATTCGGCATTTGTCACGCGGCTGGTGTACGGGACGATTGAGAACCGGATTACGCTGGATTACCGGATGGATCAGCTTCTTGAGAAACCGGAAGAGCTGGACCCGACGGCCAGGGAAATTCTCCGGCTGGGTGCCTATCAGCTGTTTTATATGGACAGAGTTCCGGACATGGCTGCCACGGATTCGTCGGTCAAGCTGACGCGCAGCATGGGAATGGAAGGACTGACCGGTGTGGTCAATGCGGTTCTCAGGGGACTGATCCGGAACCGTGAGGAGATCCGCTGGCCGGACCCGGCGGAGGATCCGATCCGCTATCTGTCCGTGATGAAGAGCTGTCCGGAAGGACTGTGCCGGATGCTGATTGAGCGTTTCGGCGAAGAGGGCGCGAAGGAGATTATCGAATACAGGCATGCCGTGCCGTATGAATCCATTCGTCCGAATCTGCTTCGCTGTGATCTGCCGCGGCTCAGGCGTGTTCTGGAAGAGGAAAAAATGACATTTGAGCCCGGCCTGGTGGAGGGCACGTTCAGGGTATTTGATGCCGGAGATCTGACACGGACCCGGGCCTATCAGAACGGACTGTTTACGATTCAGGGAGAGAGTTCCGTGCTGGCAGCACGGGCGGTCGGTGCAAAGCCCGGACAGACGGTTCTGGATGCCTGCGCGGCGCCCGGCGGCAAGACGGCTCTGATCAGTGAGATGATGCAGGATACCGGACGCGTCTATGCATGGGACACCCATCCGCACCGGGTAGATCTTATCCGGGGAACAGCGACCCGGCTGCATCTGGAAAATGTTCGTCCGATGATGCGGGATGCCCAGGTGGAGCGGCCTGAGATGGCTGGCTCCCTGGATGCAGCCCTGATCGATGCGCCGTGTTCGGGCAGCGGAGTGATGCATATCAAGCCGGACCTGAAATACCGGATTACACCGGAGGGAACACAGGCGCTTGTCAATATCCAGCGGGCGATTCTTGATTCAGTGGCGGATATGGTCAAGCCCGGCGGAACACTGGTCTATTCCACCTGTTCCATTTTCCCGGAGGAGAATGAACGGCAGATTGAGGCGTTCCTTGAGCGGGATAAGCGGTATACCGTTGAACCGCTTGGCGAGCTGCTGCCGGAGTCTTTGCGCGGGCTGGAGGGTGCACATGGCGTGCAGATGTTGGCCGGCCGGGATAATATGGACGGATTTTATATCTGCCGCATGAAGCGTACGAAGGGATAAAGAAAGGCCTTGTCGCGAGCGACAGTCAGCCGAATCTGTGTTAAAAGTTGCTCTGGCAAATGACCAGGTCTGAGACATGAAAATGGCCCTGTCGCGCAGCGACAGTCTGCAAGGCATGGCCAAATGCATCGCTGCTCTGGCGAATGACCAGGTCTGAGACATGAAAAGGAGATTTTATTTTGGACAAGGTGGATCTGCTTTCTCTGAATCCGGATGAACTGGAACAGGTATTGTCGGAGTTGGGAGAACCGAAGTTTCGGGCCAAACAGCTTTTCGGATGGCTGCATAAAGGGGTTGCCCCGGAGGAGATGCGCAACCTTCCGGCCGGTCTGCGGACACGGATTGCAGAAAACTTTCTGACAAATCCGGTGAGGATTCTGGAAGAAAAGGTATCAAAGCTGGACGGGACGAGAAAATTCCTTTATGCACTTGAGGACGGAAACCTCATTGAGGGGGTTCTCATGCGGTATCATTACGGCAATACACTTTGTCTGTCCACACAGGTTGGCTGCCGCATGGGCTGCCGGTTTTGTGCCTCCACCCTGGAGGGATGCGTGCGGAATCTGACGGCAGGGGAAATGCTGGGGCAGATTCTGTGCGCAAACCGGAAGCTGGCAGATGACGGGGAACGCGTAGGAAATGTTGTGCTGATGGGAAGCGGGGAACCGCTTGACAATTATGACAATGTTGTGCGTTTTCTGCGTCTTCTGCATCATCCGGACGGGGTCTGCATCGGGATGCGTTCCGTGTCCCTGTCCACCTGTGGTCTGGTTCCGCAGATGCTGGCCTTTGCGGAGGAAAATCTGCCTGTGACGCTGTCTCTTTCGCTGCATGCGCCGGATGATGAAATTCGCCGTTCCCTGATGCCGGTAGCGAACCGCTACAGCATGGATGAGGTGCTTGGGGCCTGCCGGAACTATGTGAAAAAGACCGGAAGACGGGTCATTTTTGAGTATGCCCTGATTCACGGGGTCAACAGTCTCCCCGAGCATGCGCGGGCGCTGGCCGGAAAGCTGCGGAATCTTCAGTGTCATGTGAATCTGATTCCGCTGAATGATGTGCCGGAACGCGGTCTTAAAGGGGTCAGCGAAAAGGAAATCGATCGTTTCCGGCAGGCGCTGGAGGAGGCAGGGATTTCTGTAACGAGAAGACGCGAAATGGGCGATGATATTGACGGTGCGTGCGGTCAGCTGAGACGGCATTATCTGAAACAGAGCGGAGAGAATCGGGTAACCGGGGAGGAACAGGCATGAGAGGAATCCTTCGAACGGACATTGGCCTTGTCCGGAAAGGCAATGAAGATGCTGCCTGGATGGATGAGAAGAAGGGCGTATTCGCGGTTGCGGACGGCATGGGCGGTCATCTGGCCGGGGAGGTCGCCAGCGGTCTGGCGATTGAAGCGGTCAGGAAAATGCCTGTCAGAGACGGCGTGCGGGAAGTCCTGGATCTTGAGAATATGGTCAGGGATGCCAATCAGATTATTGCCGGTCATGCCCAGATCCATCCGGAATGTGCCGGAATGGGAACCACCCTCTCCGCCCTTGAGGAGAACGGCCGCTATGTCTTTATTGCGCATGTGGGCGACAGCCGGATCTACCGGTTCCGCAATGGCCATCTGGAACAGATTACACGGGATCATTCCCTGGTTGCTGAACTGGTTCGCGGCGGAATCATCACGGAAGAGGAGGCAAGGGTCCATCCCCGGCGGAATATTATTACGCGGGCACTGGGAACAGATGGGTACAATGAACCGGATATCCTGATCATAAACCGGAAAGAATCCGATTTCTGGCTTCTGTGCACAGACGGTCTGCACGGAATGGTGCCGGATCGGACGATGGAGGAGATAATGTCCGCCGGAACGCCTGAGGAGTGGGCAGACAAGCTCATGCAGGCAGCGCTCGATGCCGGCGGAACGGACAACATCACCTTCATTATATGCGGTGGGGAGGATGACGCATGGAATCAAGGCTGATTGGAAAAATCGTCAGCCGCCGCTTCCGGATTGAACAGGTAATCGGTTCAGGTGGAATGTCCATCGTCTATCGCGCATTTGACTTGAAAACGCACCAGATCGTCGCCGTGAAGGTTCTTCGCGAGGAATACGAAAAAGAAAAAGAGTACAAGGAGCGAATTGAGCGGGAAGCGGAGGTTTACAAGAAGCTCAGCCATCCCAATATCGTCAATCTGGTTGCATCCGGAACGGCAGCAGGCATTTCCTATATCTCCATGGAATATGTGGATGGCCGGACGCTCAAGGAAATCATCCGGGAAAAGGGACAGCTTCCGGAAGAGGATGCGGTCCATTATGCGCTGCAGATTCTGGGCGCACTGGCTCATGCCCATAAAAACGGCATTGTGCATCGTGATATCAAACCGGAGAACATCCTGATCACCAAGGAAGGGGTTCTCAAGGTCATGGACTTTGGGATCGCCGGCGTGGTCACATCGGATACGCTGACAGATGACGGAACGGTCATCGGCTCGGTTCATTATTTCAGCCCGGAACAGGCGAAAGGAATGAAAGCATCGGCGGCCAGCGATATCTACTCCGTGGGGATCATTCTGTATGAGATGCTGGCAGGCAGGGTTCCGTTTAACGGTGAGTCAGCGGTTGCCGTGGCCATGATGCATCTGATGAAAGAGCCGGAACCGATTACGGACCTGGCGCCGGTTTCGCCGGCAACGGCAAAAATCCTGCACCGGGCGCTTGAAAAACAGCTCAAATACCGATACAGTTCCGCGGAGGACATGATTCGCGATCTGAAGCGCGGGCTGCGGCATCCGGACGGGGAATTCCTGCTGGATCCGCACAGGGAACTGGAGAAAAAGGAAGAGAGAAAACCAAAGAAAACCCTTTCGCCGATTCTGATTGCCATGATTGTTTTCCTCGTGGCGGCCATTGGCCTGACCGGTTTCCAGCTTTACCGGACGATGTTTCTGATTACCTATATTCCGGATGTGACAGGGGTCGATGTGACGGTGGCGGTGGATCAGCTGGGGCGTCTTGGCCTCATTGCGGCCCCGGAATATGTCGAATCTGACTTACAGAAAAATTATGTGGTCCGGCAGAGCCCGGCGGTCAATACAGGGGTGTCCAGAGGATCAACCGTCACCCTTGAGGTATCGCAGGGGCCGGCAGAGGAGTATATGCCCTCACTGACAAGGTTTACCCAGGCGGAGGCGCTTGATATCTGCAAGGCACAGGAACTGGGAGAGGTTACCCAGAAAATCGTGCCGAGTTCGTATATCAAAGGGCGTGTCATTGAACAGTGGCCGCTGGCCGGGGAGAAGATCAGCCGGGGCACCAGCGTGACGCTGGTCGTTTCAGGCGGTGAGGCCATTATTCCCGAGCTGCGGGGAATCCCCCTGGCGGAGGCAGAGAAGCGGATTCTCCAGGCAGGCCTGACGATGGGCCAGACGGAGACGGTGCCGATAGAGGATTCCAAGCAGGACGGAATTGTGACCGCCCAGTCGCTGGCGATGAATCAGCATGTGTTGCCGGGCACCATTGTGGATCTTGTTGTTGGACAGTACGAATGGCGGCAGTATACCTGTGTGGTGGATCTGGATCTTTCGGGGACAGAGGATGGTGCCATGATCCGGGTGACACTGATTGAGTCCGACGGTGAGGAATACGATATGTATGAAATGGAGAAGACGAACGACATCATCAGCGTCGATCTGCTCAGTGAAACCAGTGGTCTCAAGAGTTATCGTCTGTATATCAACGGAGAACTGAAAAGAGAGGCAAGCGCGGTGCTGCGCTGAGCGTGGTCTGAAGATGGAAGGAACGGTTTTACAGGGAATCGGAAGTTTTTACCGGATCGGGACGGATGATGGTATGGTGTATACCTGCCGGGCACAGAAGAAGCTGCGGAAAGTGGCTGCACCGCTTCCGGGGGACCGGGTTCGCTTTACGCCCGGGGAGGACACGGACGGGTGGATTGAGGAAATCCAGCCGCGAAAGAATGCACTGCCCCGTCCCGCAGTGGCCAATGTCGATACACTGGCGCTGGTCATTGCCCCTGTACCCGAACCGGACATGCAGCTGATTGAGCGGCTGCTGCTTTATGCCGCCGCTTCGCAGGTGCAGCCGATTCTGATCGTGAACAAACAGGACCTGGACGGGTCAATGGCCGGCCGGATCCGGGAGGAATATTCGGGAAGCCCGCTCAGGGTGTATGAAACCTCTGCCATGGAGGGGACCGGAATCGATCTGCTGCGTCAGGCCCTGGAAGGGCAGATCGCCTGTTTTGCGGGGCAGTCTGCCGTTGGAAAGAGCAGCCTTCTGAATGCGCTGTGTGATTTTTCTCTGGAAACCGGCGAACTCAGCCGGAAAACCGAACGCGGGCGGCATACGACCCGGCGGGCGGAACTGATGACGGCGGGAAAGCTTCGGATTATTGATACGCCAGGGTTTTCCCTGCTGGATGTTCTGGAACTTGATCCGACTGAAATGCCTGGTTTTTACCCGGAATACGAGACCCTGGCAGGTGAATGCCGGTTTCGGCCATGCATGCATGACCGTGAACCCGGATGTGCTGTCCGGGCTGCTGTGGACGAGGGAAGATTAAGCCGGATACGTTATGAGCGTTACCGGGTGCTTCTTGGGGAAGTACGGGAAACGTGGAAGGAGCGTTATCGATAATGGAAATTGCTGCATCACTGCTTGGCGCAGATCTGCTTAATCTGGAAGAAGATGTACGGCTGGCCGAAAAATGGGGACTGCGGATTATCCATTTTGATCAGATGGATGGCCACTTTGTTCCCAATATCGCCTTTGGCCCTGCTTTTGTTTCTGCGATACGTCCGATTACCCGCTGCATTCTGGATGTTCATCTGATGCTTTCCGATCCGCTTCGCTATCTGGATGCCTATGCCAGCGCCGGAGCGGACAACATCACCGTCCATGCAGAGATTGAAGGGGATCTCCCGGCCGTTCTCAATGCCATTCATGCCAGGGGGATCAGAACCTGTGTCAGTCTGAATCCGGAAACCGGTGCGGAGGTTCTGCGTCCGCTGCTTCCGTACTGCGACATGGTTCTGATCATGCTGGTGCAGCCGGGATTCGGCGGGCAGAAAATTCGTGAGGACTGCGTTGAAAAGGTTGCCGTGGTCAGAGAAATGATTGAAAAAACCGGGCGCCGCATTCCCATTGAGGTGGATGGCGGAATCAAGCGTGACAATGCGGAACGCATTCTCAGGGCCGGCGCGGATATTCTGGTCATGGGGACGGGACTTTACGGAGAGCCGGATCCTGAGACGGTGATCCGGGAGATGAAAGAGGCTTGTGATGCGCACTTTGATCGTACTCGGCGGTAAGCTGCCTGCGGCCACGCTCCTGAGTCGGCTGTCGGCCGGCGCGGATCTGCGGATTGCGGCGGACAGAGGGCTTGAGGCCTTCCATGCCGCCGGGATTGTCCCGGACCTCCTTCTGGGCGATATGGATTCGGTTCAGCCGGAGATTCTGAGGGCCTTTGAAAAGATGGTTCCCGAGCGCCGCCTGCCCTGTATGAAGGATGATACGGATGGCCAGGATGCCCTGAAGACCGCCATTGGCCGGGGGACAACCGATATCCTGATCCTGGGGGCAATGGGGGGACGGCTGGATCATGCGCTGGGAAATATTTCGCTGCTTCTGTATGCCGCCCACCGCGGGGTTCGTGCCCGGATCGCAGACGAGGGTGTAACGGTTGAGGCGGTCAGAAACTTGCTGCGGATTGAAGGGGAAAAGGGTGATACGGTGTCGCTCATTCCCATGGGAGACATTTCAGGCGTATCGCTTGAGGGATTTCTGTATCCGCTGCAGGAGGCGGAACTGAAGGCTGAGAATACACAGGGAATATCGAATGTGCTCACGGCAAAAACAGGAGAGATCCGGGTGCGCAGCGGAGATGCGGTGGTGTTTCATTACCATGCCGGCAGAACCTGTGAATGGGACCGGAGCGAATTGAGCGGAGACGGGAGGGATCTGGGGTGAGTGTTCGGGCGATGCTGGAAAAAAGGGAAAATGAAATGCTTTCCCCTCTGGCACAGAGAAGCGCGGGAACCCGCGGCAGGGCGCATGCACTTTCACCGGATGATCTCCGGACGGAATATCAGCGGGACCGGGACCGGATTCTGCACTGCAAGGCATTCCGCCGGCTGAAGGGCAAGACCCAGGTATTCCTGTCTCCTCAGGGCGATCATTACCGGACGAGGCTGACGCATACGCTTGAGGTCAACCAGGTCGCCAGAACCATTGCCCGGGCGCTGCGGCTCAATGAGGATCTGGCCGAGGCGATTGCCCTTGGGCATGATCTGGGACATACGCCTTTCGGGCATGCGGGAGAGTTTGCACTGAGGAAACTGCTGGATATGGGGTTTGAGCATCGGGAACAGAGCCGGCGGGTGGTTGAGGTTCTTGAACGGGATGGTGCCGGGCTCAATCTGACGTATGAGGTGATTAACGGCATTGAACATCACAGCGGCAAGGTGCAGCCCATCACGCTGGAGGGGTGCTGCGTTCATCTGGCTGACCGGATCGCCTATGTCAATCATGACATAGATGACGCCGTCCGGGCCGGGCTTCTGACCGAGGATAACCTGCCAAGAGCCGCCGTGAACCGGCTGGGACACAGTCACGGCGAGCGGATCAGCGAAATGATCGGCAGTATCGTGCGCTTTTCCCAGGACCGGCCTGAGGTACGCATGGAAGAGGATGCCTGGTCGGCGCTTCTGGAACTGCGGGAGTATCTGTTCCGCTATGTCTATTCAAGAGACTGGGCGGAGGGAGAAATCCGAAAGACGGAACACATTGTATCGGAACTGTTTACCTATTTCCGGGATCATCCGGCGGAAATGCCCAATGAATACCTGGTGATTGCATACAAGGAAGGAACGGAACGGGCAGCCACCGATTTTGTGGCGGGGATGACAGACCGCTATGCCATCCGCATATATGAACATCTCTACATTCCTCCGTTTTTTAAGGAATGAGGGTCAACCCAACAGGATACGGATAAAACAGGGCCAGAACATCCCGGTTTTATCTCATGGAAGCCGCAGGTCAGCGTTTTCTGACCTGCTTTTTTCAGGCTGGAAATGCCTGAATTTTGGGAAAACATTTTTCGAATTTGACAGGAAACCACTTTCAGGCGGTAAATTAACACAAATACATGCTTTCTGGAAAGGGGTGGGAACGTGGCTTTTTCACGGGCCTGGCTGGATGATCTTGTCGACCGGACGGACATTGTCCAGGTTGTCTCCCGCCATGTTCAGCTGACCAAACGCGGAAATCGGTACTGGGGACTGTGTCCTTTCCACATGGAAAAGTCCGCTTCCTTTACCGTCAACCCGCAGATGCAGATGTATTACTGCTTTGGGTGTCACGCTTCCGGGGGCGCCATTAATTTCCTCATGGAAATGGAGCACATGGAGTTTAAGGAAGCGGTTGCCTTTCTGGCGGATGAGGCGCATATTCCGCTGCCGGAGAATTTCAACCGGGAGCGGGAAAAGCCTGAAATCAAGGGACAGCGGGAACGGATTTATGAACTGAACCGGGAATATGCCCGGTTTCTTCATCAGCAGCTCTGGGAACCGCAGAACGCGGAGGTGCTGAACTATTTCCATGGGCGCGCGCTGACGGACCGGACCATCCGCAAATTCGGACTGGGGGCATCCCCCTCTGACTGGGATGCCGGAACCCGGGCCATGAGGGAAAAAGGGTTTACGGACCGGGAACTGCAGGATGCGGGCATATCCTTGGTAAGCCGTGAGGGCCGGCTCTATGACATGTTTCGCGGGCGGGCCATGTTTCCTATTATTAATGCCCGCGGCCAGGTGCTGGGATTCGGCGGCAGAACGCTGGGAAAAGATCCGAGAAAGTACATGAATACCGGGGATACCCTGGTTTACAACAAGCGGCATGAGATTTTTGCCGCGAATCTTCTGAAAAAAGTGCGCGGCCTGAAGCGGATTATCCTGACTGAGGGATACATGGATGTCATTACCATGATTCAGGCGGGGGTGCAGGGGGTTGTGGCCACCCTGGGAACGGCCCTGACCATCGAGCAGGCCCGGATGCTGAAACGGTATGCACCGGAAATATGGGTTTCCTATGACGGGGACGCGGCAGGACAGCATGCCATTCTTCGGGCACTGGATATTTTTGATGCCGAGCATGTTTCGGCCAGAGTGCTGGACTTTCCCAACGGGATGGATCCGGATGAATATATCCGGGCCTATGGTGCCGAGGGACTGGATACGCTGGCACCGGAGAGTGCGGTTTCCTACCGGATGCTGCGCGAGGCGGAAAAGCATGACATGAGCACCAAGGAAGGCAGAACGGAGTATGCCATTGCCTGTGCGCGGTTTCTGGCCGGCGTGAAAGAACCGGTGGAGCTGGAGAATTATGTTCAGCGGCTGATGATTGAGACCGGATTTACCCGGGAGGTCCTCCTGGCGCAGATCGGGCGCACGGAGACGATGAGCAATGAACAGCAGGCTGTTTTTCGCCGGGCAGCAAGACCTCTTGAAAGCCGGGCAAAGGGCGTGGATATGGGCGTCGATGCGGCAGAAAGGCAGCTCCTTTCCTGCCTGACCTCCGGCGCGGGTCTTTCGCATATCCGGGCGGAGGATTTCCTGTCGGAGGAAAACAGGCGCTTTGCCGAAATGCTGCTTTCAGGGAAAAGCGCGGCAAGAATCCTTGAGGAAATCGAGGATGAAAATGAACGGGGACGTCTGGCTGCCATTCTGAATTCCGCTCCGGAGGTTTCAGAGGATGAGCAGATGCAGATAATAAACGACTGCCTTGAGATACTCAGGGCCAAGAAACGGGATCAGCGTGTGGAGAGGATCAAGGAACAGCTTCCCTCCCTTGATGAGGAGACCCGAAAGGAAATGCTTCGCAGGACAAGCGAAATGTTGATCAATTTGGATACAGGAAAGGAAGGGTGACCGCATGGCACTCAATCGCGAGCAGGTTCAGTTAAAGGTAAAGGAAATTCTTGAAAAGGCAAAACGTGAAAACAACGTGCTGACCTATCAGGATATGATGAATGCGCTTGCAGAACTGGATATTGATGCAGAGGCCATAGATGCTGTTTTTGACATTCTCGAATCAGAGGGACTGAGTCTGGTCAACCAGAACAATACACAGGAACCCGAGCAGGCCGCGGAGGCGGCGCAGCAGGAGGACCTGACGGTTCCGGAGAATGTCGGCGTGGATGATCCTGTCCGGATGTATCTGAAGGAGATCGGAAAGGTGCCTCTTCTGACAGCGGAGGAAGAGGTGGCCATTGCCAAACAGATTGAGGGAGGCGGTCCCGGAGCGGAGGCGGCGAAAAAGAAGCTGGCGGAGGCCAATCTCCGTCTGGTTGTCTCCATCGCTAAACGCTATGTGGGACGGGGAATGCTTTTCCTGGATCTCATCCAGGAAGGAAACCTCGGCCTGATCAAGGCAGTGGAGAAATTTGATTATACAAAAGGATATAAGTTTTCCACCTATGCGACCTGGTGGATTCGCCAGGCCATCACCAGAGCCATTGCGGATCAGGCACGGACCATCCGGATTCCGGTGCATATGGTGGAAACCATCAACAAACTGGTCAGGGTCAGCCGTCAGCTTCTGCAGGAAAACGGCCGTGAACCGACGCCTGAGGAAATTGCGGAGGAGATGGGACTCAGTCCTGAAAAGGTAGAGGAGATCATCAAGATTGCCCAGGAACCGGTATCCCTTGAGACGCCTATCGGTGAGGAGGAGGATTCCCATCTGGGTGATTTTATCCAGGATGAGGATGCACTGCCCCCGGCAGAGGCCGCATCGTTCCTCCTGATGCGTGAACAACTGATGGAGGTGCTGGATACGCTGACCTCCAGGGAGAAAAAGGTGCTGACGCTTCGTTTCGGGCTTGAGGACGGGCGGCAGAGAACGCTTGAGGAAGTGGGTCAGGAGTTCAACGTGACGCGTGAGCGCATTCGGCAGATTGAAGCGAAAGCACTCAGAAAACTGCGTCATCCGACAAGGAGCAGAAAGCTGAAGGATTATCTTGAATAAGATCTGAAAACTGGACCGGAATGACTTCATAAAGAAACAAGTAACTCAATCAGCAGGTTGACACGGAAAGGGAGGCACAGAAGATGGCACTCAATCGTGAACAGGTACGGCTGAAAGTCAGAGGGATTCTTGATTCGGGGAAAAATGAGCAGAAAGAACTGACTTACCAGGAAGTCATGAACCAGCTGGTCGATTATGATATTGATGCCGAGGCGATTGATGCTGTATTTGAAACACTGGAATCGGAGGGACTCAGCTTTGTCAGCAGTTCTCAGGATGAGTCGACGGGTGCTTTTACCGAGCAGCCGGCGGCAGAGGCGGAGCTGGCGGTTGCCGACAGTGTGAATGTGGATGATTCCGTCAGGATGTATCTGAAAGAAATTGGAAAAGTTCCGCTTCTTACCGCACAGGAAGAAGTGGAAATTGCCAAACAGATGGAACTTGGCGGAGAAATCGCGGAACGTGCCAAGAAAAAACTGACGGAGGCGAACCTTCGTCTGGTAGTCTCCAACGCGAAGCGGTATCTGGGACGGGGAATGCTTTTCCTTGATCTGATTCAGGAGGGAAACCTGGGACTGATCAAGGCGGTTGAAAAATTCGATTATACCAAAGGATATAAATTCTCAACGTATGCGACCTGGTGGATTCGTCAGGCCATTACCAGAGCGATTGCGGATCAGGCGAGAACCATCCGGATTCCGGTGCATATGGTGGAAACCATCAACAAGCTGGTTCGCGTGAGCCGCCAGCTGTTTCAGGAAAACGGCCGGGAACCCACGCCGGAGGAAATCGCTGAGGTGATGGGAATTACACCGGATAAAGTCCGGGAAATCATCAAAGTCGCCCAGGATCCGGTGTCCCTAGAGACGCCGATCGGTGAGGAGGAGGATTCTCATCTCGGGGACTTTATCCAGGATGACCGTACGCTTTCGCCGGCGGAGGCGGCAGCTGCCCTGCTGATGAGAGAGCGGCTGATGGATGTCCTTGACACATTGGCGCCAAGGGAGAAAAAAGTCCTGATCCTGCGCTTTGGACTTGAGGACGGCCGGCCGAGAACGCTGGAGGAGGTCGGACAGATTTTCCATGTGACACGGGAACGGATTCGCCAGATTGAGGCCAAAGCGCTTCGGAAACTGCGTCAGCCCAACCGGAGCAGTCAGTTCCAGGACTATCAGTACAATGAGTAAAGGATAAAGGACGGGTCAGGAATGGGACATTCAAAGAAACCGCTTGATGCCCGACTGAGAGCGGCGGCAGACATGGCGCTTGAGACGCTGAGAGGGATTGAACACCCGCATGCCGCGGATATCGGCTGTGACCATGGTTTTGTGACCGCCTATCTTCTCCGGCAGCGGCCGGAGCTTTCCATGATTGCCGGCGATGTCAGTGAGGCCTCTCTGGCCAAGGCACGGATTCTTTTGTCGCAGGCGGGGCTTGAACGTCAGGTACAGACCATCTGCGGCGATGGCCTTTCCGTACTGGACGGACAGGCGCAGATGGATGTGATCCTGATTGCCGGAATGGGCGGACGGACGATTCTGGACATTCTCAGACAGGGGGAACAGTATATCGGCTCGGCGGGGCTTATCCTGCAGGCGAATACGGAGGTTCCCGCTTTGCGCGAGGGCCTGAGCAGTCTGGGAATCGGCCTGAAGCGGGAGGCGTTTCCGGAGGCCGGAGGACGGCGGTATGTCGTGATGCTGGCGGATCGGAACGCACCTGTCTGTTCGGGTCCGGAAGGGTTTTTGCTGGGCACGGCGGTCAATGGCATTGAGAGTATGGGACAGCGGCTGTACCTTCAGTCGCTGCGGGAACAGACAGCCAAAAAAGCAGAGAAACTTGCGGCGTCGGCGACCGCAAGGTCCCAGAAGAACCTCGAGGAAACGAACCGGATACTTGACTTGATTGACCGTGTACTTGGCGGTTCAGAGCCGAAGTGAAACGGAGGAAAGGTATGAAAGTGTGCACCGTCCGGGAGGTAGTTTCTGTCATCAATGAAATTGCCCCTTTTGAACTGGCAGAGGAATGGGACAATGTCGGTCTTCTGCAGGGAAGTCAGTGCGCGGAGGTCCGGAACATTCTGGTGGCGCTGGATATCACGGATGCCGTGGCAGAGGAAGCGAAAGAAAAGGACTGCCAGCTGATTGTGACCCATCATCCGTTCATGTTCAAGCCGATTCACCGGCTGACGGATGAGACCCGTGAAGGGCGTCTGATGCTGAAACTGGCGGCCTTTGGCATTGCCCATATAGCCGCACATACGAATCTGGACGCGGCGTCGGGCGGGGTCAATGATACGCTGATCCGTGCGGCCGGTGCGGTGAATATCCGCGGGGAGGGATGCCTCCGCGTGGGCGATCTTGAACCGGTGTCCTTTGGTGAGCTGTGTGCATTTGTCCGGCAGCAGCTGGATGCACAGATCAGGACATACGGGGATCCGGACCGGATGGTTCACACCCTCGGGTGCTGCTCCGGTTCAGGAAGTGAATGGTACCGTGAGGCCATGCAGCTGGGGGCAGACTGCTTCCTGACGGGCGAGGTCAGGCACAACGTTGCCCTGGATGCACTCAGTGACGGATGCCTGATGATTGAAGCCGGTCACTATGAGACCGAACGGATTATTTGCCCGGTCCTTTCGGAGACTTTACAAAAACGGCTGAATGAATTACAATTCGGCGTATCTGTCTTCTGCTCAGACAGAAATCTGGCAGAGCGGCGATAAAGAATGCCGCTGAGGCAGAACAAGCGAAACAGAGAGTTGGTCCGATACTTCGGCGTCGGTTTGATAAGTATGAGCACTGGAACAAGCAGCGGAGCCGAAAGACCAACTGCGGCTCAATAAGGAGTTGGTCCGACGCTTCGGCGTCGGTTTGATAAGTATGAGCACTGGAACAAGCGACAGAGCCGAAAGACCAACTACGGCTCATTAAGGAGGATAACACGTTGGAACAGTATGAGATGATCTGGGAATATCAGCAGACAGACATGGAACTGGAACAGTACGAACGGGAGATGCGCAATAACAGCAACCGGAAAGAACTGATCAAATACCGTGATTTTCTGCTTGAACAGCAGGCAGCGCTGAAAAAGATTGAAGGGGAAGTCGATGTCATGAGCGACCGTGTGGAGGCGCTTGTGGATGAGGTCAGCCGGCTGAATAAATCGGTGGAAGAGTACAGAAAGCAGCTGACTGAGAATCCCCCGGAGGATCAGAGCAAAGCGCACGAGCTGGTCACGGCAGTGGAAAAGCTGGTTTCCAGGATTTCCCATTATGAAGCGGAAATCGCCAAACTGCGGAAAGATTCGGAAGGCAGAGACCGTCAGCAGCGGGAGGTTCGGGTTCGCGCGGCAAAGGCCAGGGCGGAGTTTGACCGGATCAAGGCGATTTACGACGAGGAGTATAAGGAAGCATCCAAGCAGCTGGAAGTTCTCCGCGGAAAGGTGGCGGAAAAAGCGGTTGGAATTGACAAGCAGCTCCTTGAAAAATATCAGATCATCAAGCGGCATTCGACGCCGCCCATTACCCGAATCCGGGATGGCCGGTGCGGCGGATGCAACATGCAGCTGCCGGCAGCGGATATGAACAAGATCCGTACGGGTGAGCCGTTTGTGGAATGCGAGAACTGCGGACGGATCATTCTGGTCAGGTAAGCTGCGCAGAGGGTCAGAGACAGCCCCAAAAAAGGGGATTGATCTTATGACGGATTTCGGGTAGAATAACGGCAGTGAGGATACCGGACGGTTGCGCACGTCAGTGTGAGGAAAGTCCGAGCTCCACAGGGCAGGATGCCGGGTAACACCCGGCGGAGGCGACTCCAGGGAAAGTGCAACAGAGATATACCGCATGCCTGGCATGTAAGGGTGGAAAGGCGAGGTAAGAGCTCACCCCGGCGTCAGGTAACTGATGCCGGCTGTAAACCCCATCCGGAGCAAGAAACGAAAGAACGATTGAGGCGGCCCGCCAAGTTCTCAGGATTTCGCTAGAGCCCGCTGGCAACAGCGGGACCAGATAGATAACCGTCGATTACAGAACTCGGCTTACAGGTTTCACTCACTATTTTGGCGGCATTGCCGCCATTTTTCTTTTATGGAGGAATCAAATGGCGGCGATGGAAGCGTATAAAACCCTGCTGAAAGAGGGAAACGCGGAGTTTGTGATCAACAAATCGCGTTTTATCGGATACGGCTGTCCCTGCGAAACAGAAGAGGAAGCGCTTGAATTTATCCGGCGGATCCAGAAAATGCACCGGGATGCCACACACAACTGTTATGCCTATGTGATCGGGAAAAACAGCGGCATCATGCGTTACAGTGATGACGGTGAGCCGGGCGGAACGGCAGGGATGCCGATCCTGGATGTCATCCGGCGGCGCGGCGTGGTCAACTGTGCGGTGGTGGTCACCCGGTATTTCGGAGGGGTTCTGCTGGGAGCGGGCGGGCTGGTTCGTGCCTATGCACAGGGCTCAAAGACGGCGCTGGATGCATCCGGGGTCATTACCATGACCTTTTCGGACCGGTATCTGGTGGAAGTGGATTATTCCACCTGGCAGCGTCTGGATCATTTCCTGAAAGGGGCACCGGTGCTGGTGGAACAGACCTCCTTTGAGACGAGTGTGGTCACCACGCTTCTCCTTCGGTCATCGGACAGGGATGCCGTTCTTGAAGGAATTTCAAGACTGTCAGACGGGAAGGCGGAATGTCTTTATGAGGAATCCGTATACTATCCCTGGCCGGATGTGCCGGAGGATTCAGAGGAATAAAAAAAGAGGCCGCAAGGCCTTTTTTTGCATGTCAGTGATGTCTTCGATCCCGCAGCGTGTTGTTCGCGTGCCGGACGCTCTTGTTGATGTACATGTTTTTATCAATTTCCTCGAGGAAGGAGTCCTGGGTGGACTGACCCGGGCGGAAAATGCCGCTGCCCATGGACAGGGAGAGAGTAAAGGGACGGACGGCGGTGGCATTGAAGGCTGTGACGGCATTCTGGATACAGTTCATGACCTCTTCCATCTGGGACTGTACCGTTGTCCGGAGAAGAAGGATAAACTCATCGCCGGCAAACCGGATACAGACGGCATCGGAGGGAATATTGTCGGACAGAATGGACGCGACGTCACAAAGGGCGAGATCGCCTTTGGAGTGTCCGAACGTGTCGTTGATGTATTTGAAGTCATCGACGTCGATCATGATGCCGCTGAACGGATTGCGGCGATTCCACTGTCCCGTGCGCAGAACCGTGTTCAGGTAGAGCCGGTTGAAGATGTGCGTCAGCGGATCCTTGAAGACCAGCTCATTCTGGGTACACATATGAAGTGCGGTCAGGCCGATGGCTGTCGAGCACCAGGCAAGAGAAACGCCATAGATCATGGCCTGGAAAAAGCAGCCGAACAGAAAAGGCGTCAGAAACGCCCAGATGGGGAAAAAGTCAACGGTATGTTTCCGCCGGCACAGGAAGACATTGACGGTGCTCGAGAGAATATAGGCAACGGGCAGAACAAAGAACAGGTAAGCCGAAGGCTTGCGGTGATAGACGTTATCTTTGTCAAAATAGAACAAATAATGACCGAAAAGATTTCCGAGGATGATGACCAGCAGAATGACGGTGAGAATAAGCAGTGGACGGAAGGTGGTGTAAAGCCGCTTTTTGCTGTGATACAGCCGATAGTCCACATACAGACACCAGAGGAAGGAAAAGGAGATGTTGAAAAAATAGCACCAGGTATTTGAAAACTCCCCCAGAATTCTTGCCGGGACAGTATTAATGCCGTCAACCAGAAACGAGATGGATTCGATGAGGCAGCAGCTGGCCACAATGAAAAGCATGCCGGTAAACAGCTGGTCGCTGATGGACCGTTTCTGTCTTGAAAGATGACTGCAGATCTGCAGAACGATTATAAGTGCAATGCCGATGGCATTGGTAATGACAATAGACTGGATATTCATGAATAATCCCCTGTAAGAAATAATGTGTGTATTTTACCCCAATATTGTTCGATTGTAAAATGTCTTTTTTATTCGTAACAGAATGAAGACGGCAGATTGTCCGAAAAGAAACGAAAAATTTTTTCCTTGTCAAACCGATGAGGTTGTGATAATATATCGCGGAAAACGCACCCGGGTCTGTTTGGCAGTTCCTGCCCGAAAGGGTCTCTGCCTAAGAAGATGCGGGGAGGGTTTATAGATTAAGGAGGAAAAAACCTATGGCAGTTATCTCTATGAAGCAGTTGCTTGAGGCTGGTGTTCACTTTGGTCACCAGACGCGTCGCTGGAACCCGAAAATGGCTCCGTACATCTTTACCGAGCGCAACGGAATCTATATTATCGATCTGCAGAAGACCGTCCGCAAGATTGATGATGCGTATGCATTCATCCGTTCCGTCGCCATGGAAGGCAAGAGCGTTCTCTTTGTCGGCACCAAGAAGCAGGCGCAGGAGTCCATTGAGGCAGAGGCAAAGCGCTGCAACATGTTCTATGTCAACAACCGCTGGCTGGGCGGCATGCTGACCAACTTCAGGACCATCAAGGGCCGTATCGGTCGTCTCAACGCCATCGATCAGATGGAAGAGCGCGGAGATTTTGAGGTTCTGCCGAAGAAAGAGGTTATCAAGCTCCAGCATGAGCGCACGAAGCTGCAGGAGAACCTGGGCGGCATCCGCGAGATGAAGAATCTCCCCGGCTGTCTGTTCGTGGTCGATCCCCGCAAGGAGCATATTGCTGTGTCAGAGGCTCGTGCACTGGGCATTCCGATTGTCGCAATCGTTGATACCAACTGCGATCCGGATGAAATCGATTATGTCATCCCGGGCAATGATGATGCCATTCGTGCGGTCAAGCTGATTGCCGGCAAGATGGCAGATGCTGTTCTTGAGGGCAAGCAGGGCGAGCAGTCCGAGCCGGAAGCAGACGCAGCGATCTGATGAGCACAGGCATGCAGGTCTGACCTGCATGCCGCTCAACACTGACAGACAATCAGGAGGATGAGAATATGGCAACGATTACCAGTGGTTTGGTTAAGGAACTCCGTGAGCGCACCGGTGCAGGCATGATGGACTGCAAGAAAGCGCTGGTTGAATGTGATGGCGATATGGACAAGGCGATTGACTTCCTTCGTGAGAAGGGACTCGCTGCGGCTGCCAAGAAAGCCGGCCGTATTGCTGCTGAGGGCATGGTCTATGCCAATGTCAATCACAGCGGCGTGGGTGTCGTGATCGAGGTTAACTGCGAGACCGACTTTGTGGCCAATACGGACCGTTTCAAGGAGCTTTGCCGCAACTTTGCCGAGCACGTGGCTGTCTGCGCACCGGCCAATGTTGATGAAATGCTCAATCAGCCGTACTATGACGATGCAACCAAGACGGTTCAGGATCTCATCGGCGAGGCAACCGCTTCCATCGGTGAGAAGATTTCCATTCGCCGTTTTGCCCGTTTCATGAGTGACAACAGTGTGCTGGATTCCTATGTCCACATGGGCGGACGCATCGGCGTTCTGCTTGAGGCGACGGCTGAGGAAGTCACGGATGAAGTGAAGGCGCTGTGCCATGATCTGTCCCTGCACATTGCTGCAGCCAACCCGCTGTTTGTTCGCCGGGAGGAGGTTCCGACCGCCAATCTGGACAAGGAGCGCGAGGTGCTGACGCAGCAGGCTCTCAACGAAGGAAAGCCGCAGAAGATCGTCGAGCGCATGGTGGAAGGCCGCATCGAGAAGTACTACAAGGAAGTCTGCCTGCTTGAGCAGCCCTTCGTCAAGGATCCGGATATGTCTGTGAAGGCACTTCTGGGTGACAAGATGGATGTCGTCCGTTTTGTCCGCTTCGAGCGCGGTGAAGGACTTGAAAAGCGTCATGATGACCTGGCTGCTGATATCGCGGCAGAACAGGCGAAAATGAAGAAGTAATGAAAAAAAGGCATGCCATGCATGCCTTTTTTTCAAAAACGGACCGGAATCTGCCGGGAGGCGGAGAAGTGTTAAAAATCTGTCATCACGCTGTCCTGATGGGACCCCGGGGCGGAGTCCCTGAGGACGGCGGGGACAGTGAGTGAAATGGAGGAGTCTGCAATGCCGAAGTATAAACGTGTGCTGATTAAACTGAGCGGTGAGGCGTTGGGGGATCATGGACGTCTGTTTGATTTTGAACAGATTAACCGGGTTGCCGGAATTATCGCGGAGCTGCATGCCACCGGTACCCAGATTGCACTGGTCATTGGTGCGGGAAACATCTGGCGCGGCCGTCAGGGGCCTGCGGCACAGATGTCGGCCGTCAATGCGGATCACATGGGCATGCTTGGCACCGCCATTAACAGTATTGCCATGCAGGATGCGGTGACGCATCACGGCGTCCCGGCGCATGTCCTGTCTGCGGTAGACATGAACCGGTTCTGCGAGCCATATACCTGCCGGGATGCGATTCGTTATCTGGAGCAGGGGGATGTGGTGATTTTTGCCTG